>DAIRFN010000084.1:0-17691 GCA_036795065.1 Vicinamibacterales bacterium
GCCTCGCGTTATCCGGGGATTGCCCTCGCAATTTCCACCGGAACACGCGCGGCACGCGACCGTCATAGACTACAGGGAATGGATACGGCCGCACGCGCCCGACTCGACCCCGTCGTTGCCGACCTGCAGCGCATCTTCGGGACTCGGCTGGAAGCGGTGGTGGCTTACGGGCGCCACACCAGCGAACCGGCCCACAGCCTGGCGCTGGTTTCGTCGCTGACAATGGACGACCTGCGGGCGATGGCCTCGACCGCCTCGCAGTGGCACCACGCGGGAGCCGCCACGCCGCTCGTGCTGCCGCGCGACGAGTTCGCGCAGTCGCTCGACGCCTTCCCCATCGAGTACGGCGAGATCATCGACACCCACGTCGTGCTGGTCGGCCAGGACCCGTTTGCCGGCATCGGCATCGATCGGCGCGACCTGCGCCGTGCCGTCGAGGCGCAGGCGGCCAGTCACCTGCTCCACCTCCGCGAGAACTACATCGAGGATGCCGCGCGCCCATCCGCCACAGACGCGCTGGTGCGGCGATCGGCCCCCGGGTTTGCCCTGCTGCTGCGCCGGATGGCGCGGCTCGACGGGTTCCCCTGCGAAACCGTCGCCGACCTGTCGCACTGGGCCGCCGCGCGTGCCGGGCTCGATCCGCGCGTCGTCGGCGATGTCCTCGCGCTGGCGACCGAGCCGGCCCCGGGCGTGGATGCACTCCGCCTCTATCCCGAGTACCTGGCGACGATGGATGCCCTGCTGCGCGTCATCGACCAATGGCCCGACTGACCCTCGTCGCGCTGCTGCTGTCGGCGTCACTGGCCGCGGCGCAGCCCCTGCCGCCCGAGCTCACCGCGCCGGTGAACGACTTCGCCGGCGTCATCGACCAGCAGTCGGCCGCCGAGCTCGAAACCCTGGTTCGCCGCCTGCAGGACGCCAGTGGCGACGTCATCGTCGTCGCCACGGTCAGGACCTTCAAGCCGTACGCCGACCTCCAGAGCTATGCCGTGCAGATGTTCGAGAACCACGGCAAGGGCATCGGCACGCGGAAGGGTGACAACGGCGCGCTCATCGTCCTGGCCGTGGACGATCGCCAGGTCCGGATCGAGGCGGGCTACGGCCTGGAAGGGTTCGTCACTGACGGGTTCGCCGGCGAGACCAGCCGCGACGCCATGGTGCCCTTCTTCCGCCGCGGCGAATACGGGGCGGGGCTGCTGGCCGGCGCCACCCGCGTGGCCCAGCGCATCGCCGACGGGCGCAACGTCACCATCGAGGTGGCGCCCCCACGTGCGGCCGAGCGGCCCGGCGCGAGCCTCCCGATCAATCCCATCACCCTCCTCATCGTGCTCTACATCCTGTATCGCGTGATGAAGAGCAGCAGGTCTGCCACCGCTCGACGACGGGGACGCCACTGGACGAGCGGCGCGGGGCCGTTCGGCGTGGGAGGCGGCTGGGGCGGAGGCGGATGGGGCGGCGGGGGCAGTTGGGGTGGCTCATCAGGCGGCTTCGGCGGCTTTGGCGGCGGGCGATCCGGAGGCGGGGGCGGCGGCGCCTCGTGGTAGAAAGGACTCTATGCAGAAGCTGATTCGGTTCACGGCTGGAATCGTGATGGTGCTCGCGGCAGTGGCTTCGTCGGGCTGCTCGTACAACACCTTCGTCGGCCAGGAAGAGGCCATCAAGACCCAGTGGTCGCAGGTCGAGAACCAGCTGCAGCGGCGCAATGACCTCATCCCGAACCTGGTCGAGACCGCCAAGGGATTCGCGCAACAGGAACGGGACGTCTTCGGCGCCATCGCCGATTCGCGCGCCAAGCTGGCGGGTGCCCAGACGCCCGAGCAGACCATGGCCGCGGCCAACGAGCAGTCCTCGGCGCTGGCGCGGCTGCTGGTCGTGGTCGAGAACTACCCTGACTTGAAGTCGAACCAGACCTTTGCGCGCCTGATGGATGAGCTTGCGGGCACCGAGAACCGCATCGCCGTGGAGCGCATGCGGTACAACGAGTTCGTGCAGTCCTACAACACGCAGCGCCGCTCCTTCCCGTCCAACATCACGGCCGGCATCTTCGGCTTCAAGGAATACCCGCTGTTCCAGGCGCCCGAGGCCGCCAAGCAGGTCCCGAAGGTCGACTTCTCGCGCCCGCAATAGCCCATCCGCTCTATTCCCGGGGGTGGCCGCCACCCCCGGTTCCAACCCTTCCGCCCGACGCGCCATCCAATTCCATGCCGGTGGACGACGTCGTCCTTGCAGCCAACGGAGATGCATCCGCCTTCGAGCGGGTCTATCACGCCCATGTGCCACGGGTGCACGGTCTCGCACGCCGGATGGCCGGGCCCGACGCTGCCGACGAGCTGACGCAGGACGTCTTCGTCCGCGCGTGGCAGAAGCTGGGCACGTTCCGGGGCGAGTCGTCGTTCGGTACGTGGCTCCATCGCCTGGCGGTCAACGTCATCGTGGAGCGGTTCCGGACGCTGGGCGTGGCCCGCGATCGGTTCCTCTCCGACAGCGAGTCGGCGCTCGAGGTGGCCACCGCGCCTCCCCGCTCGCGGCCCGACCTCGGGATGGATCTGCAGGCGGCCATCGAGCGACTGCCGCCGGGGGCGCGGACCATTTTCGTGCTCCACGACGTGGAGGGCTATCGCCACGAGGAAATTGCCGGGATGCTCGGCGTGTCGGCCGGGACGTCGAAGTCGCAGCTGCACCGCGCGCGACAGACGTTGAGGCGGACGCTGAACGCAACCACGAAGAGGGCCGCAGACAGACCGCAGATGGCGCAGACGCGGACCGGGCCGCAGATAGGACAACGGTAGGCCGCAGATGATTGCAGACACGGACAGGGCCGCAGGTGGCGCAGATGGACACAGACAAGGTTAGGGACGAGATCCAGGGGCGTGGCCCCGCGGACGACGACCCGCTCGACAGGCAGGACGACCTGCTCCTGGCGATCGGCGCGCTCGCTGATGCGCCGCCGGAGCGCAACCTGTGGCCGGGAATCGAGGCGCGGCTCGATCGGCGCTCGGCGACCTCGCGCTCGTTCACCTTCTCACTGCCGCAACTGGCCATGGCGGCGACCCTGCTCATCGCGGTCTCGGCGGGAGTATCGTGGCTGGCCCTGAGGCCGGGGCCGGCGTCGCCGGCCTCGACCGGACCGACGATTCGCGCGGTGGCCGAGCCGACCGACGCCGTTCAGGGCGATGTGCAGCGCGCGACGTTTGCCGACGCCGAGTACGACGCGGCGGTCGCCGATCTCGAGCAGGTGCTGCGCGAGGGACGCGAGACGCTGAATCCGCAGACCGTGATGGTGCTCGAGCGCAACCTCGCCGCCATCGACGAGGCGATCAGGCAGTCACGGGCGGCGCTCGATGCCGATCCGGCCAACACCTATCTCAACACGCACCTCGCCGACGCGCGCCGGCGCAAGCTCGAGTTGCTGAGGCAGGCGGCGATGCTATCGAGTGGCAGCTGACGTCGATGGCGAGGCAGAGGGCGCGGATGACGCGAGCGGCAGATGCGCAGGCGGTAGAGCGGCGGCCGTTGGGTTCAGATGACCACAGGTAGAGGGGATCGACGTATGCGAGGAACGTGCGCGAGAGTGTGGACGATGGCCGCGGTGGTGGTCCTGACGCCAGTCATGGCGGGGGCGCAGGACGGCAATGCGCTGAACGACGCGCAGCAGGCGCCCATCCAGGCGAGGCCGGGCGGGCCGGAGAACGCGCCCCGGACCAACCAGGAAGTGGCGGTGGCGAAGGGTACCCGCCTGGTGCTCACCAATAACGCCGGCGAGGTCGTCGTCGCCTCGTGGGACCGCGACGTGGTAAAGGTGGAAGCCTCGCACAGCGATCGGGAGTCGGTCGACATCCAGACAGCAGACCAGACCATCCGCATCCGCAGCCGGGCCGCCCGCGGGCCGGCGAGCCTCGTGGACTATCGACTCACCGTTCCGCGGTGGATGCCGGTCAACCTCTCTGGGAGCTATCTCGAAGCGGCCATCGAGGGCACGAGCGCCGAGGTCACGGTCGAAACCGTTCACGGGAACGTCCGCGTGGTCGGCGGATCGGGCGCGGTGTCGGTGCGCTCGGTGATGGGCGTGATTACCGTGGACAAGGCCAGCGGCCGCGTGCAGGCGACGACGGTGAACGAAGGCATCCGCCTGACCAACGTCACCGGCGACATGAGCGCCGAAACCACCAACGGCGACATCGTCATCGAGAACGCCCAGACGTCGAACCTCGAGGTGTCCACGGTGAATGGCGACGTCACGTTCAACGGCACCGTCAGGGACGGCGGCGCCTATCGCCTGACCACGCACGGGGGTGACGTGCGGGTCGGGCTCGGCGGCGCGGCCAACGCGATGGTGTTCGTGCGCACGTTCCAGGGCGACTTCTCGTCCGATTTCCCCATCCAGCTGCCCGAAGGGCAGTCGCGCGACAGCGGCAGCAAGCGGTTCAACTTCACGCTGGGCACGGGCAGCGCGCGCATCGAGGTGCAGTCGTTCAACGGCGACATCCACCTCGGACGCGGCTCGGTGATGTCGGAACAGGAAGAACGCGAGCGGCGGCGCGGGCGACGTCCCGGAGCGGCCGCGCCCGTGCCGCCGGTCGCGCCCACGCCGAAGGCCGCGCCGGCGCCGAAGCCGCCGCCACCACCGATGGAGCCCGGCTACAATATGCCGCATGCGCACCTCGGACACGCTGCTGCCGGAGTTCGACCGTGAGATGGGCGTCACCCGGAAGCTGCTGGAGCGCGTGCCCGACAGCCAGTTCGACTGGCAACCGCACCCCAGGAGCATGACGCTCGGCCGCCTGGCTGCGCACCTGGCGGAACTGCCGCATTGGGTGAGCGTCACCATCACCCAGGACGGCTTCGACATGTCCACGGCACGGCCAGAGGGCTATCAGCCGCCCGCCACACGCGACGCGCTACTTGCGCTGTTCGATGCCAACACCGCCGCCGCACGCGCCGCGCTGGCCGGGCGGGGCGACGGCGAGCTCATGGCCCCGTGGTCGCTCTTTCAGGGCAGGCAGACCCTCTTCACCATGCCGAAGGCCACCGTGCTCCGCACGTTCGTCTTCAACCACATGGTGCACCACCGCGGGCAGTTGAGCGTCTACCTCCGGATGCACGACCTGCCCCTGCCATCGATGTACGGCCCGAGCGCGGACGAAGCGATCTGATCGAGTGCTCACGTGCGGGCGCTGATCCACGCTGCCGGCGCGCTGGCATTCGTTGCGCTGGCCACGCTCAACTCGGGTGGGTATCGATTCGGCGCCGCTGATCAGGCGTTCTACATCCCCGCCGTCCTGAAGCGGCTCGACCCGACGCTGTTCCCACGCGACTCCGCCCTCCTCGATCCGCAGGCGCGCTACTTCTTCGTCGACGAGATCGTGGCAGGAGTGGTGAGGTCCACGGGCTGGTCCATCGAGGCGTGCTTCGCGGCCGGCTACGTGCTGGGCCTCGTCATCTTCTACGTCGCCCTCTGGCGGCTGGGGCACGTACTCTTCCGAACACCCCTGGCGTCGTGGGCCCTCCTTGCGGCCGAGACCCTGCGCCACCGCATCACGAAGACGGGCGTGAACACGCTCGAGGGCTACTTCCACCCCCGTGTCCTGGTGTTCGCCGTGGGCGTCTGGGCGATCGCCACCTACCTGCGCGGGCATCCGTGGCTGGCGATGGGCGCCATCCTGGCCGCCGGTCTGCTCCACCCCACCACCGCGGCGTTCTTCGTGCTGTTCCTGGGCGTGGCCATCTGGACGACCGAACCGCACGCGCGGCGGGCGGTGGGCATGCTGGCCGGCATCGGCCTCGTCGCCATCGCGTGGATGCTGCTGGCCGGGCCCCTGCAGGGCGCGCTGGCGCCGATGGACCCGGCGTGGCGGGCGCTCCTCGAGTCCAAGGACTACCTGTTCCCCGTGCGCGACTGGGCGGCCGGTGCGTGGGTCGCCAACCTGGGGACCGCGTGCCTGGCCATCGGGACACTGGCGTGGCGCCTCAACCGCGGCGGCGCGACCGCGCGCGAGCGAGGGTTGCTCGCCGGGGCCATTGCCCTGCTCGCCGGCTTCCTCCTCACGCTGCCCGCGGTCACCATGGGGTCCGCGCTGTTCGTCCAGCTGCAGATCTCCCGGGTGTTCTGGGTGCTGGATCTGCTCGGCACGGTCGCGCTGGTGTGGCTGCTCGTGGACCAACCACGCGGGATGCCCGCCCGCGCCCCAGCGCGTTGGCGGCAGGCCGTAGCGGCCGTGCTCATCGTGGCGGCTGCGGGCCGCGGTGTCTGGATCGCCTTCGTCGAGCATGGCGATCGTCCGCTCGTCGCCGCGCGTCTCCCTGACGACGACTGGACGCGCGTCATCCGCTGGGCCGAGCAGCAACCGGCACGCGCCCACCTCATCGCCGACCCGGGCCATGCCTGGCGCTTTGGCACGCCGCTCCGCCACGCGGGCCGCGACGTGTTCCTCGAGGACGTGAAGGACACCGCCATGGCCATCTACTCGCGCGAGTCGGCCGCCCGGGTCATCGAGCGCCGCGAGGTGATTGGGGACTTTGCCGCGCTGGACGCGGCGGGCGCCCGGGCACTGGCCGTCCGCTTCGGGCTCGACTATCTGGTCATCGATCGAGACCTCGATCTCCCGCTCGCTCACCAGGAGGGGCGGTTCAGGGTCTACGCGCTCACCGGGACGAAGTGAGTCGCCCACGCACCCGGTGAACCGCTGAACCCCGGAACCGGTGAACCCTGAACCCGAGAACCCGAGAACCCCAGAACCCCGGAACCCGAGAACCCCGCCTCCCTGTTCGCGTACAATGCCCCCGAAACGGAGGGTTCCATGGCAGCACCAGTCTCGCGGCGTGATTTCACGCGTCTGTTCGCCCTCGGCGGTTCGGCAGCCCTTTTCGCGGATCCGGTGTGGGCCAGCCAGGCGGCGCCGGCACCCGCGTTCGCGCCGGGCGGCGCGGCGTCTGGCGAGGTCTTCTGGAAGGGCGTCCGCGAGCAGTTCGTGATGCCAGCCGACCTGGCGGTGATGAACGCCGCCAACCTGTGCCCGTCCTCCCGCGGCGTGCTCGAGACGCTGACTCGCGAAACCCGCAGCGTGGACCAGGACCCCTCACCCAACAACCGCGCGCGGCTCTATCCCGAGAAGGAGAACACGCGAAAGGCCCTCGCGGAGTTCCTGCGGGTCACGCCCGACGAGATCGTCATCACGCGCAACACCAGCGAGTCGAACAACATGGTGTCGAATGGGCTCGACCTCAAGCCCGGCGACGAGGTCCTGGTGCACGCGGACAACCACCCGAGCAACCTGAACGCGTGGCGGGAAAAGGCCAAGCGCTTCGGGTACTCCGTCGTCACGGTGGAGCAGAGGAACCCGCACCCCGGGACGGAGCACTACGTGGACGCGTTCACGCGCGCGATCACGCCGCGGACGAAGGTCATCGCCTTCACGCACCTCTCCAGCACCGTGGGCGACCTGATGCCCGCGAAGGAGCTGTGCCGGCTCGCCCGCGAGCGCGGCGTGCTGTCGCTGCTCGACGGCGCCCAGAGCTTCGGGCTGCTCGACGTGAACCTCGCCGACATCCAGCCGGACTTCTACACCGGAAGCGCGCACAAGTGGCCCTGCGGGGCGCGCGAGTGCGGCGTGCTGTTCGTGAACAAGGCCGTGCAGGATCGGCTGTGGCCCAGCATCTACAGCGCCTATCCAGGCGCGGTGGGCTTCTCGAAGACGTTCGAGGGTTTCGGGCAACGCGACGAGGCGACGATGATCGCGTTCCGCGAGGCGCTGATGTTCCAGACGAAGGTGGGCCGCGCGGCCATCGAGCAGCGCTCGCGCGCGCTCACCACGCAGTTGATGGAAGGCCTGGCGAAGCTGCCCGACATGAAGGTGTGGACCTCGCCGGTGCCCGAGCGGCGCGTCGCCGTGGTGTCGTTCGTGCCCGGCTCACTCGACGCGAACAAGCTGGCGACGGCCCTGTACGAGCGTGACAAGGTGGCCATCACCACCCGCGGCGGCCAGGATCGACCGGGCCTGCGCGTGTCGCCGCACTTCTACAACAGCCCGGCCGAGGTGGACCGCCTGCTGGCCGCGCTCAGCAAGTACGTGACGAGCGGCGTCTGAACGCGGAGGGGCTGCAGATACGCAGATAACGGCAGGACGCCGGAACCCCGAGGCGAACCGCATAGGCCTATCTGCGCATCTGCGTTCGTCTCATCCGCTACTGCGGCCGCAGCACACCGCTGGTGACGTGGTAACCCTCGTCCACCTCGGCGAAGTCGATCGCAACGGTGCGACCGCTCTCGATCACGTGGACCGCGCCGGTGTCGCTGAATGTCGTGTTCTGATGGGTGACGAGCCCGTCGGTGCATGTCTTGATCGAGGCGGCCTTGAGCTTCCCCGACTCGATGAGCCCGGTCGGGCCGAACGTGAGCTCCTCGTACCTCGTATTCTGCTCTCCGCCGCCGCTGCGCGGAACGGCCATGGCGAACTCACCGCTGCACGAGGTTTCGCCATTCTGGTTCGAGTAAGACCCGCTGATGGAGGCGACAAACGCCGTCTGCGGGCTGGCCGTGCGGTGGAGGCACACGGTAACCATGGCCGTCGCGGTCTCGCTGAAGTCGTCGTACGCCGTGACGCGCCTGACCTCGCCCGTGAGCCCGTAGTGCGTGGAAGGACACTGTGGGGCCCTCTGTATCGTGACGGAAGCGCTCGCCAGTGCGGTGGTGACCTCTACGCTCCGGGCCGTGACGGTGTAGGTGCCGGGTGTCGAACCGGCGGTGTAGAGACCGGATTGCGTGACGGTGCCGCCCGTCCCCGTCCAGGTGACGCCGGTGTTGGTGGCGCCGCTCACGGCAGCGAAGAACTGTGCGGTGCCTCCGGCGCTGAGGACGGCCGCCGCCGGGTTGATGGTCACGGCGGTGGTGGCGGCGGCGAGGGTGACGGTGACGCTGGCCGTGGCGCCGTCGAAGCTGGCGGTGATGGTGGCGCTGCCGCCGAGGCCGCCGGCCGGAGCGGTGTAGGCGAATGAGGGCGCCTCGCCCTGGACGTTTGTCGTGGCCGAGGTCGTGGAGATCTGCCCGACTCCGCTGAGGGTGTAGCCGACCGCTGCGTTACTCATGCCATCGCCGGCCACCCGTGCGCGCAGCGGAACCGCGGCGCCGGGCTGGAGGCCGGTGACGGGACCCAGGGCTTCCAGCTCAACGCGCTCGCGGACGATCCGGGCCAGTCGGTGAGTCGTCGTGAACCCTTCACGGCTGCCGGGCGGAAGCTGCGGCAGCGCACCAGGGGACAACTCGACGGTGACATCGATGATCACGTTTGCTGCACCCGTGGGGTAGACGTTCGTCTGGAAGCGTCCATCACCGTCGAGAGTGCCGGTCGAGGCGTCGGTGTCTCCGGGTTCGACGTCGAGGGAGACCTGGAGGGGAACGTCAGTGAGCTGCGAGCCGGTGAAGGTCGAGACGAAGGCGCGGACGTCGAGCCGGTTGGCGTGGTTCCGCGCGGCGATCAGGGGAAAGGTGGGCGGCTCGATCCGTATCCCCACGCACGCGCTGATCAGGTTGGCGGCCTCGGGCAGCCCTTCACCTGACAGGTCGATCCCTCCCGCGTTCACGAAGTCTGCGATGCGGGCAATGTCGCGGATCTGTGACGGCAGGTCGGTTCCGGTGCAGGCCTGCAGCCGCTGCCGAGCCAGCCCAGCGACGGCTGCAGTCGCCAGGGCCTGTGCGCGATCGCACTCGTTCTGCAGGGTGCCGCACACTGGCGAGCCTCCGAAGAACTCTTCGAGAACCCTCTCGGCCCACTGGAGCCATTCCTGCATCGCGGCTTCGACCTGGAAGGAGGGACCGCCGGCGGCCTGCTCGAGCCCGGGCTCGACAGCGTCAACGTACCACTCGAAGAGGGCGCGCACCGTCTCCTGACGCAGATGGGTGCAGGCGGGACCGTCGACGACCTCGAGCGCCAGTTCCGCCTCGCAGGGCGGTCCGGCGACAGCAATTCGCCCCAATGCGCGCCGCTCCGCCGTGGTCGGCTGATGGCTGTGCACCGCCGAGGCAGCGGCTGCCCCTCCCGCGGACGCGCCGGCGGAGCTGAAGTGCCACAGCTCGAGCTCGATGACGGCGCTCTCGACCGTTCGCGGCTGAAGATGCAGGTCGGACCCATCGTGGGCTGATCCGAAGCCGACCACGTCCAGCGGGGGCACCCCTGATGGCAACGCCATCGTCAGCCTCGCCGGCCTCAGGAACAGCAACCCGTCCGGCTCGAGGCGCACGCCGCCGATCATCGAGCCTTGGAGCGGCGTCCCGCCAAGGTCGAGGATGGGCGTCATGGTGATCACCATCTCATCGGACAACGCACCTTGAGGAACGGTGAGCGTGACGCCGCCAGCAGACTGCGAGCCACCGGCACGACCGATCGTGGCGCTCGCGGCGCCGGACCCGTCCAGGCCGAGGTCCGCGGCACCGTCGAACGGGCAAGATCCCGTGATCTCGGTCTGGTAACCCGTGAAACCGCCCGAGTAGAGATAGCCGTCGCTCAACCGGATCACAAACGTCCTGTGTCCCGCGTCGAGCGTCGCCGCGAAGGCCAGCGCACCGGTTGCCCCGGTTCTCCCGTGCCCCTGGACCGAGACGATCGTCCCGTCAACCACCAGATCGGTGATGACCGTGGCATGGAACTCGATGGTGGCCGCGTGATCGCGAAAGCGCAGGTGCCCCTTAGGCTCCCCACGCTTCAGTCCAGCCTTCAGCCTGAAGGACCTCCCACCGCCAAGGGCACCCTCGGCCTCGACCTCGCACCCGCTCCGCGGTCCACCAGGACTCATACCCAGTGCGAGTGAGTTCGCGGGCACAGGCCCAGGTCCAAACGGCTGTGCCCGGGCCGGGGACGCGAGCGCCCCGACCACTCCGAGGGCCACCACCACGCCCGTCGACACGACCGTCCGCAGCACACCCATCACAGCCTCCCTTGAATCGCAGTCCCGCTCAGGTCACAGAACGGACACCAGCGATTCAGTCCGTCGCCACCTTCGCGAGAAGTGTCGGGCAAACGGCTGGTCGGTTGCAGGGTGCCTGCCCTCGAATGGCGCTCGAACACACGGAGGCTATCACGGCCGCGGCAGCTGGGCCGCAGATACGCCGCGACGGCGCGGATGGAGTGCAGGGACGCGCAGATGGCGCAGGTGGGCGCAGATCAACGGCAGGCTGTGCGGGGGAGGGAGCCCACGGCCAAACGGGCCTGGGACCTACTGCGCATCTGTGGCTCTGTCGGCGTCCGGAACAGCGCCACCATCGCGCCGTCGATGTCCGTGGCCCGTTCGTAGACGAGGCCGCACTTCGCGAGCACGTGCTGCGAGCCCACGTTGGCGGGACCCGTGATGCCCACGATGCTCTCGAAGTGCAGCACATCGAGGCCGAATCGCAGGCACGCCTTCGTCACCTCCGTGGCCAGGCCCCGCCCCCAGTACGGCTCGTAGAAGCCATATCCCACTTCCACTTCGTCCACGCCGTCCACCAGCAGGTGGCGCAGCACCGCCCGCCCGATGGGCTCGTCGCCGTGCCGCTCGCGGAGGATCCACAGCCCGAACCCGTGTAACTCCCAGTGCCGGAGGTTGCGATCGAGGTACCCGGCCGTCCAGTCCGCGGCCCGAACGCCGCCGAGGTGCGTCATCACCACCGGGTCCTGGTGCATCCGGCACAGCTCCGGGAAGTCGGCCTCGGTCAGCCGGTCGACGCGCAGCCGCGCCGTGGTGAAGCTCTCCGGGAAGGCCACGGCCACCCTCAGGTGTCGAGCGTGATGGACGGCAGGCGCAGGACCGGGGCGTCCTCGGCGCCGAACCACAACACGATCGCGCGGCCCTCCGCGCGCGTGCCGGGCTCCGCAAGGTCCGAACCCCCACCCAGAGGCGCAGGCCATGGGTCGGCCGTCGTCTCGCTCACCACGTCCTGCGCCATGCTCAGCACGTTCCAAGCCGCGTCGGCATAGTCGTGCGGCTCGGCCTCCGCCGGGTCGAGATAGCCGACTGACGTCGAGGCCCCGAGTTCATCCGGCGCGTCGATGTGGATGGCGTCGCCATCCGCCCGCGCGGCGAAGCCTGCGGGCAGGATGGCCGCCAGCCGTGTCACGATCTCCCGCGCAAACCTTGAAGACTCCATGGCTCCCGTCGCGATCCCCGGGCCGGTTCCGGTGACATCTTCCCCTACTGCGGCGTCGTCCGGACTGTCGGATACGTGATCCCGAGCTGCTCCAGGTAGGTCGAGTACCTGCCGGGATCGTAGTAGAACTTCCGCATCTGCTCGCGGTACTTCGCGAGGATCTCGGTGTTCAGGTGCGTCGGCGCCGGCGTGTCCTTCGTGATGAACGGAACGTACTTCACGTCCTTGGTCTGCACGTCGTTGAAGTAGTCCCAGGCCTGCTTGACGAGCTCGGGTTTGGACAGGAGGTCGAGCACGGTCATCGCCTGCACCTTGGCGCCCGCCACGACGCCCTTGTGCGCAATCGGCGTGGCGCTGGCAATCGCGCTGGACCAGTTGTGGCCGGGCAGTCCCGGGATGTTCGCGGGATAGCTCAGCGTCACGGTGGGCATGTTCCACGAAACGTCGCCGATGTCGTCCGAGCCGCCGCCCATGTTGCGCTCGGGATCGGTGGGCGGTCCCAGCTCGTTCAGCTTCGTGGCCAGTCCGGGCTGCGTGGCGTTGCCCAGTTCCTTCTGGAGGGCCTTCGCCAGCGTCTGGTCGGCGTCGCTCCACTCCGGCAGGCCCACCTTCTGGATATTGGCGTACATCGTCTCGGCGACGGTCTTGTTGAAGTGCCGCGGATAGGCGGTGCCGAGGATGCGCGACGTCCACTTCGTGTTCGTCATGAGGGCCGCGCCCTCGGCCATCTTGTTGCCGATCTCCACCAGCTCCTTCATGTGGGGCTGGTCGATTTCGCGGAAGTAGAACCAGATGCTCGCGTTGCGCGGGACGACGTTCGGCTGGTCGCCCCCGTTGGTGATGATCGAGTGCGAGCGATGCGGCAGCCGGAGGTGCTCGCGGCGGTACTGCCAGCCCACGCTCATCAGCTCGACGGCATCGAGGGCGGACCGGCCGCGCCACGGCGCGCCGGCGCTGTGCGCCGTCTCCCCCTCGAAGGTGTACTCGATGGACACGAGGCCGGTGCCGCCGGCCTGCCCCCATGACACCCCGAGGTTGCCGCCCACGTGCGTGAAGAGGTTCACGTCCACGTCCTTGAACATGCCGTCGCGCACGAACCACGCCTTCGACGCGACCAGCTCTTCGGCCACGCCGGGCCAGAGCATGATCGTGCCCGGCAGCTTGTCACGTTCCATGATCTTCTTCACGGCGATCGCCGCGACGATGTTGAGCGGCATGCCGGTGTTGTGGCCCTCGCCGTGTCCGGGCGCACCTTCCACCAGCGGGTCGTGATACGCAACGCCGGGCTTCTGCGACGCCTGGGGAATGCCGTCGATGTCGGAGCCGAGCGCGATGACCGGCTTGCCGGATCCCCACGTGGCCACCCAGGCCGTCGGCATGCCCGACTGGCCGCGCGTCACCGTGAAGCCGAACTTCTCGAGCTGGCCGGTCAGGTACTTCGACGTCTCGACTTCCTGCATGCCCAGCTCGCCGAAGCTGAACACCGAGTCCACCATCTCCTGCGCGAGCTTTGCCAGCTCGTCGACGCCCTTGACGGCTTCCTGCTTCTGGGCCACCAGCCTGGGGTTATCCGGCGGCACCGCCGCCGTGGCCGGCGCGGCCGCGGGCGTTTGTGCCCAACCCCGGGCGCTCATCTCGAGCAGCGCCGCCACCAGCAGTGCCGTATATCTCGTTCGTGTCATGCCAGTCCTCCGCGGCCGTGCCGCTGTCGGCCGCCGCAAGGATTGTAGCGGAACGTTACAATTAAGGGGTTCGTGCACGCAGGCTCCATCACCTTCACCCCGCTTCCCCGCTGGGCCGGCGGCCACCGGATGACCCTCTACGCCTGGGGCCGGCCGCGGCGGTTCCCTCGGCTCTCCGCGCCCGAGGCGCGGTACTTCGACGTGGCGCCCGACGCCCGCGTCCTCGCCCATTGCCATTGGCAGCCCGACCGGAAAGCCTGCGCCACGGTCCTGCTGCTGCACGGCCTCGAGGCGTCGAGCCAGGCGCACTACGTGATGGGGATGGCCGAGAAGGCCTGGGCGCGGGGCTTCAACGTGGTGCGGCTCAATCAGCGCAACTGCGGCGGCACCGAGCACCTGTCGCGCGGCCTCTATCACTCGGGTCTCACCGCGGATCCGCGGTTCGTCCTCATGGAGCTCCGCGACCGGGACGGCCTCGATCGCTTCGGCGTCGCCGGCTATTCGCTGGGCGGCAACCTGACGATGAAGCTGGCGGGCGAGCTCGGTGAGGACGCGCTCCCCGAGGTGAAGGCGTTCTGCGCCGTGTCACCGGTGCTGGAGCTCGAGTCGTGCGTCCGCGCCATCGAGCGCCCGGCCAACCGCATCTACGAGTGGAACTTCTGCGCGAACCTCCAGCGGCGGATGTGGCGAAAGGCCCGCGCGTTTCCCGGCATCTTCGACCTGGACGGGCTCTGGAAGATCTGGTCGATTCGCGCCTTCGACGATCGCTACACGGCGCCGCATCACGGCTTCCACGGCGCCAGCGACTACTACCACCGCGCGAGCGCCATGCGCGTGATCGAGCGTGTGGCACGCCCCGCCCTGGTGCTGAGCGCCGCCGACGACCCCTTCGTGCCTCCCGGGATCTTCGGCGCCGAGCCGCTCCTGGCCAACCCGCACATCGAGACGGTCATCACGCCTTGCGGCGGGCACTGCGCGTTCGTGGAAGAGCCCAACGGCGACGATGGTTACTTCGCCGAGCGGACCGTCGTGGCGTTCCTCGCGCGGCACCTCTGAATCCAGCCTCCGGTTTCCCGGTTTCCGCTCGTCGGTGGCCCGTCTCCGGCTCCGTCCGGTCCGCTGCGTTTTGCGGTATGCTGCGCGCGATGGACAGGGCGCCTTGCCCCTCCGCACCATGCAGCATGCCCGGGAGGCTACCTTGACGCGTGTCTCCATCATCGCCCTGATGTCGTGGCTCGTCGTCGGCTCGGTCGCGCCGTGGGCCCAGGCGCCCGCCCAGCCGCCGGCCGGCCCGGGTGTGACCAGTCCCCCCAGTGCCGAGGCGTGCGCCCTGATCTGGATGGGACGCGAAGCCGAGTACGAGCAATTCCTCGTGAGCGCCGACGTGGCCTCGATGAAGGAGGTGCCGGTTGGCGTCACCCGGCCGAGCCGCGCGCACCTCGCGCCGGGCGGTCTGGCCGAGAGCATGGCCTGGAAGGCCATCACCCCGGGAATCCGGAATGGCTACTTCGAGAGTTACCGCTCCGAGATCGCGGCCTACGAACTCGACAAGCTGCTCGGGCTGCACATGAAGCCGCCCACGGTGGAGCGGCAGATCTCCGGCGAGCGCGGCGCCGCGGTGCTGTGGGCCTCGCCCACGCGCAGCTTCAAGGAGCTGGGCGGCGTCCCCGGGCAGAGAGGCGTCGCCGCGCCGCCCTCGGCCCGCATCCCGGAGTGGACCCGTCAAGTCGTCCGCGCCAAGATGTTCGACAACCTCATCGCGAACAAGGACCCGAACCTCGGCAACTGGCTGGTCGACGGCGACTGGCACCTCCTCCTCATCGATCATTCACGTGCGTTCACGACGATGAAGACGCTCGTGCACCGCATGGACAACATCGACCGCGCGCTGTGGGAGAGGTTCCGCGCGCTCGACGCCGGGGCCCTGGAGGCCTCGCTCGGCAAGTGGATGGGCCGTTCAGAGCTGCGTGCGATCCTGGAGCGGCGCGACCGCATGCAGCAGGAAATCGACCGCATGATTGCGGCACGCGGAGACTCGGTGTTCCTGCCGGAACCGGCCCGCTAGGACGCGCTTCAGGGGCCGCGGGCACGCGCCTCGCGGCCGCCCTGGCCCGCTTCGTCACGCCCTGTCGCCTGCCATCAGATGTCCACGCCCGATTTGCCGCAACCCGACCTGTCTTCGAACACCAACGACCCTTCCCGCGACTACCCGCATGGCGTCCCCTATGGCCCGAGACAATGGGCCGGCTGGGCGCTTGGCCTCACCGCGCTGCTCATCACCGTGCTGACAGCCCCGCCCGACGGGTTGACCGTCCTCGGATGGCGGACGGCGGGAGCAGCGGCGATGATGGCGGCGTTCTGGATCACGGAGCCCATCCCGATTCCGGCCACGGCCCTGCTGCCACTGGTGCTCTTCCCGGCGCTGGGCCTCGGGAACATCCAGGAAACGGCGGCGCCCTTCGCCAACCCGATCATCTTCCTGTTCCTGGGCGGCTTCCTCATCGCGATCGCGATGCAGCGGTGGAACCTCCACCGGCGCGTGGCCATCAACCTGATCGGCAGGGTGGGCGCGGAGCCTTCACGGATCATCGCGGGATTCCTGCTCGCCTCGGCGGCCATCAGCATGTGGGTGAGCAACACCGCGACGGCGCTGATGATGCTGCCGATCGCGCTCTCGGTCGTGCACCTGATGCCGGAGGGCGCCGCCACGCAGCCGGCGTCGCGCGGATTCGCGGCCGCGCTGCTGCTCTCAGTCGCGTATGGCTCGACGACGGGCGGCATGGCGACGCTGATCGGCACACCCCCGAACGCATTGCTCGCCGCGTACGTCAGCGCGCAGTACGGGTTCGACATCGGCTTCGGGCGCTGGATGCTGCTCGGCGTGCCCGTCGTGCTCATCGCCCTGCCGGCGGTCTACCTGGTGCTGACGCGCATCTCCTTCAGGTTCGAGGCGGGTGAGATTCCGGGGATGCGCGAGCTGATCGCTCGCGAACGGGCCGGGCTCGGTCGATTCAGCCGGGGCGAGAAGGCCGTGGCGGTGGTCTTCGTCCTCACAGCCCTTGCCTGGATCGTCCAGCCGCTGCTGGCGCGCTACTTCCCGCTCGTCTCCGACACGACGGTGGCGATGGCCGGCGGGCTGGCGCTCTTCATGATCCCGGTGGACCTCCGGCGCGGGGAGTTCGTGATGAACTGGGCGGCGACCCGCAGCCTCCCGTGGGAGGTGCTGCTGCTGTTCGGCGGCGGCCTGAGCCTCGCCGGCAACATCGAACGGCACGGCGTCTCGACCTATCTCGGTACGCTCTCGGGCAACCTCGACGGCTTTCCCATGCTGTTGATCCTCAGCACCGTCTGCTTCGGTATCCTGATGCTGACCGAGCTGACGAGCAACACGGCCACAGCCGCGACGTTCCTGCCGGTGACCGCCGCGCTCGCCATCAGCCTCGGGCAGAACCCGCTGCTCTTCCTGATTCCAACGGCGCTGGCCGCCAACTGCTCGTACATGCTGCCAGTCGGCACGCCCCCGAATGCCATCGTCTACGGCAGCGGGCGGATTGAGTTGCCGCAGATGGCGCGCGCGGGGTTGCTGCTCAACGTCGCGCTCGTCCCCATCCTCGTCGGGCTGGTGCTGCTCCTCGCCCCGTGGATCTTCGGTCTCGAGATGGACGTCGTCCCCGCGTGGGCGCGATGAGACGGTGGACGGGCGCTCCCGGTCACGCGACCTTCGCCGCGACGATCGACGCCACCGAGCGTTCCTCCACCTCGCCCTCGCGGTATCGCCACGTCTGCAGGGGCTCCACCAATGTGCGAAGCTCGCCCGGCTTCAACAGGAAATGCGGGTTCTTCGGGTGCCCGCGCTCGGCTTGCGCGACGGTGAACGTCTCATAGACAAGGCGA
>DAIRFN010000352.1:0-5236 GCA_036795065.1 Vicinamibacterales bacterium
GGGGCCTGGGAGTTGCACTTCTCCGAGATCAGCCAGCACGACCTCATCATCGACGCGCTCTTCGGCACCGGCCTGAAGACGGCGCTCTCGGGCCTCTACCAGACCGCGGTCGCCGACATGAACGGCAGCGGCATCCCCATCGTCTCCATCGACCTGCCCTCGGGCATGTCGGCCGACACGCCGGACCTGATCGGCGACTGCGTGGACGCGTCGGTCACCGTCACGCTCGGCGCGCCGAAGCTGCCGCTCATCCTGCCGCCGGCCGAGCAGAAATCCGGCGAGGTGGTGATTGCCGACATCGGCATCCCCATCGGCGTCATCGAGCAGCTCGAGGGACCGCATATCGAGCTGGTGACGCGCGAGCAGCTCCGGCCGTTGCTCGCGCCGCGCACGCCCGACTCGCACAAGGGCGACTTCGGTCGCGTCGTCATCGTCGCCGGGTCGGTGGGGAAGACCGGCGCCGCCTCACTGGCCGCCCAGGGCGCGCTGCGTTCGGGCGCGGGGCTCGTGACCGTGGCGTGCCCGCGTTCGTGCCAGCCGGTGGTGGCCGCACATGGTCTCGAGTACATGACCGAGCCGCTCGAAGAGACGCCGAGCGGCACCGTCCATTTCGCCGCCGCCGAAACGGTGTTGGGCCTCGACGCCGACGTCCTGGTGGCGGGCCCCGGCCTCGGTCGCGGCGAGGGCGTGTCGACGTTCGTGCGCGAGCTGGTGGAGAAGAGCGAGGCGCCGCTGGTCCTCGACGCCGACGCGTTGAACGCATTCGCGGACGAGCCGTCGGCGCTGGTCGGCCGCGAGGGGCGCGACATCGTCATCACGCCGCATCCGGGCGAGATGGCGCGGCTCGCGGGCTGCACGGCCGAGGACGTGCAGGCGGATCGCCTGGGGATCGCGGGCGACTTCGCCCGCCGCCACAAGCTGTATGTCGTGCTGAAGGGCTATCGCACGCTGATCGCCACGCCGGGCGGGCAGATCTTCGTGAACCCGACGGGGTCGCCCGGGATGGCGACCGGCGGAACGGGTGACGTCCTGTCGGGGATGCTCGGCGCGTGGCTGGCGCAATTGCTGGATGCGGAGGCTGCATGCCGGCTCGCCGTGTATCTCCACGGCGCCGCGGGCGAACTGGCGGATGCCGACACGGGCGAGGTCTCGATGACGGCAGGCGACCTGGCCGAGCACATCGGCGACGCCATCCTCGAGCTGAGCGCCCGTCGGCGGGTGCCGGCCAAACGCGCGCCGGAGGAATGAGCGAGACCTACCGCTCGGGCTCCGAGTCGGACACGCGCGCCATTGCCGCTCGCATGGCCGAGCGCCTCCAGCCCGGGATCGTGCTCGTGCTGTCGGGTGACCTCGGCGCGGGAAAGACGGCCTTCGTGCGTGGCCTTGCGGAAGGCCTCGGGATCGATCCGCTCGAGGTGACCAGCCCCACCTTCACGCTCGTTCATGAATACCGGGGCGGCCGCCTGCCGCTGGTGCACGTCGATCTCTACCGGCTGGAGTCGGCGGACCTGGACGAGGTCGGACTGGATCCGGATCTGGCGGCCGAGGGCGTGGTGGCAGTGGAGTGGCCCGAGCGCCTCTCACGCCCCGTGCCCGGTGCCATTCGCATCCACATCGAGGACGCCGGCGGCGACGCGCGCGTGATCACAAGCCACCACGACCGCCTCCGCTGAAGCGACGGCGGTCCGCCGAAGCCTTGGCGAAGGCGGCGACACAAGTGAATCACGAAGGTCACGAAGTTCATTGGGGACAGCAGCCGTGGCGGCCCAATCGAAGCCTTGGTGCCTTCCTTCGTGTGCGTCGCGCCTTCGTGGTTTCGTTTCGACCTATTCCATGCGGTAGTTCGGCGATTCCTTGGTGATGGTCACGTCGTGGACGTGGCTCTCGCGGAAGCCGGCGCTGGTGATGCGGATGAACTTCGCGTCGCGTTGGAGATCGGCAATGGTGGGGGTGCCGCAGTAGCCCATGCCCGCGCGCAGGCCTCCCATCAGCTGGTGCACCACCATCGACATGCTGCCCTTGTGCGCCACGCGGCCCTCGATGCCCTCGGGCACCAGCTTCTCCAGACCCTTGCCCGCGGGGCTCGTCCCGCTCTCGAGCTCGAAGTCGTCCTGGAAGTAACGGTCGCGCGAGCCCTTGCGCATGGCGCCGATCGAGCCCATCCCGCGGTATTCCTTGAACGTGCGGCCCTGGTAGAGGATGAGCTCGCCAGGGCTTTCGTCCGTCCCGGCGAACAGGTTGCCAATCATCACGCAGCTGGCGCCCACGGCCAGCGCCTTCACGACGTCGCCCGAGAAGCGGATGCCGCCGTCGGCGATCACCGGCACGCCGTGGCGCGCGGCCGCGGCGGCGCACTCGGCCACAGACGTGATCATCGGCACGCCGATGCCGGCCACCACGCGCGTCGTGCAGATGGAACCGGCGCCGATACCCACCTTCACGCCATCCACGCCCAGGCCGATCAGGGCCTCGGTGGCTTCCGCCGTGGCGACATTGCCCGCGATCAGGTCCACGTCGGGGAAGGCGCGCCGGAGCGTCTTCACCATGTCCAGCACGCCCTGTGAGTGGCCGTGTGCGGTATCGATGACCAACAGGTCGACATGCGCGTGCACGAGGGCCTCGGCGCGCTGCACGGTGTCGCGCGCGATGCCGACGGCGGCGCCGCAGCGCAGCCGGCCGAGCGAGTCCTTGCACGCGTCGGGGTACTTGATGGCCTTCTGGATATCCTTGACGGTGATGAGTCCCTTCAGCCGGTAGTCCTGATCCACGACCAGGAGCTTCTCGACCTTGGCCTCGTGCAGGATCTCGCGAGCCTGATCCAGGGTGGTGCCGACGGGCACGGTGAACAGGCGATCCTTGGTCATCACCTCCGAGACCGGCCGGTCGACGTTGGTCTCGAAGCGCAGGTCGCGGTTGGTGAGGATCCCGACCAGCCGGCCTTCCTTGCTGCCGTCCTCGGTGATCGGGACGCCCGAGATGCGGTAGCGCCGCATCAGCTCCAGCGCCTCGAAGATGCGCGCGGTGGGGGAGAGCGTGATCGGGTTGACGATCATGCCGCTCTCCGAGCGCTTGACGCGGTCCACCTCTGAGGCCTGCTGCTCGATGGGCAGGTTCTTGTGGATGACGCCCAGCCCGCCCTGCTGCGCCATGGCGATGGCCATCTCCGACTCGGTGACCGTGTCCATGGCGGCGCTGAGCAGCGGGACGTTCAGGGGGATGTTGCGCGTGAGACGCGTGCTGACGTCCACCTGCGCGGGGAGCACTGTCGAGTGGCGGGGAACCAGGAGGATGTCGTCGAACGTGAGGGCGGTCGTGAGCGCCGTGTCGAGGCGCGTGGCAAGGGTTCGTTCTTCCTTGAGTTGTGTGCTCATTGCTTACGCTGCCCCATGACACTTCTTGAACTTCTTGCCCGAGCCGCACCAGCACGGATCGTTACGCCCGATCTTCGGCTCTTCGCGCTTCACCGTCTTGATCGGCGCGTCGTCGCCACCCACACGGGCCGGGGTGGGCGCCGCGGCGGCACGGGTGAGATCGCCCGCGGGCGACGCGACCGCACGGCCCGGCGCGAAGACCGACGCCGACTCCTCGGCCGGGTTGTTGTAGTTGAGCGCCGGGCGGCGCGGCGCCTGCCGCACGGCCGGCATCGGGACCTCGGGCGCTTCGCTCTCGGCCCGCACCCGCAGCCTCCACAGGTAGCCCACGATCTCTTCCTCGATCCGGCGCCGCATGTCCTGGAAGAGCCCGAAGCTTTCCTTCTTGTACTCGACCAGGGGATCGCGCTGGCCGTAGCCGCGCAGGCCGATGCCTTCCTTCAGGTGGTCCAGCGAGTAGAGGTGGTCCTTCCACTGCGCGTCCACGATCTGGAGCATCAGGTTGCGCTCGACGTCGGCGAGGACCTGGCGGGGCACGACCTGTTCCTTCTCGGCGTAGCGGGCCTGGATCTTCTCCCACACCGTGTCGCGCAGCTCGCCGGCGCTCAACTGCTCGAACGCGATGCCGCGGTAGTCGTCATCGGTGAGCGCGAACAGCTGCGTGAGCTCGCGCTGCAGCGACGGCACGTCCCACTCCGAGAGGTCCATCTCGGCGCCGGCGAACAGGTCCATCTTCTCGTCGAGCAGGTCCTCGGCGGTGGCCATCAGGTAGCCGCGCGAGTCGGTGACGTCCTCTTCCGAGATGTGCACCTTGCCCTCGAGAATCTCGCGGCGCAGCGTGTAGACGCTCTCGCGCTGCTTGTTCATCACGTCGTCGTACTCGAGCAGGTGCTTTCTGACCGAGAAATTCTGGGCCTCCACCTGCTTCTGCGCGCGCTCGATGGCGCGCGTCACCATGCCCGCCTCGATGGGCACGCCTTCTTCCATGCCGAGGCGCTGCATCAGGCCCGCGATGCGGTCGGACCCGAAGATGCGCATCAGGTCGTCTTCGAGCGACAGGTAGAAGCGCGACGAGCCCGGATCTCCCTGGCGGCCGGCGCGGCCTCGCAGCTGGTTGTCGATGCGCCGGGCCTCGTGGCGCTCGGTGCCGATGATGTGGAGGCCGCCCAGCGCGACCACTTCCTTGTGCTCGTCCCCGCACAGCTGCTTGAAGTGGCCGAAGATGCGCTCCCAGTCCGCGGTCTTCACGCGGTAGAAGCTGTCCACCATGAAGAAGTTGACGAACTCCTCGTCGTCGACGTACTTCTCCTCGCCCTTGACCACCTTCTCGGCCACGCCCTCGGCGATGGCCTGCTGGCGCGCCATGTGTTCGGCGTTGCCGCCGAGCAGGATGTCGGTGCCGCGACCGGCCATGTTCGTCGCGATGGTGACCGCGGCGCGGCGGCCCGCCTGCGCCACGATCTCGGCTTCCTGCGCGTGGTACTTCGCGTTCAGCACGATGTGCTTGATGCCGCGCTTCTTGAGCATGCCCGACAGCCGCTCGGACTTCTCGATGGACACCGTGCCCACCAGCGCAGGGCGCCCCTCGCTCTGCCGCGCGATGATGTCCTCGACGATGGCGCTCCACTTCTCGCCCTCGGTGCGGTACACCAGGTCCGGCTCCTCGAGGCGCTTCATCGGCCGGTTCGTCGGGATGACGATGACGTCGAGGTTGTAGATCTTGGCGAACTCGGGGGCCTCGGTCTCGGCCGTGCCCGTCATGCCCGAGAGCTTCTTGTACTTGCGGAAGTAGTTCTGGAAGGTGATGGTGGCGAGCGTCTGGTTCTCGCGCTCGATCTTCACGCCTTCCTTGGCCTCGACGGCCT
>DAIRFN010000353.1:0-5228 GCA_036795065.1 Vicinamibacterales bacterium
CCGAATCGGTGCAGGTGTGCCGCTGGCTCGAGCAGGCGGGGGTGGATGCCATCCACGTCTCCACGGGCAGCTTCTTCCCGCACCCGATGAACCCCAAGGGGAAGGACCTGCCCATCGAAGACCTCGAGCGCGCGTACGACGCGATGATCTCGAGCGGCGAGCGCACGTTCCTCAACTACCTGCTGTTCCGCGGCGTGACCGGACGCATCGCGCGGCGGGCGTGGAACGACGCGGCGGGCGACCTCGACGCCATCGAGGGCGCCAACCTGCCGGAGGCGCGGGCCATCAAGCAGGCCGTCACGATCCCGGTGATCTGCACGGGCGGCTTCCAGACGGCCTCCGTCATCCGGGCCGCCATCACGCGTGGCGATTGCGACGCGGTGAGCGCGGCGCGGCCGTTGGTGGCCAACCGCGACCTCGTGCAGATCTTCGCGCGCGGCGACGACCGCGCGGCCCGGCCGTGCACCTACTGCAACAAGTGCCTGGTGAACGTGGTGGAGAACCCGCTCGGCTGCTACGACGAGACGCGCTTCGCCTCTCGCGACGAGATGGTGCGGCAGATCATGTCGGTGTTCGAGCCGCAGCCGTTCCAGGGGGTGTGACGATGAGCGACACCGATGCCTGGCCGCAGAAGCCGCCGATGACGCAGATGACGCAGCGGGGGCTCCTCGCCTCTCAGGCCACCCGCAGGCCCCTGGTGGCCCTCGGGCTGGCCGTCGGCGCGCTGATGTGCGCCGTCGGCTCGGTCTCGACCCGCGTCGCTGCGCAGGACGACATCGCCACGCACTTCAAGTACGGGTCGTTCGGCAGCGAGGAAACCGTCGGCGTCCCGTATCCGATCTGGCGCGTGCTGCCGGTGCTGTTCGCCGACAAGTTGCCGAATCGGCCCGGGCAGGGCTACGAGCGGCTGGGGTTCATCATGGAGCCCAACGCCCCCCGGGGCCGGCCCATCGGCACGACGTACGTCGAGGATCGCGTGGGCCTGGTCGGCCTCAACTGCGCCACCTGCCATGCCGGCACGTGGCGCGAGTCGCCGCCGGCGCCCCGCCAGATCGTGCTCGGCATGCCGGCACACCAGATGGATTTGCAGGGTTATGCGAACTTCCTCACCGCCTGCGCGCAGGATCCGCGGTTCGAGGCGGGAACGATGATCGAGGCCATCCGGACGCAGGATCCGGAGTTCTCGTGGTTCAGCGCGTTGTTCTATCGCTTCTTCGTCATCAAGCAGACGCGTGACGGCATCCTCGAGCGCGCCGAGCAGAACGCGTGGTTCCACGACCGCCCGCCGCAAGGGCCCGGCCGCGTGGACACCTTCAATCCCTACAAGCGGATGTTCGGCTTCGACCTGAAGGCCGACGGCACCGTGGGCACCGCCGACCTGCCGCCGCTCTTCAACCAGCGGCCGCGCCAGGGGCTGTGGCTGCACTGGGACGGCAACAACGACATGGTGGAAGAGCGGAACAAGAGCGCCGCGATTGGCGCGGGCGCCACCGAGACGTCGCTGGACCTGGCCTCGCTCGACCGCATCGCGCAGTGGACGCTCGACCTGAAGGCACCGCCCTATCCCGAGGCGCGCATCGACCAGTCGCGCGTGGAGCCGGGTCGCGCGGTGTACGAGGCCTCCTGCGCCGCATGCCACGCGTTTGGCGGCGCGCGCGTCGGCCAGGTGACGCCCGCGGACGAGATCGGCACCGATCCCGAACGCGTGCGATCGTTCACCCCCGAGCTGGTGGCGAAGATGAACACCATCGGTACGGGGAAGCCCTGGAAGTTCTCGCATTTCCGGAAGACCAACGGCTACGCCAACATGCCGCTCGACGGCGTGTGGCTGCGCGCGCCCTATCTGCACAACGGCTCGGTGCCCACGTTGCGCGCGCTGTTGTTCCCCGAAGAGCGCCCGGCGGTGTTCTACCGCGGCTACGACGTGTACGACTGGCCGCGCGTGGGCTTCGTGGCCGAAGGGCCCGACGCCGAGCGTGAGGGCGTCCGGTTCGACACCAGCCTGCGCGGCAACAGCAACGCCGGCCACCTCTATGGGCGGGAACTCTCGGCTGCCGACCGCGAGGCGCTGATCGAGTACCTGAAGACGCGATGACCCGCCTGCTGCTGCTGTCGGCGTCGCTCGTGGCGCTGGGGCTGTCCGGCCGCGCGGGGGCGCAGCCGGCGTTCTCGCCCGCGGATCACTTCAAGTACGGCTCGGTGGGCATCGAGTCCGAGGAAGGCCTGCCGTACTGGATCTGGCAGGCCCTGCCCCGGCTGTTCCCCGACCTGCTGCCCGGCGGCTACGCGTCGCTCGGCTTCGTGTGGGAGCCGGGTCGCGAACTGCCGATCGGGTTCTCGAAGCGTGATGTGCTGGGGTCCGCGCGCGTCGCCGTCAACTGCGCGTTCTGCCACACGGCCACCTACCGCACCGCGCCGGACGCGAGCCGCGTGCTGGTGCCCGGCGGCGCCGCCACCATTGCGGTGCCGCAGGCGTACTCGCGATTCCTCGAGGCCGCGGCCGCCGATCCCCGCTTCACCGCGTCGCGCATTCTCGCCGCCGCGGGCGAGATCGGGTCGGTGTCGTGGTTCGATGCGCTGGCCTATCGCGT
Source organism: Vicinamibacterales bacterium (assembly GCA_036795065.1). Taxonomy (GTDB): domain Bacteria; phylum Acidobacteriota; class Vicinamibacteria; order Vicinamibacterales; family UBA2999; genus VFZN01. The sequence goes on from DAIRFN010000353.1 coordinate 2,592, forward strand.
CGCGCTCGTGCCGGGGACGAGGCGCGCGCTCGCTCGCCGCCGCGAGGAGTTCCGGTGGATGGACACGCGGCCCGACTGGGGCCCCGGGCGCATCGACTCGATCAATCCGTTCAAGTTCCGGCAGCTGCGCCAGCCGGTGGACGCATCGATCGGCACCTCCGATATGACGCCCCTCTGGGCCCTCGGCCTGCGCGATGGCCGCGCGTTTCACTGGGACGGCATCAACCCGGCCTTGCGCGAGGTGCTCGTCGGCTCGGCCCTCGGCAACGGCGCCAGCGTGAAGTCGGTCGATCTCGAGAGCGTCGAGACGGTGGGCGGCTGGGTGAGAGGCCTTCCGCCGCCGCCGTATCCGTTTGCGACCGATGCCGTCCTCGTGGCCCGTGGGCGCGAGGTCTTCACCACCGAATGCGGGGCATGCCACGCCACGAACGGGGCGCGCATGGGAGAGGTGATTCCCGTCGCTGAGATCGGGACCGACCGGCACCGGCTGGACGCCTGGACGGCGGCGTCGGCCGCGGCGTTCAACGATCTCGCGGCCGGGCGGCCGTGGCAGTTCCGTTCGTTCCGGAAGACGGACGGTTACGTCGCCATGCCGCTCTCGGGTGCCTGGCTGAACGCGCCGTACCTGCACAACGGATCGGTCCCGACGATGGCGGATCTGCTGGAGCCGCCGGATCTCCGGCCCGCGCGCTTCTTCCGGGGCTACGACGTGTACGACCCGGCGCGCGTGGGCTTCGTGTCGACCGGGCCCGATGCCGAGCGCGCGGGCATGGCGATCGACACCCGCCAGCCCGGCAATGGCAACGGTGGCCACGCCTACGGAACGGCCCTCCCACCCGACACGAAGGCAGCGCTGATCGAGTTCCTGAAGACCCAGTAGGAGGCAACATGGAAGACCCCCGACTCTGGCTTTACTTCGTGAGCGCACTCACGGGCGTGTTCATGGTGGTGGGCGGCATATGGCTCATCTACACGGAGAAGATCTACATCGATGCCGAGTCGAAGCAGCCGATCGAGATTTCGACGCCGATTGGCGGGTTCAAGAACAACTACCCGGCGCTCACGCTGTTTGCGCTGGGGTTCTTCCCCCTCATTTATCCCCTCTACACCGTCAACAACCTCTCCGACTACGCGCGCGTGGAAACAGTGCGGATCAAGGGGCCCGTCGATGCGCACATGTACCCGGTGCTCATCTACGCATCGGTGGACCAGGACGCCCGAACGGCGAAGGGCGACTTCGAGATCCGCGTGCCGTTCATCGGGCGGAACCAGAAGGACTACAAGGTGCTGCTGGTGGTGAACGGCCAGGTCCTGGGCGAGGAGAGCGCGCGCCGCACGACCGATGGCGGCGAGATCGAGGTCCATTTCAAGCCCGTCGTCGCCGAGGCGAGCCCTTATCAGCCCGTCATCGCCCCGGTCTCCGCCGACTTCGTCGGAGGGCAGCCATGAGCCGCCTGCTCGTGGCCGTCCTGACCGTCCTGGCCCTGGCGTCCCCGGTCCTTCAGGCCCAGTCGGCGGACTTCCGGGGCCGGGTCTTCGACGCCGACAGCCGGGACGGCATCCAGAACCTGCAGGTGAAGCTCACCCCGCCCCGGCAGTCGAAGGCGCCCATCCGCATTGCCAACACGGCGCGCGACGGCGGCTTCCTGTTCGGGAACCTCGCGAGCGGCCGCTACATGGTTGAGGTATCGCAGGGGACGACGCTGTTGTACCGGGCCGAAGTGGACACGACCCGCTCCAGCCAACTGGACATCCCCCTGCGCCGGAAGTAGCGCCCGGGCGGCGCGGGGGACGCCCCTCCTGCGCTTCCTTGGTATGATCCGCTGGATCACATCATGTCCAGCCTCGACACCTTCAAGACACGCACCACTCTCGCCGTGGGCGGCGAGACCATCCACTACTACAGCCTCCCCGCGCTGGCGAAGGCCGGGTTCCCCGGCGTGGACCGCCTGCCGTTCTCGCTGAAGATCCTGCTCGAGAACCTGCTGCGGCGCGAGGACAACGGCTTCGTAAAGGCCGACGACATCCGCGCGCTGGCCGGCTGGAGCCCGGCGGCGATTGGCGAGAAAGAAATCTCCTTCATGCCCGCGCGCGTCCTGCTGCAGGACTTCACGGGCGTGCCCTGCGTCGTGGACCTCGCCGCCATGCGCGACGGCATCGTCGCCCTTGGCGGGAACCCCGACAAGGTGAACCCCCTGCAGCCCGTGGAGCTGGTCATCGACCACTCGGTGCAGGTGGACCACTTCGGCACGGCCAACGCGCTGGAGCTGAACGCGGACCTGGAGTACCACCGCAACAAGGAACGCTACGTGTTCCTGCGCTGGGGGCAGACCGCGTTCCGGAACTTCCGCGTCGTGCCGCCCGAGACCGGCATCGTCCACCAGGTGAACATCGAGTACCTGGCGCGCGTGGTGTGCCGCGACGAACAGGACGGCGGCGTCGTCGCCTACCCTGACACCGTGTTCGGCACCGATTCGCACACGACGATGGTGAACGGACTGGGGGTGGTGGGCTGGGGCGTGGGCGGCATCGAGGCGGAGGCCGCGATGCTGGGCCAGCCGAGCTCGATGCTCATCCCGCCGGTGCTCGGCTATCGCCTGACCGGCCGGCTGCCCGAGGGCGCGACGGCCACCGACC
>DAIRFN010000085.1:0-16122 GCA_036795065.1 Vicinamibacterales bacterium
CCGAACAGGTCGAAGTGGTTGATGAGGAACGTGACGGTCAGGACCGTCGCCCAGCCGCTGGCAAACAGTGTCCACAGCACAGCCCGGGCGGCGGGGTTCTCAACCGACCAGATCTGGATGCCGATCGGCCGCCACTGCCAGAAGAGCAGCAGCAGGGCGAGGCTGGCGCACAGGACATAGGTGGAGCGCTCGATGGGCCACGGCACGATCCGCGTCCATCGCGCCTTGAACCATCGCCGCGCCATCACGCTGTGCTGCACCGCGAAGACGGTGAGGAGCGCGCAGTTCACCGCGAGCGCCATGGGCAGCGAGCCTTCGAGCGGGCCATCGAGGCGCCGGGGTACGGCGAATCCTCCCACGAACGCAATCGCATAGAGGAACGTCGCGAGGAAGATCAGGTACGACACGACACCGTAGGCGAAGAACAGCACACGCTTCAGCACGGTATTCCCTCCTGGTTCCACAAAGGATGCCGCCGTCGCCGCGCGTCGCCTATCGGCGCAATGTCCCGGTTCGGCTGGCACGGCGCGGGCGGATATGAGACAAATGTCCCAGCCACGCCGATGGGCACGCCCGCAAAGCTTCGTCAGCACGTGCGATACATCGCCGCTTCGGACGGGACCCGCCTCGCGTGGGCCGAGTCGGGGACTGGCCCGGTCGTGGTGAAGGCCGCCAACTGGCTCACCCACCTCGAGTACGAGTGGGACAGCCCCGTGTGGCGGCACTGGCTCCAGTTCTTCTCCGCCCACTGCCATTTCGTGCGCTACGACGAGAGGGGTTGCGGCATGAGCGGCTGGGCGGGCGGCATGCTGTCGGCCGGCCAGTGGGTCGGGGACCTTGGAGCGGTCATCGACGCGGCTCAGCTCTCCGGGCCGGTCACGCTGCTGGGCATCTCACAAGGCGCGGCGACGTGCGTGAGCTACGCCGTCCAGCACCCGGAGCGCGTGGCGCGAATGATCCTGTACGGTGGGTACGCCCGTGGCGCGTTTCTGCGCGGGACACCGGAGACCCAGCGGGCCTTTCGGGCCATGCTCGAGCTCGCGCGCGTCGCGTGGGAGAAGGACAATCCGACCTTCCGCCAGGTGTTCACCGCGCGCTTCATTCCCGGGGGAACGCACGAGCAGCTGGAATGGTTCAACGACCTGTGCCGGAAGACCACGACCGGCGCCATCGTGGCCGACCTGCTGGAGGCGCGAGCCGTCGTCGACATCACGGCCCTGCTCGGGCAGGTCCGGACACCGACGCTCGTGCTCCACGCGCGCGACGACGAGGTGATCCCGATCGAGGAAGGGCGGCGGCTGGCCAGCGCCATTCCCGGGGCCGAGTTCGTGGAGCTCGAGTCGCGCAACCACGTTCTGCTGGAGCACGAGCCCGCCTGGCAGCGGTTCCAGGACGCGGTGCTGCACTTCCTGCAGCTCGAGGCTCCCTCGGATGCCGTGTTCGCGGCCTTGTCCGCGCGCGAGCGCGAGGTGCTGGCGCTGATGGCCGACGGGTTGAGCAACACGGACATCGGCGAGCGCCTGCGGATCACAGAGAAGACGGTCCGCAATCACGCCACGAGCATCTTCGACAAGCTCGGCGTCTGGTCGCGCGCCCAGGCCATCGTCTTCGCGCGGGAGCACGGATTCACCAGCTGAGGCCGCGCGCTCCGGCGGGCATTGCCATGGCTCAGCTGGCTGAGGGCGTATAATGGAAGTCTTCGTCAATTCTGCTTTCTGAGCTCTGTGGCCGCTCCGGCCCCCAGCCCTCACCAAGGCGATTCCAGGAGGGCTCGTGAATCACGCTGCCAGTATCTGTCGTTTGCGGGAGTTGGTCGCGGCACTCGACCGCCGCGTGCCGCAACGGCATAGAGCAGGTGAAGCGGCTATCGCGGAGAGCGCCGCCAGTCTGAAGACCAGGGCCGTCGAACGCCTCGCGTTGCTGGCCGGCGAGCCGTCTGCGGGGTCCGAATAGCCTCGCGCTCGACCGGTGACCAAATCCGCATGAGGTGGAATCCCTGGCGTCGTCCGTCGGTCGTGGCCGAAAAGCCGCTGCGCGACGACCTGCTCAGCATCGAACGCCTCGAGGAACGCGCGCTGGCGCTGGCGGCCGCGTTCACGGTTGATCCCGACCCGCGCCATCGGGCACGGGACACGTTTCCGCGCTTCAACGACAACGTCCGTGTGCTGCGAGCCGCCTATCGCACGCTGGCCGACGACGTGCGCACGGGACAGTTCGTCGGGCCCGCGGCGGAGTGGCTGCTCGACAACTTCCATCTCGTCGCCGCAGAAATCTCGGACATCCGCCGCAACCTCCCGCGCACCTTCTCCAGAACGTTGCCGGCACTGGCCTCCCGCGCCCACGGCGGGCATGCCCGGGTGTACGCCATGGCTGTCGAGCTGATCCGCCATAGCGACGGCCGGCTGGATGTCCGGCAGATGGCGCAGTTCATCAACAGCTACCAAAGGGTGGCGCCGCTCACCATCGGCGAGCTCTGGGCGTGGCCCAGCATGCTGAAGCTGGCCCTCATCGAGAACCTGCGTCGCCTGGCCGACGAGCTGCTTCGCACGCGCGAGGCCCGGCGCGCCGCCGACACCTACGTCTCCACGGCGGACGACAATCGCGGCGTCGGGGTCCTGCCCTCGAGTGCCGACCCCGCCTTCATCGTCCAGGTCCTGCACCGCATCCGCGAGTACGGGCTCCGCCTCTCGCCGGTCCGGATCGCCGTGGACGACGCTCTGGCGTCACGGAACCTGACGGCGGAAGAGACCATTCGACGCGAGCACCAGCGGCAGGGCGTGGCGCAGGTTGCCGTCTCCAACACCGTCACGAGCCTCCGCCTGTGCGCGACACTGGACTGGCAGGAAGTCGTCGAGTCGGTCAGCCTCGTCGAGCAGGTGCTCCAGCGCGACCCCGCCGGCGCGTACGGACAGATGGACTTCCTGAGCCGTGATCGGCAGCGGCGGGCCGTCGAGGAGCTGGCCGAGCGCACGGGTGAGGCCCAGGTGCGGGTGGCCTTGAAAGCCGTCGAGTGCGCACGCCAGGCCGCTGCCGACGGGTCGACCTCGGACCGCGCGGCCCACGTGGGCTATCACCTGCTCGATCGCGGCCGCGCCGATCTCGAGGGCGACGTGGCCTACCGGCCGCGCTCTCTCACCCGCGCCCGCCGCTTCGTGCTCCGACACGCGCCGGCTCTCTACCTCGGCTCCATTGCCTTCCTGACGGCGGGATTGGTGGCCGCGGCCATCGCCTATGGCCGGGCCGCGGGCGCGACGCCGGTCGTGCAGGTGCTGATCGGATGCCTCACAGTGCTCCCGGCCAGTGATCTGGCCATCGCCTTCGTCCAGTTCCTCGTCACGCGCCTCGTGGGACCGACGCGGTTGCAGCGCCTCGACTTCTCGACAGGTGTGCCCGAGACGGCCCGGACCATGGTGGTCGTGCCCACGATGCTCACGAGCGCGCACGGCGTGGACGGCTTGCTCGAGCACCTCGAAGTGCTGGCCCTCGGCAACGTCGACAGCCACATCCACTTTGCGATCCTGAGCGACTTCGCGGATACCGACACCCCGGATGCGCCTGGCGACGCGGCACTCCTGGACCGCGCCTGCGCGGGCATCGACGCGCTCAACGCGAAGCACGCCCCGGCCACGGGCGACCGGTTCTTCCTCTTTCACCGCGATCGGCAGTGGAACGTGCAGGAGCAGGCCTGGATTGGCTGGGAACGGAAGCGCGGCAAGCTCGAGGAGTTCAACCGGCTGCTGCGTGGCGCCAGCGACACCAGCTTCTCCACGCAGATCGGACACCTCGAGGTCCTGCCGCTGGTGCGCTATTGCCTCACCCTGGACTCCGACACGCGGCTTCCGCGAGACGCGGCGCGGCGCCTCATCGGCGTCATGTCCCACCCGCTCAACCGGCCACGCTACGACCCTCGCCACGGCCGCGTCACTGAGGGCTACGGCATCCTCCAGCCGCGCGTCAGCGTGACCATGTCGAGCGCGGCAGGTTCGCTGTTCGCCCGCCTCTACGCCGGGCACACGGGCGTGGACCCGTACACCACCGCCATCTCCGACGTGTACCAGGATCTGTTCGGTGAGGGCATGTTCACGGGCAAGGGCCTGTACGACGTGGATGCCTTCACCGAGGCCCTCGAAGGGCGCGTGCCCGAGAACACGCTGCTGTCGCACGACCTCTTCGAAGGCCTGTACGCGCGGGTCGGCCTCGTGACCGATGTCGAGGTCGTGGACGACTACCCGTCGAGCGTGCTGGCCCATGCGCGCCGCCAGCACCGATGGGTGCGGGGGGACTGGCAGATCCTGTGGTGGCTGTTCCCGTTCGTGCCCACGCGCACCGGCATCTCACGCAACCGCCTGCCGTTGATCGCGCGCTGGAAGATCCTCGACAACCTGAGGCGCAGCCTGCTGCCGCCGGGGATCCTGCTCCTGCTGCTGCTCGGGTGGACGACGCTGCCGGGCCACCCTGGCGCCTGGACCGCGATCGCCCTGGCAGCACTGGCGTTCCCCATCCTGTCGCAGGTGATCGAGCTGCTCCGCAGCCCGAGCGACGGGCACTCGTGGAGCGTGTTCCTCCGCACACGCCTCGACGACCTGCGCCTGGCGGCCGCCCGCTTCGGCCTGCAGGTGGCGTTCATGGCCAGCGAGGCGTGGGCTCGCGCCCACGCCATCGCGATCACCCTCGTGCGACTCGTGGTGACACGCCGCCGCCTGCTGGAATGGGAGACCATGGCGGCCACCGCAGCGCGCGGCGTCGTCCTGCGCCCGTTGGGTTTCCTCCGCGGCATGATGGCGGGCCCTCTGGTCGCACTCACTGCCGCGGCGCTGGTGGCGCTGATTCGTCCGTCGGCTCTCCCGGCCGCGGCGCCCGTCCTGGCGGTGTGGCTCGTGGCTCCCTGGCTGGCCTTTGCCCTCAGCCGGCCGACGCCCAACCGGCGCGTCGCCCTCTCGCTCACCGATCGGACTTACCTGGAGATGGTCGCCAGGAAGACCTGGGCCTACTTCGAGGCCTTCGGTGGCGCGGGGGATCACTACTTGCCCCCCGACAACGTGCAGGTCCATCCCGTGGAGACCATCGCGCACCGCACGTCGCCCACGAACATCGGCCTGGGCCTGCTGGCCACGCTGGCCGCGCACGACCTGGAGTTCATCGACGAGGCCACGCTGGTCGAGCGCGCCGGGCGCACGCTCGACACGATCGAACGGCTGGAACGCTACGAGGGGCACCTGCTCAACTGGTACGACACGCGGACACTGGCGCCGCTGCTGCCCGCCTACGTGTCGACCGTGGACAGCGGCAACCTCGCGGGTGCCCTGGTGACGCTCGCGGTCGGCCTGCGCGATCGGGCGCCGAACCTGGCGGCGCGGGCGATGGCGATGTTCGACGGCATGAACTTCCGGTTCCTGTTCGATACCAGGCGCAAGCTGTTCTCGATCGGCTATCGCCTCCCGGACGCGGAGGCGCCCGGCCGCCTCGACGCCTCGTTCTACGACCTGCTGGCGTCCGAGGCCCGGCTGGCCAGCTTCCTCGCGATCGCGAAAGGCGACGTGCCGGAGATGCACTGGTTTCACCTCGGCCGCTCGATCACCAGCGTGCGCGGCCTGCCCGTGCTGCTGTCGTGGAGCGCCACGATCTTCGAGTACCTGATGCCGATGCTCGTGATGCGGACCTACCCGGACACGCTGCTCGACCAGTCGTGCCGCCTGGTGGTGCAACGGCAGATGGACTATGCGGAGGCCCGCGGCGTGCCGTGGGGCATCTCCGAGTCGGCCTACAACCTCGTCGATCGCCACGGTCAGTACCAATACAAGGCCTTCGGCATCCCCGGGCTGGGCATGACGCGCGGCCTCGGCGACGAGCTGGTCGTGGCCCCGTATGCCACGGCGCTCGCGATTGCGCTCGAACCCGCGGCCAGCACGGCCAACCTGCGCCGCCTGGCCGCGACCGGCCTGGAGGGCCAGTATGGATTCTTCGACGCCATCGACTACACCGCGCGCGGCGCGGACGCCGCGGCCGGCGACGAGCCGACGCATGGAGCGGTGATCCCGACCTACTTCGCCCACCACCAGGGCATGATCCTCGTCGCGCTCGCCAATGCCCTGCGCGACAACCGCATGATCGAGCGCTTCCATGCCGAGCCGCACGTGCAGGCGACGGAGATGCTGCTCCAGGAGCGGCTGCCCCGCGACGTCTCGACGATCGAGCCGCGCCCGCTGGCCGAGATGCGCGTGGTCACGCCCGCCGCCACCATTCCGTCCCGGAACTTCCGCACGGCGCAGACGCTGCACCCGCACACACAGTTCCTGTCCAACGGGCGCTATGTGACATCGGTGACCAATGCCGGCGGGGGCGCCAGCCTCTGGCACGGGCTGCCGGTCACAAGGTGGCGCCGGGATCCCACTCGGGACGCGGACGGCCAGTTCATCTACCTGCGCGACGTGCGGAGCGGTCTGGTCTGGTCGGCGGCGTTCCAGCCGACCCGCCACGAGCCCGACGAGTACGCGGTCTCGTTCTCGAGCGATCGAGCCACGTTCCGGAGGCGCGATGGCGAGATGTCGACCCAGCTCGACATCGCGGTCTCGGTCGAAGACGACGTGGAGGTGAGGCGTCTTACGATCCGGAACCACGGCACGCGCATCCGGGAAATCGAGGCCACCAGTTATGCGGAGATCGTGCTGACGACGGCCATCGACGACCTCGCGCACCCGGCCTTCGGCAAGCTGTTCGTGGAGACCGAACGCCTGTCAAACAGCGCGGCCCTCCTCTGCCACCGTCGTCCTCGCGCGGCCGGCGATCCGGCGCCGTGGGCGTTCCACGTCCTGGCGCTCGACGGTCGCCCGCAGGGACCGATTGAATGGGAGACGGATCGCGCCTGCTTCCTGGGCCGCGGGCGCACGCCGCGCGATCCCCAGGCGTTGGACGGCCGCGCCCTCTCGGGCAGCATCGGCGTGGTGCTGGACCCGGTCGTCAGCCTTCGTCAGCGCATCCGCCTGTCGCCCGGGGCAAGCGCCCGGCTGTCGTTCGCCACCGGCATGGCCACGGATCGCGAAACGGCGGCGGCCCTGGCGCGCAAGTACGGCGAACCCGGCGCAGCGGCCCGGGCCTTCATGCTGGCGACCACCCACGCCGAGAGCGGCTTGCGGCACCTCGGCGTGTCGGCCGAGGACGCGGTGCGGTTCGAACGCCTGGCCTCGCGGGTGCTGGGCACCGACGAGTCGTTGCGCGCCAGTGCCGCCACGATCGCCGGGAACTCACTCGGGCAGTCCGGACTCTGGCCGCACGCGATCTCCGGCGACCTGCCCATCCTGCTCGTCCGGGTGCTCGGGCACGGCGATGCGCACCTGGTCCGCCAGGTCCTCCAGGCCCAGGAGTACTGGCGGCTGAAGGGGCTGAGCGCCGACGTGGTCATCATCAACGAGCACCCCGTTGACTACATGGACGACGTGCAGGCCGAGCTGGCAGCGGTGCTCGACGCGGGACCGTGGACCGCCTGGCAGCATCGGCCCGGCGGCGCCTACCTGCTCCGGGCCGATCGCATGCAACGCGCGGAGCGCGTGCTCATCGAGGCAGAGGCGCGGGTCATCCTGCGTGGCGACCACGGCGATCTCCATGCACAGCTCGAGCGCCCGGATACCGTGCAGCCTCCGCCGCCGACGCTGGTTCCCACCACACCCTGGCGCGACGATCCCGCGCCGGCGCTCGTCCTGCCCACGGACGTGACGCTGGGCAACGGCATCGGGGGCTTCACCGATGACGGCCGCACCTATGTGATGGACCTCGAGAGCCAGACCGAGACGCCGATGCCGTGGGTGAACGTGATGGCCAACGCCGCCTTCGGCACCATCGTCACTGCCTCGGGTGCCGCGCACACCTGGTCCGGCAACAGCCGGGAGAATCGCCTCACCCCCTTTGCCAACGACCCCATCGGCGATCCCACCGCCGAGGCCATCGTCATCCGCGACGATGACACGGGCCAGACGTGGTGGCCCACGCCGGGGCCGGCGCCACGCGCGGGCGGAAGCCGCAGCCTCGTGCGTCACTCGGCGGGGTTGACGCGGTTCACGAGAACCACGCACGGCCTTGCGCACGAGCTCGAGGTGTTCGTCGATGCGGACGATCCAGTGAAGTTCTCGGTGCTGTCCATCGCGAACGAAGGAACGACGGCGCGCGCGCTCAGCATCTTCGCGTACAACGAGTGGGCGCTCGGTCCGCCGCGCGAAGGGCATCACCGGCACGTGGTCACCGAGGTGGATGACGAGAGCGGCGCGTTGCTGGCGAGGAATGCCTACAACCAGGACTTTGCGGGGCGCGTGGCCTTTGCGTGTGCCAGCGAGCCGCCGGCATCGATCACGGGCGACCGTCGGGCGTTCATTGGACGCAATGGTGACCTCGCCACCGCGGCCGCGTTTGGCGACACGGTGCTCTCGGGCCGGACCGGCGCCGCGCTGGATCCGTGCGCGGGCCTGCAGGTGCGGTGCCTCCTGCAGCCAGGCGAGCGGCGGCAGTGGGTGTTCCTCCTGGGCGAGGGCGCCGATCGGGATCACGTCCGTCACCTCATCGCCCGGCATGGGACGGTGGGCGCCGCAACCGACGCGCGCGCGCGGGTGGAAGCCTCCTGGCAGCACACCTTGTCCGCCGTGCAGGTGCGCACGCCAGACGATTCGTTCGATGCGCTGATGAACGGGTGGCTGCTCTACCAGGCGATGAGCTGTCGGCTCTGGACGCGGGGCGGCTACTACCAGCCGGGCGGGGCCTACGGGTTCCGCGATCAACTGCAGGACGTCATGGCGTTGACCCTGGCGCGGCCCGACTTGGCGCGCGCGCATATTCTCCGCGCCGCGGGCCGGCAGTTCGTCGAGGGCGACGTGCAGCACTGGTGGCACGAGCCGTCGGGCCGCGGGCTGCGCAGCCGATGCTCCGACGACCTGCTCTGGCTGCCCCACGTGACGGCCGAGTACGTCCGCGCGACGGGGGACACCGGCATCCTCGACGTGCGGGTCCCGTTCCTCGCGGCGCCGCCCCTCGCCGACGACCAGCACGAGGCGTACGGGCTGCCCAGCGTGTCGGCCGAGGACGGTACGCTCTTCGAGCACTGTCTCCGTGCCATCGACCGCGGCACGACCTGGGGGGCGCACGGCCTGCCGCTCTTTGGCGTCGGCGACTGGAACGACGGGATGAACCGGGTTGGCGCCCGGGGACGAGGCGAGAGCACGTGGCTGGGGTTCTTCCTGTACGGCGTGCTGCTCGACTTCGCGGCGCTCTGCCAGGCTCGGGACGATGCCACCCGTGCCGCGCACTATCGGGCGGACGCCGCCCGCCTGGCGTCGCAGGTCGACCTGGCATGGGACGGCGAATGGTACCGGCGGGGGTACTACGACGACGGGTCGCCGCTGGGGTCCGCTCAGAACGACGAGTGCCGGATCGACTCGATCGCCCAGTCCTGGGCCGTGCTCTCCGGCGCCGCGCCGGCGGCGCGAGCGGAGAGGGCGATGGATGCCGTGCGCACGTCGCTGGTCGCGCGAGGTTCACGGCTGATCCTGCTGCTCGATCCGCCCTTCGACCAGTCGAATCAGGATCCGGGCTACATCAAGGGCTATCCGCCGGGCGTGCGCGAGAACGGCGGTCAGTACACGCACGCGGCCGCGTGGGTGGTGATGGCGCTGGCGCGGCTGGGCAGCGGCGACGAGGTCGCGGAGCTGTTCCACATGCTCAACCCGATCAACCACACGCGCACGGGAGCGGACGTCGACCGCTACAAGGCGGAACCTTACGTCGTCGCAGGGGACGTCTACTCCCGTTCGCCGCATGCCGGTCGCGGCGGCTGGAGCTGGTACACGGGTTCGGCGGCGTGGCTGTATCGAGCCGGCATCGAGAGCATGCTCGGGTTGCGGCGTCGTGGGAACACCTTCAGCATCGACCCGTGCATCCCGGCGTCCTGGCAGGACTACGAGATCGCGTGGCGCGCGGGGGACACCCCCTATCGGATCGCGGTGTCGAACCCCGACAGGCAGTGTCGCGGGGTGCTGACGGCGTCACTCGACGGAATCGCCGTGGATGCCGCGGCGATTCCGCTGGCAGACGACGGCCAGGTACACCACGTGCGGATCGTGCTCGGGCGCGCCCGATGACCCGCTTGCTCGACTTGTGCAGCATCTCCGATCCGGCCAGAGCTGTGCCACGACACGACATAACCGGCCCGGGTCGGAGCGAACGCTAGTGTGTTCAGTGCGAGACGTCGCTGCTGAGTTTGACCCGCCGGCCGGAACGGTCGATGATAGTGGCCATGGGGGCCTCGGGCCGGGATGCTCCGCCGGAACCGCCGTTGCAGGCCGACGCCGCTGATCTGGAGGCGGCGACCGTCCCGGAGCGGCCACCGCTATCGTCGTTCTCGGCCGAGCGGGGATTCACCGACGAGGGCGGTCCCTCACAACTGCCACCATGGCCGGACGAAGGCTCGGCCCTCGACGAATTCCCGGTCGGCCTCATCGCCAGCAAGGCCCCCGGCTCGCCGGCGCCCGATGTGGCGCGCCTGCCGAACAGATTGCCCGACGACGTGACGCGCTCGTCGAGGAGCCCGCGAGGCCGTCTGGCTCTCCTGACGACGGTCCTCGTTCTCGTGTTCGTTGTCGACCGTTTCGATCGCGCACCCGGGGTCGACACTCTTCCAGGGGTGCTGGAGGGCCGACCACTCGCGTCCATAGCCGGGCTGGCACCGTTCGTCGATGGCCGGGCTCCGGCGATCGCACCGACCGCGGACAGCTCATCATCGACCACCGAGGTTGTTCGACCCCCTCCGGTCGAACCGCCGGCCACGGCCAGGACTCACGCAGCGCTTCGCCAGCAGCGCGCCTCGACGCCGGTCGAGCGCTCCCTCTCCTCACGCTCCGCGAGCGACAGCGGGCCCGCACCTCGGCGAGACCTTCCCGCGGCGGCCGTCGCGGGCCGGGCCGCAGCACCCGCGGCGGACCGGCCGCTGGCGGGGCCCTCGGCCGAGATCGCTCTCGCTGGACTGGACGGACTGGCGCCAGGCCAATCGCGCGAGGAACGCGAGGAAACGGTGACGCCCGCCGACAGGAGGGCCACGGCGGGCACGGACGCGTCCACGATGAGCGACCGCCAGGAGACGGACGAGATCCTGCAGGCGGTGAAGCAATTCCAGATCGCCTACGAGCGACTGGACCCGGAGCTCACCAGGGCGGTCTGGCCCACGGTGGACGCGCGCGCCCTGGCGCGTGCGTTCGACGGCCTGCGATCCCAGCGCGTGGCGTTCGAGCGGTGCCAGGTGACCGTCGATGACGACGCCGGTCAGGCCCTGTGCTGGGGGACCATCACCTATGTTCCCCGGGTGGGCAGCCGGTTCGCGCGAACCGAATCGCGCCTGTGGATCTTCGACCTGACGAACTGGAATCGACGCTGGTTGATCGCCAACGCGGTGGCACGCTAGCTCAGCGCTCGAAGGCGTAGTCCACGCCGAACAGCACCACCGGGTTCGAGCGCAGGCCGCGGCTGGTCAACGGCACCGAGATGTTGACGTTGGCCAGCCACGTGTCGCTCACGTTCCACTTCGCCCCTGCGACGAACGCCAGAGTATTGAGGCTCTCGTTCGTGGTGACCAGGCGGACAGTATCCACGCCGCTGAGAGTGGAGTGGGGTACCCGCTCCTCGACGAGACGTCCGACATCGGTGAGGCGCCTGCCGAGCAGTTCGCCGACCAGGGTCAGCTGCGGCAACGCGCTCACCGTGACGGCGCCCCGGTAGTCAATCCCCTCCGACAGGCCCGCGACGGTCGCACCGAGGTTCCCATGGGCGGCGATGCGCCCGGCTTCGGAAGAAGCGATGAAGACCGTCCGCAAGGACGCCTTGCCCGCGCCCAGGAGGTCCTCGTCGCGCGCGGTCGGCAGCCGGATCTCTTCGATCAGCGCCAGCCCTTTGCCACGTTCATCGAGCAGGTTCACCTTGCCGCGCACGGCGATGTCTCCGAGGCCGGTCGCCTCGGCGGTCGCACGTGCCTGCAGGAACTCGCTCCCGCGGTAAGTATTCAGGCGCGAGCCTTCCATCGTCAGCCGCACGAATGGCACCGCCACTCCCACGTCGACGCGGTCGTGCAGGCCGGCGTTTCCGAACAGCGTCAGCGTCGCCGAGTTGACGGCGAGCGTGAGCGTCTCCACGTCATACGGCTGCCTCTCGTCGCGGAACTGGGTGGCCGTGGTGACGAACGAGCCGTCACGAAGGCTGTAGCGGTCGAGGTGTGAGAAGCGGGCCAGCTGCGCCTGCGCGCCGACAGACACGCGGTCCGCCCCGGCGGTGAGGCTGCGCTCGGTGAAGAAGGGTCCGAAGCTCGCGCTGGCGCGCGCCACGGTCCCGAGCTCGGAATTGAAGCGATAGGTGAACCCGCCCGACGACGAGCTCAGTGGAAGCGTGGTCAGCTCGGTGAGCAGCAGCCGCGTGATGGTGTCGCGTGTGACCTCCGCAGACTGCTCGTCCCTCGTGAGGTCGCCGGTCTGGACAGCCCGCGTGGTGAGCAGAAACGACAAGGTGTCGGTGAGCGACGATTGCGCTGACGCGGGCGCCTCGGCCAGACGCAGCAGCAGGGCCACGGGCACGACGAGCCGGCGGTAACGCGAGGCGGCCATTCTCAGTCGTCGTCCAGGCGAATCTGGAGTGCCAGCACCGTGCCATCAGGCTGCAACAGGCCCGACACGACCACCTCGGTCCGATCTCTCAGCCTCTGGCATCCGCGCTGGATCTCGGTGGCGCTGTCGGTGCGCACCGTGTAGCCGTCGAGCGTGAACGTGAGGTTGGGACATTGGCCGCTCAGCCTGGAGATCCGTCCGCGAAGCGTGATCGGCTGGGGAGGCGCGGCGGCCTGTGTCACCGTGACCGTCGCGGTAGCCACCGTGAGGGTGCCCGTTCGGGCACCACCGGCGTTGGCCGCGACAGTGTAGCGGACGCGCCCGCTCCCAGTGCCGCTGCCGTCCCTGATGGCGATCCAGGGCACGCTCGAAACGGCGGTCCATGTGCACTGCGAGTCGGAGGCCTGCACGCTGACCTCCCGGCCGCCGCCGCTCGGGCCCACCGACTCGGATGTAGGCGCCACGCTGAACGCACACACGGGCGGTGTGGGCGGAGGTGGTGGCGGCGGTGTCGGCGGCGGCGGCGGTGTCGGCGGCGGCGGCGGTGTCGGTGTCGGCGGCGGAGGTGTTTGCGGCGGTGTCGGCGGCGGTGTCGGTGTCGGTGGCGGTGTCGGCGGCGGTGTCGGTGTCGGCGTCGGTGTCGGTGTCGGCGGCGGAGGTGTTGGCGGCAGAGGCGTTGGAGCCGGCACCGCGGCCTGTACCACCTGGTACGTCTGCCCGCCAATCACGACCGCGCCGCGTCGCTCGACGCCGCTGTTGGGCAGCACTCGGATCGTCACGTCGGCGGTCCCCATGCCCTCGCGGCCGGCCTCGATCTGGATCCAGCTGGCCTGGCTGGCCGCGGACCACGCGCATGAGTTGTGAGCGGTGACGGTGACTCTGAGGGTTGCGCCCTGCGCATCCACGCTGGCGCGGGAGGCGCTGAGCGCGAACGTGCACGCGGCTGCCGCCTGCGCGACCTCCACGCGCTGCTCGTTGACGACGATCGCCCCTCGTCGGACCTCGACCAGGGCATTCGGCGACGCCGTGTAGCCCAGGGTCGCCTCGCCTTGGCCGCTGACCGGCGACGCGAGCGCGATCCAATCGGATTCCGATCGCGCTTCCCAGGTGCACTCGCGGCCCACGGTGATCGACATCTGACCGTTGCCGCCAGTCGCGCCGATGGTCGGTGGCGACAGCGTGAGATCGACCGGACAACGCACCGACGTTGGCGAGGTGACGCTGGTGGACGTGGAAGTACAGGCGGCGAGCCAGAGAAGGAGGACGCCGATGGACGCGCGACCGATCGCTGGATTCATTAGCACGCCCGTCTTCCGAGCCTACCAATCGTGCGCGCAGTGGGCAATGCCCTTGTGTGGTTCAGCTCGCGGTGTTGTGGAGCGGAGCTCATGTATACGGACGTGCGCCAGCTCGACCGTCCATCGTCAATGGCCTTGGTGAGTGTTGATGGAAGTCGTGCTTCCTACATTACGCGCTCGCGCGGGCCTGGCGGTGTTCACTACAGCACAGACGGTGGCGGTCACCGTGCGGCAAGCTAACTGGTCAGGGAGCCGACATGACACACACCGCCACCCGCATTGCCGAGCTGAGGCAGATGCTCCAGGACCGTGAGCACGAGCTGCGGGCAGACCTGCAGATGCGTCTCCGGGACGGCCGCGCGGGCCGCTCCACGGAGGGAAGAGACGACCTCGAGCATATCGACACCGACAGCCTGGAGGACATTTCGTTCTCGGTGCTGCAGATGCAGGCCCAGACGGCCGACCGGATCAACGAGGCGCTCGTGAGACTCGACGGGGGCCAGTACGGCCGCTGCGTGGCGTGCGATGAGGCGATCTCGGAAAGCCGCCTGCGGGCCCTGCCCTTCGCGGCGCGCTGCCTGGCGTGCGAGTCCGGGCGTGAACGGGCGACCGGTCATGCCCAGCCGATGGGCTGGCGCAAAAGCGGGCTGGCCGTGTTCGCGACTCCCCCTGGGGCGTGACGCGCTCACGCGCGAGGCCCAGCACTCGAGCTCGACCGTACGTCAACGTTGAGCCGGGGCCTTGTTGCGTGATGACCATTCGGTCTATAAGCAATCCGTCCGGCGCTCAGCGCCTCCCTCCGCTCTCGGCGTTCGACTGTCTCCCACATCGGTGAAGGAGGAGCAGCATGAGTACGCGGCACGACGCCATCGTCGTGGGCGCGCGCTGCGCGGGCGCGCCGACGGCAATGCTCCTGGCGCGCGAGGGTCATCGCGTGCTCGTGGTGGATCGGGCCACGTTCCCGAGCGACACCGTGTCCACGCACGTCATCCAGCCCATCGGCGTCGCGGCGCTGGCCCGGTGGGGACTCCTCGACCGCCTGGCGGAGACGGGTTGTCCGCCCGTTCACACCTACACGTACGACTTCGGTCCGCTGAAGATCGAGGGACGGCCGGGTAGTGGTGACACGGCGGTCGCGTACTGCGCGCGCCGGACGATCCTGGACGAGTTGCTCGTCGCGGCCGCGGCCGAGGCCGGTGCGGAGATTCGTGAGGCCTTCATCGTCGACGACCTCGTGGTCGAGGATGGACGCGCGTGCGGCATCAAGGGCCACACGAAGGGAGGCCGCAGCGTCACCGAGCACGCCGATGTCGTGATCGGCGCCGACGGCTGGCACTCGATCGTCGCCGAGGCCGTCGGGGCCGACACCTATCGCCAGACGCCACCGCTGCTGGCCGCCTACTACAGCTACTGGAGCGGCCTGCCCATCGAAGGTCGGTTCGAGATCTACATCCGCCCGGGCCGCGGCTTTGCCGCGGCCCCCACCCACGACGGCCTGACCGTGGTCATCGGGGGATGGCCGCACGCGGAGTTCGAGGCGAACAAGAGCGACGTCGAGGGGAACTTCGACAGGATGCTGGACCTCGCACCCGAGTTCGCGGAACGGGTACGCGGTGCGGAGCGTGAAACGCGGTTTGCCGGGGCGATCCTTCCAGGGTACTTTCGCAAGCCGTATGGCCCTGGATGGGTGCTCGTTGGGGATGCGGGCTACCTGAAGGACTCGATCACGGCGCAGGGCATCGTAGATGCCTTCCGGGACGCCGAGCGGTGCGCGACGGCGCTCCACGAAGTGTTCAGCGGCGCCCGTGCCTTCGAGGACGCCATGGCAGACTACCATCGCGACCGGGACAGGCACGTGCTGCCGATGTACGAGCTCACCTGCCAGCTTGCGACGCTGGCGCCTCCTCCACCGGACATACAGCGGTTGCTCACCGCGATGCAGGGCGATCAGGCCGCACAGGACGGGTTCGTGCAGGCCAACGCCGGAACCATCTCCCCGGCGGCGTTCTTCTCGCCCGATAACATCGGCGCGATCCTTTCGAAGTTGCGCCAATAACGCTGATGCGTCCCCCGCGCAACGCCAGTCGTGCGGGAGCGCCACCAGCGGATCCATCCGCGCCGCGCGCCGCGCGGACCCCGATCTCGCACGATCGCCCCGACACCGCGAAGGCGACGACCGCATAGAGCCCGATGCCGGCCAG
>DAIRFN010000085.1:16222-17594 GCA_036795065.1 Vicinamibacterales bacterium
ACGATCGCCCCGACACCGCGAAGGCGACGACCGCATAGAGCCCGATGCCGGCCAGTCCCGCCGATCGTGAAACGGAGGACTTCATGCGAAAACTGATTGTGTCCGAGTTCGTGTCATTGGATGGCGTCATACAGGCGCCTGGCGGTAAGGACGAGGATCGGGATGGCGGCTTCGAGCACGGCGGCTGGACCATGCCGTACTGGCACGACGACATCGGCCAGAGCTTCGTCGCCCTCATGCAGGACGTCGATGCCCTGCTGCTCGGCCGGCGCACGTACGTTACTCACGGAGAGGCGTTCGAGCCGATGCCGCCAGGCGATCCGTTCGGCGACCTCATGAACGCACCCCGGAAGCACGTCGTGTCCCGGACGCTGGAGACACCGATCTGGCGCGACACGACGATCATCCGCGACAACGTGGTGGAGGCGGTGCGGGCGCTGAAGGCCCAGCCTGGCGGAACCATCCTGACGGATGGCAGCAGCCAGCTCGTGCCGACGCTGCTGGCGCACGACCTGGTGGACGGGCTCCACCTGCTGCTCTACCCGCTGACGCTCGGCCGCGGCAAGCGCATCTGGCCCGACAACTCACGGACGGGGTTCACGCTGCAGTCCGCCACTCCGTACCCGACCGGCGTCGTCGGCCTGGACTACGTGCGCCAGCGGTGACTGCCGCCCTCAGTGCGATGAGTCGAGCAGGCGCCCGCAGCTCCAATGCCTCGTCAGGGGTCGCGGCCGTGTGGATGAGCGATCCGCCCACGGCGCCCCAGAAATCGGCCGTCCCGCGTGGCAGGTCGAGCAAGATGACGTGATGGCGCTTCTTGATGGCGAGCGCGGTTTCGCCGGCCGTGCCTGGGCTCATCCCGCACACGAAGACGATGTGGCTGGTCAGGACGTTGACGACGTTGCGGGCCTCGCCCATGCCCGTCACGATCCGGCTGTCGGCGGCCGCGGAGTCGGGCTCATCCGTCTCGTGAGGCAGGACGCCGATGGTGAGGCCGCCGGCACGCTTCGCGCCGGCGAGCGCCGATTCCATCACGCCCACGGGCCGCCCTCCGATGAGTACCACCCATCCGCGTCCCGCGACGAGCTCGCCGAGGCGATCGGCCAGCGCGCACTCGGCAGCGGTATCGGTTTCGCCGGGGCCCATGACCCCGGCCACGATGCGAGCCATGCGGAAGACGATAGCGCGGTGCGGCAGTGCGTGGCCGTGCCGATTCCGTCCGGCGGGTCGCCCCATCCGTCGGATGCGAAGCCTCCGCGGACCGTGCCGCAGAAAGGCAAAGAGGCCGTCGGGAGGCCGACGGCCTCTTCACCGAACTTGGTTGCGGGGGGGGGATTTGAACCCCCGACCTTTGGGTTATGAGCCCAACGAG
>DAIRFN010000354.1:0-5189 GCA_036795065.1 Vicinamibacterales bacterium
AGACGACCATCGCGCCGCTGGTCGCGCGCTACCCCTCCCCGCACGGCCCCGTGAATACGCGCGATTTCTTCGAGAGCGTGGACTTCTGCGCCGGCTGCCACCAGTTCGCCGAGGGCAATGCGCCGAAGGTCAACGGGGCGTTCCTGCAGAACACGGTCGAGGAATGGCGCGTCTCGCGCGCCGCGCGCGAGGGCAAGACCTGTCAGACGTGCCACATGCCCGGGCGCCGGCACCTGTTCCGTGGCATTCACGATCCGGAAACCGTTCGCGGCGGCGTCAAGTCGGGCTTCGACGCCCGCGTGGTGGGAAACAGGGTCGAGAGCCGGTTGACGCTCACCAACACCGAGACGGGCCACGCCTTCCCCACGTACATCGTGCCGGAGGTGTGGATGCGGATCCAGATGGTGAACCGGTACGGGGCGGGCCCCGTTGTCGCGGAGCGGCTGATCGCGAGGCGGGTGGTGTTCGAGCGCGGCGAGTGGAAGGAGCTCGGGGACACGCGGCTCCTTCAGGACGAGACCGCCACGCTCGACTACACCGGCGCGATTCCGCCGGGCACCGTCGCCGTCGTGGGGAGCGTCGTCGTGCGCCCTGACGCGTACCACCTCGGCAGCCTCGCCTCGCGCCGGAGCGCGACGCGGTCGCCGGCATCGCGGCAATCCTACGAGCAGGCGCTGGCCGAGATGCGGAACTCGGACTACGTGCTGTTCAAGGAGGAGCGGCGCCTGGCCCGGTGAACGCGGGCCCGTTCATCGGACGGCCGTCGAGGCCTCCACGGCCGAGGGTCCCCAGCCGAGTACGATCTGTCCCCGGGCTCCGTCCACTTCTTCGCCCGCTCGCGCAACTCGCGGTCACGAACCGGCCTTTGTTCGCTGGCAATCGCCGGCACATCCCTTGCAGTCCGTGGGTCAGGTCAATCGCGGCCGCCCTTGAGGGAGATCGTCCTCATGCACCACATCAGAACCGCAACCGTGGCCCTGCTCGTGGCCTCGTTCGTCGGCTTCCTGCCGGCGCCGGCCATGGCCCAGGGCAAGGATCGCCGGGATCGCTACGAGGACCGATGGGACCGGCGTGACGACGATCGCCGGGGCTGGCGCGACAATCGCCGCGGCCGGACAGACCGCTACGAGGCGCGCAACGGTTACTGGGATCCGGCCCGGTCGTACCGCAACGACAGCCACCGCTACCGCCCGCGGCGCCTCGGCCGCAACGACCGCATCTACCGCGGCTCCGACAACCGTTACTACTGCGAGCGAGACAACGGGACCACGGGCCTCATCATCGGCGGGATGGCGGGCGGCGTGCTGGGGCACGTCATCGCGCCGGGTGGTTCGAAGACGCTGGGCACCATCCTCGGCGCGGGCGCGGGCGCGCTGATCGGCAGGGCCATTGACGATGGTGATGTCGTCTGCCGATAAGCGGGCGACCGCGTCTCACCAATCGAGACGGACCAGCACGGCGTCGTGGTCGCTCTTGTCAGTGGGCCACACGCCCGCCGTCGATGCCCGACGAGCCAGTAGACGGTCGGTCAGCACGTAATCGATGCGGCCATTGTCGGTCGTGTGGGCATTGCCGTGGGCGCCCACGTCGACCAGACCCGCGCTCATCAGGCCGAGCACGCCGGGGCCGTCCGGGTACTCGTTGAAGTCGCCCAGCACCAGGATGCCGAGCCCGACATGGGGTCGGACGATGTTTGTGAACTCCTTGAATCCGGCTCCTCGCGAGGCGACGCGCCGATCGGCGTGATGATTGAAGAGCCGCAGCGGCCGACCATGGACGCAGACGGTCGCGTCCAGAACGATGCGAGGCTCAGCCCGCCCGATGATGCTCAGCCGGTGCCGTCGCACGTCGGTCAGCGGCCATCGGGAGAGAACGGCGAGTCCGTAGTCCCCCTCGTCCCATTTGATGCTGGCGGCGAATGCGAAGTGAAACCCGAGGGCCCGGGCCAGCTCCGCGGGTGCGTCAACGAAGCCACCCCGACGGGTCATGACGTCCACCTCCTGCAACGCGACCACGTCGGCGTGCATGGCCCGCAGTTCCGCGGCGATGGCATCCACGGGTGCCGCGAGGGCAGCCTGGATGTTCCATGTGGCGATGCGCAGGTCTGTTCCGGCGCGCCTGGCCGCCACATCTCGCCGGTCGCAGGCCGTCAGCGGCGAGTGGGTCAGCCGGTCGGACACCTCGGCGGGGACGCGACGCGGGCGGCCACCCGAGGCGTCCGCCTGCCTCGGAGGGTCGGGCGTCGCGGTCGCCGTCAGCGAGACGACCACGCACACGCCTGCGACGACAGCACACATCGAGCGGTAGCCCATGGGTTCGTCCCATCACCGGACCGGCCGCGTCACTGCGTGGCGGTTGCCGGGCCCGCGAACAGCCCCCCGAAGAAATCGCCTGGATTCCAGGAGGGCCGTGCCGTGTCCTGCGCCACCAGCCAGCCGGTCAGGAAGTTGAGCCGCGCGTGCGCCGCGCCGGCCTCGAAGTCGAACGGCTGCGACATGTCGTCGTTCGGCTTGTGGTACACGTCGCGGCGGTACGCCGCGTTGATGGCCGCGCCATCCCGCGCCGGGTCGCCGGTCTTGAACCCGCTCTTGATGAAGAGCGACGGGATGCCCTGGCGCACGAAGCTGTAGTGGTCGCTGCGGATGAACAGGACCTGCTCCGGGATCGGATCATCCGCGAGCGTGATCCCGAGGTGCTGCGCCGCGCGCGACACCGGTCCCGACAGGGTGGAGTGCTGCGCGCCGTACGGCACGATGTCGAGCAGCGGGTGGAACAGGAAGGGCATGTCGAGCGCGAGATTCGCCACGAGGCTCTCGCGCGGCACCGTCGGGTTCCGCGCGAAGTAGTCGGAGCCGAGCAGGCCCCACTCCTCGGCGGTCACGAACAGGAACAGCGCCGATCGGCGCGGGCGCGCCGGCAGCGCCGTGAAGGCGCGCGCCACCTCCAGGACGATCGCCACGCCCGAGGCGTTGTCGTGCGCGCCGTTGTAGATGTCGTCGCCGTTCATCGCGACGCCACGCCCGAAGTGATCCACGTGGGCGACGTAGACGACATGTTCGCCCTGCAGGGCGGGGTCGCTCCCCGCCACACGCCCCACCAGGTTCGCGCTCTCGACATCCCGGTGCGTGGTGCGGGTCGTGACCGACAGGCGCGCCGGCAGGTCGAACGCCTGCGGCTTGCTGGCCTTGGCGTCCGCGAAGACATCGGCCAGCGGCTTCGGCGTCCCCGCGAAGAGCGCCTGCACGCCCGAATGGTTCAGCGACACCGATCCGCGGAGCGCCGGGGTCCCGCGGTTCGGGTTCCCCTGCGCGTCGAGCCACGAGAAGCTTCCCTGCTTGCTGGTGGCAACGCTCACGTCCCATCGGAAGCGCGGATCGTCCGGCGACGTGAAGCTGACGGTGCCGATGGCGCCGCGCTTCACCGCCTCGGCCTCCTTGGCTGCCCCGGACGAGAAGTACGCACGCTCGTTGCTCGGCAGGCTGGGCGGCGCGCCGCTCAGGTACGCCACCACCTTGCCTTCGACGCTGCCCGCGCCCGCATAGTCGTCGTATCCGAGCCCGGGAGCGCTCACGCCGTACCCGACAAACGCCACCGGCGCGTTGTCGATGGCGACCTGCTCGCGCAGGTGATCCGCACCGAGCAGGTAATCCACGCCGTAGGCGAGCGTCTTCGCGCCCGCCCGTGAAGTGACCCTCAACGAACTCGCGTCCTCGACGACCTTGCCGCCCCGGAGCGGGACTCGCTGCCGGTAGGTGCCGCCCTCGCCGGCGGGCTCCACACCGAGCGACTTGAGCGTCGTCTCGACATGGCGCAGCGCCCCTTCGTACCCTTCCGTCCCCGGCCCGCGCCCCTCGAGCGCATCGTCGGCCAGCGCGCTCATGTGCTGGCGGATGCGGTCTCCCGTGATTGCCTCGAGCGCGGCCTTCACCTCCGGGCCATCGAGCGTCAATTCGCGCCGCTCCGGCGCGGGCCCCGAGCCGGCGCAAGCGCTGACAAGCGCCAGCAGGACGATGCCAGGAACGATCCGCCATCCGGAATGCGCGTGCATACGGTGATTCTCCACGAACTGGCTCGTCCCTGTACGAGGCCAGCTTCGTCTGAACGGTCCGGGCGCAGGTTAGCACGACCCGCCGACCGGAACCGTCTCCGGAACAGCGGCCTGGCGTGGTGACGTCAGAACCAACGTGGTGTCCCGTGAACGACTTGGGCCTGATTTGAAGCCCTCAATCCACTAAATCCACTCAAAGGCTGAATATCAGGTCCAAAGCGAGGCCGATTCGTGCACGCACCGCAAGGCTGGCTCCCCACCACGGTGTGGAGCCCATCGCCCCGAGCCCTGGATACTTCGTCGACGCCCTCGCCCACGAAGGCGAAAGAGTCAGCAGGGACCGCACGCACGGCGATGCCCTGCCGCAACCCCCGTCACGTCCACTCGGCGCCGACCGACGCGAGCGCGATGCCGACGATGCTGCCCATCGCGGCGAGCAGGAGCGCCTCGGTCAGCACTTGCCGCACGAGCCGCACGCGTCCCGCGCCAAGCGACACCCGCAAGGCCATCTCCTGCTGCCTCGCCGCGCCCCGCGCCAGCAGCAGGC
The DNA here is from genome assembly GCA_036795065.1 of Vicinamibacterales bacterium. GTDB lineage: Bacteria > Acidobacteriota > Vicinamibacteria > Vicinamibacterales > UBA2999 > VFZN01. The sequence continues at coordinate 4,596 of DAIRFN010000354.1, forward strand.
TGGCGACATTGGTGCAGGCCATCAGCAGGAGCAGAGCGACCACGGCCATCAGCACGAGGAGCGAGGTAGCGAACCGGTCGCGAAGGGCTGACAACCCCGCCGCGGCCGGCTCCAGTTCAATCGAGATACCGCGAACCGAGGCCGCCGATTGCCTCGTCTTGGCCATATCCTCGCGCCGGTACTGGTCGAGCACCCGCATCTCAACGAGGGCCTGCGCGATCGTCACACCGGGCTTCAAGCGGCCCATCACTCCGACGATCATGGTCCCGTCCGTCCGGCGGCTCGGGCGCTGGGTCGGCGGCTCCATCGCCGCCGCACATGGAGTTGGGAAGCGCGGCCGCGGTTAAAGACCGTGTGCGTGACGTCGGCTGGGAGCACGTCCTCGAGTCCACGTGGCAGGACGTGCGCTATGCCGCGCGGACGCTGCGCCGCACATCTGGTTTCACCGCGGTGGCGGTCGTCGCGCTTGCGCTTGCCATCGGCGCCAACACCGCGATCTTCAGCTTGATCAACGCGCTGATGCTCCGGGCCCTGCCGGTGAGCCATCCGGAACAGCTGGTGGAACTGCTGAGCGTGTATCCCGGTGAGCCGCGC
>DAIRFN010000355.1:0-5161 GCA_036795065.1 Vicinamibacterales bacterium
CGGACTACGGGCACTACGGGCCCTTCTTCATCCGCATGGCCTGGCACAGCGCCGGGACGTACCGCGTCTTCGACGGCCGCGGTGGCGCCGGCGGCGGCCAGATGCGCTTCGACCCGCTCAACAGCTGGCCCGACAACGCCAACCTCGACAAGGCACGCCGGCTGCTCTGGCCGGTGAAGCAGAAGTACGGCCAGAAGATCTCCTGGGCCGACCTGATGGTCCTGACCGGCAACGTCTCGCTGGAGTCCATGGGCTTCAAGACCTTCGGCTTTGCCGGCGGGCGTGCGGACGACTGGGAACCCGACATGACCTACTGGGGGCCTGAGAAGAAGTTCCTCGCCGATGAGCGCTACAGCGGCGACCGGAACCTGTCGAATCCGCTGGCGGCCGTGCAGATGGGCCTCATCTACGTGAACCCGGAGGGCCCGAACGGGAAGCCTGATCCGCTGGCGGCCGCCAGGGACATCCGCGAGACCTTCGCCCGCATGGCGATGAACGACGAAGAGACGGTGGCGCTCATCGCCGGCGGCCACACCTTCGGCAAGGCGCACGGCGCCCGCAGTCCCGCCGACTGCGTGGGGCCCGAACCCGCTGCGGCGGGCATCGAGGAGCAGGGCTTCGGCTGGACCAACCGATGCGGCCGCGGCAACGCGGGCGACACGGTCACCAGCGGCCTCGAAGGCGCGTGGACGTCCCGCCCGGCGGCGTGGAGCAACGAGTTCTTCGTCAACTTGTTCAAGTACGACTGGGTGCAGACCAAGAGCCCCGCTGGCGCCACGCAGTGGATTCCCGCCAACAACCAGGGCGCGAACCTCGTGCCCGACGCGCACGACCCGGCGAAGCGGCATGCGCCGTTCATGTTGACCACGGACCTGGCGCTCAGGTTCGACCCGGCCTACGAGAAGATTTCGCGTCGCTTCGCGCAGAGCCCGGAAGAGTTCCAGCTCGCGTTTGCCAAGGCATGGTTCAAGCTGACCCACCGCGACCTGGGCCCGCGTGCCCGCTATCTCGGTCCGGAGGTCCCCAGCGAGGAGCTGATCTGGCAAGATCCAATCCCGCGCGCTGATCATGCGCTGATTGACGCGAAGGACGTCGCGGATCTGAAGGCGAAGATCCTCGCCTCGGGCCTGACCGTTCCGGAGCTGGTGCGGACGGCCTGGGCGTCGGCCGCCACGTTCCGCGGCACCGACATGCGCGGCGGCGCGAACGGCGCGCGCGTGCGCCTCGCGCCACAGAAGGACTGGGAGGCCAACACTCCTGCGGAGCTCGCCAAGGTACTGCAGCGCCTCGAGGCCATCCAGCAGGACTTCAACCGTGCGCAGTCCGGCGGGAAGAGGGTCTCGCTTGCCGACCTGATCGTCCTGGGCGGCAGCGCCGCCATCGAGCAGGCCGCGAAGCAGGCCGGGCACGACGTGCAGGTACCCTTCACGCCCGGGCGCGCGGATGCGTCGGCGGCGCAGACCGACGTGGCGTCGTTCGCCCCGCTCGAGCCGACCGCGGACGGGTTCCGGAATTTCTACCGCACCGGCCAGCACCGTTCGCCGGCGGACATGCTGGTGGAGCGCGCCAACCTGCTGACGCTGTCGGTGCCCGAGACGACCGTTCTGGTAGGCGGCCTGCGGGCGCTGAACGCCAATGCCGGACAGGCGAAGCATGGCGTGTTCACCGACAAGCCCGGCACGCTCACCAACGACTTCTTCGTGAACCTGCTCGACATGTCCACCCAGTGGAGCAAGTCCTCGACGTCCGAGGGCATCTACGAAGGGCGCGACCGCGCGACCGGGAAGGTCAAGTGGACCGCCACCCCGGTGGACCTGGTGTTCGGCTCGAACTCCGAGCTGCGCGCCATCACCGAGGTCTACGCGGCGTCCGACGGACGCGAGAAGTTCGTGCGGGACTTCGTGCGCGCGTGGGCCAGGGTGATGGAGCTGGACCGGTTCGAGATGAACTGAGCATGGAGCGGTTAGTGTAGTACAGCGCCTGTCCATGGAGCGATTGCCGATTGCTGATTGAGCGATTCATTGGGAGAGTGAGGATTGAGAATTGGGGTCATTGGATTGAGTGATTGAGTGATTGAGTGATTGAGTGATTGAGTGATTGGTGATTGGGTGATTCCCTGGTCGTCGAGCGAAGGGCAATGACCAATGAATCGCGATAGCGCCCACCAGCGACCTAATCACTCAATCCCCCAATTAGCCAATCCCCCTCCAATCCCACAATCTGCAATCACCAATCCCCAATCAATCGCCAATCTGCAATCGGCGATCGCCCAATGGGCCCGAACCCCAGCTTTGGTCGTCCCTCCGTTCGTCCCCTCGGACCCGCAACCGGGCCAGGCCCGTTGGAACGACGTTACGCCGATATGGCACACTACCCCCTTTCGGTCCAGGCGTTCGACTGGACCCTGAGGGAGGCTCCCAATGTCCACATCCGTCCTCGGTCGCCCGCTCTGGTATGAGCTGATGACCACCGACCTCGCCGCTGCCGAGACGTTCTACACGAAGGTCGTCGGCTGGACGACCGCGCCATTCGGGGACGCCGGCATGCCCTACACCATGTGGATGCGCGCGGGCGAGGTCCCGGTCGGCGGCGCCATGGCCATCACCGACGACATGAAGGCCGCGGGCGTGCCGCCGCACTGGATGCTCTACGTCGGCGTGGACAAGCTCGAGGATGCCACGGCCCACGTGGAGACACTGGGCGGCGGCACACTGTCACCGGTCATCGATGTGCCCGGCGTGGGCCGCATGCGGACGATGAAGGATCCGCAGGGTGCCCCCTTCTCGATCTACGAGCCCACGTCGCCCCCACAGCAGGCCGAGGCCCTCCCCGAGTTGGGCGACACGTCGTGGCACGAGCTCTATACCACCGACGCCGCCGCGGCACTGGCGTTCTACCACGACCTGTTCGGCTGGAACTCCACCGAGACGATGGACATGGGGCCGATGGGGAAGTACCACATGTTCGGCCGCGCGCTTGGATCGATGGGCGGGATGATGACGAAAGTGGACGACATGGTCCAGATGCCGAACGTGTGGCTGCTGTACTTCCGTGTCCCCGACGTGCACGCCGCGGCCGAGCGGGTCAAAGCCCACGGCGGGCAGGTGCTCCACGGGCCCATGGAAGTGCCCGGCGGCGGGTGGATAGCGCAGTGCACAGACCCTCAAGGGGCCATGTTCGCGCTGCACCACTCCAAGGCTTAGTGCAGCGCCTGTCCATTGAGCGATTGGCGATGGCAGATTGAGCGATTGATTGCGGATTGGGTGATTGGGGAATTGCGCGATTGGATTGTGTGATTGCGTCATTGGGCGATTGCGCGATTCGCGAACGTCGTTGAATCGCCAATGGCCCAATCATTCAATCACTCAATCACGCAATCACCAATGATTCGCCCAATCACCAATTACCCAATCCCGCAATCAATCGCTCAATCTGCCATCGCCAATCACTCAATGACGCCGGCGGCGCGGAAGCGGCGGGCGCCGCGCTCCCTGGCCCGCGCCGCTTCGACCGCCCGGTCCTTCGCCGGCGCCTTCGTCTCCAGCGCGTCGATCAGCCGCCGCGCCGCCACGAACACCTCGTCCACGGCCAGGTCGAACGCCGCCTCGTTGCCGCGTGACGGGGCGGTGAACCCGCTCAGCTTCCGCACGAACTGCAGCGACGCCGCCCGGATCTCCTCATCCGTGGCGGGTGGGTCGAAGTTGAACAGCGTCTTGATGTTGCGGCACATAGAAGCATCTTAGTCGGGAGTCGGGAGCCGGAAGCCGGGAGCCGGGAGCCGGGCGCCGGGTGCCCGTACTCCGTTCCGTTCTGCGACGTTTCGGACCATCTGCGCAATCTGCGGCACCGCGTCTTTGCGCATCTGCGGTTCCGGGTCTCCGCGCAATCTGCGGCCCCGCGTCTTTGCGCATCCGCGGCCATCTGCGGCCAGTCCGCGTCTGGCACAACTTTCCCCCCCCGTGTCTCGTCTCATACGCCATGCGAGATCTGCGCCTGGCGTTCCGGAACCTTGCCAAGACCCCGTTTGTCAGCCTCGTGGCCATCCTGTCGCTGGCCCTCGGCATTGGCGCCAATTCGGCCATTTTCTCGCTGTTCAACCAGATGCTGCTGCGGCCCTTGCCGGTGCCGGCGCCGCACGAGCTGGTGAACCTGGGCGCCCCCGGCCCCAAGCCCGGCTCCACGTCGTGCCAGCAGGCGGGCGACTGCGAGCAGGTCTTCAGCTACCCGATGTTCCGTGACCTCGAGCGTGTGCAGACCAGCGTCACCGGCATCGCCGCCCACCGGATGTTCGGGGCCAATCTCGCTTACCAGGGCCAGACCGAGTCGGCCGAGGGCGTGCTGGTCTCGGGCAGCTTCTTCCCCGTGCTCGGCCTGCAGCCGGCCATTGGCCGCCTCTTCACGCCGGACGATGACAAGACGCCGGGCGGCCATCCGCTGGCCGTCCTCACCTACGATTACTGGCGCCGGCGCTTCCAGGAAGACCCCTCGGTACTCGGCCAGGCCCTCATCGTCAACGGCCACGCCTTCACCATCGTCGGCGTCACGCCGCGCGAGTTCGAGGGCACGGTCCTCGGCTCGCGGCCCAGCGTCTACGTGCCCATCACGATGCGCGCCGAGATGCAGTCGGGCTTCCAGGGCCCGGGCTTCGAGAACCGCCGCGCGTACTGGGCCTACCTGTTCGGGCGGCTGAAGCCTGGTGTCTCGCTCGACCAGGCCCTCGTGACGCTGAACGGTGCCTACCGACCCATCGTCAACGACGTCGAAGCGCCGCTTCAGACCGGCCTGAGCGACCAGACGATGGCGCGGTTCCGCGCGAAGGAGCTCACCGTGGTCCCCGGGGCGCGCGGACAGAGCACGGTGCATCGGGAAGCCCGTGCGCCCCTCATCATCCTGCTGGCCGTCACCGGGACCGTCCTGCTCATTGCGTGCGCGAACATCGCCAACCTGCTCCTCGCGCGCGGCGCCGGTCGCGCCGCCGAGATGGCCGTGCGCCTGTCGATTGGCGCAAGCCGGGGACAGCTCGTGCGGCAACTGCTCACCGAGTCGGTGGTGCTCGCGCTGCTCGGCGCCACGCTCGGCGTGCTGGTGGCGAAGTGGACGCTGGACCTCATCGTCACGCTCGTACCGCCCGAGGCCGCGGCCCTGGTCGCGTTCAAGCTGG
>DAIRFN010000356.1:0-5137 GCA_036795065.1 Vicinamibacterales bacterium
CGCACCTGCAGCAGCTGCCAGATCATCAGCATCTCGAGCACCGTGCCGATCCCGCCCGGCACGACGACGAAGGCGTCGGAAGCGATGACGAAGTGCTGAAGGCGAGTGAAGAAGGTTCCATGCTCGAAGGCCTGCTCGACGAACGGGTTCACCTCCTGCTCGAAGGGCAGCTCCACGCGAATGCCCAGGGATCCGGCCGCGCCCGCGCCGGCCGCACCCTCGTTGGCCGCCTGCATCAGCCCCGGCCCGCCGCCGGTGACGATGTCGCACCCCATGCCGGCAAAGGCCGCCGCCGCCCGCTTCACTTCGTCGTAGACCCACGTGCCTGGCTTTGCGCGGGCGGAACCGAAGATGGCCACCCGGTAGCGCTCGCGCCTGGACGGCCGCAGCCGGGAGAGGTTGTTGACCAGCTCCCACAGCCCCGTCATGGTGCTGGCGAGGATCGCCTTGACGGCCTCCTCGTCGGCCAGGCTCACCAGCCGCGTGTGGTCTCGCCCGTTCTGGTCACTGGACATCGTGAACTCTCCTCGCATCGACGACGGCCGTCACTCGGCCCTTCAGGTCAAACGTTGTCGCCCTCGGTCGAGCCAGGGTGGCGCCCACGGGCTTGTGCCCCTCCCCACTGCCAGTTGAGGATGCGGGGGTCGTCTTCGCCGCGGCGATTGATGTACTGCCGGTGCTCGATGAGCGCGTCCCGAATGGCCTGTTTCGCGTAGGCCGCCCGCGACCCGAGTGCGGGCACCCGGTCGATGACCTCGCCCACGAGGTGGAACCGATCCAGCTCGTTCAGCACGCACATGTCGAACGGCGTGGTCGTCGTGCCCTCTTCCCGGTAGCCCCGGACATGGAAGTTGGCATGGTTGGTGCGGTTGTAGGTGAGCCGGTGAACGAGCCAGGGGTAGCCGTGAAACGCGAAGACCACCGGGCGGTCCTTCGTGAACAGCACGTCGAAGTCGTGGTCGCTCAGTCCCGACGGGTGCACGTGCCGTGGCTGCAGCGTCATCAGGTCCACGATGTTGACGACGCGCACCTTCAGCTCGGGCACGTGCTGGCGCAGCAGATCGACCGCGGCCAGGGTTTCGAGCGTCGGCACGTCGCCGCAGCACGCCATCACGACGTCGGGATCCCCGCCCCGATCGCTGCTCGCCCACTCCCAGATACCGATGCCGGCCTCGCAGTGCTTGATCGCCTGGTCCATCGTCAGCCACTGCGGCGAGGGCTGCTTGCCGGCGACGATCACGTTCACGAGATTGCGGCTGCGCAGGCAGCGGTCGGTGACGTGGAGCAGGGTGTTGGCATCGGGCGGCAGGTAGACCCGGATGATCTCGGCCTTCTTGTTGACCACGTGATCGATGAACCCCGGATCCTGGTGGCTGAACCCGTTGTGATCCTGGCGCCACACATGGCTCGACAGCAGGTAGTTCAGCGAGGCGATCGGGCGCCGCCAGCCGATGTGGCCGCAGACCTTGAGCCACTTCGCGTGCTGGTTGAACATCGAATCGATGATGTGGATGAAGGCCTCGTAGCAGTTGAAGAAGCCGTGCCGGCCGGTGAGCAGGTAGCCCTCGAGCCAACCCTGGCACTGATGCTCGGACAGCATCTCCATCACGCGCCCGTCCGGGGCGATGTTGTCGTCGGTCGGCAGCAGCTCGCCCACGAACCCGCGTTTGGTGACGGAGAAGAGGTCTTGCCACCGGTTGGAGGCGTTCTCGTCGGGGCTGAACACGCGGAAGTTGCGCGCCGGGAGATTCCGCTTCATCACCTCGGCGAGGAATCGGCCCTGCACCCGCGTGGCCTCGGCGTTCACCGCGCCCGGCGAGGGCACGGCCACCGCGAAGTCCTGGAAGTCAGGCATCTTCAGCTCCTTCAGGAGCAGGCCGCCGTTGGCGTGCGGGTTCGCGCCCATGCGCTTCTCGCCCGTCGGCGCCAGATTGGCGAGCTCCTGCCGGAACCGGCCGGTTCGGTCGAAGAGCTCCTCGGGCCGGTAGCTCTTCAACCACTGTTCCAGAACCTTCACGTGGCCGGGCTTGTCCATTTCGCCCATGGGCACCTGGTGCGAGCGCCAATAGTCCTCGCAGAGCTTGCCGTCGATCACCTTCGGACACGTCCAGCCCTTGGGCGAGCGGAGGACGATCATCGGCCAGCGCGGGCGCCCTGCAAATCCCTTGCTCCGCGCGCGGCGCTGGATGGCCTGGATGTCGGCCACCACGGTATCGAGCGTGGCCGCCATCTGCTGGTGCATGCGCGAGGGGTCGCGGCCCTCGACGTAGTGCGGCGCGTAGCCGTAGCCGCGAAGCAGCTGGTCCAGCTCTTCGTGCGGGATGCGGGCGAGCACCGTGGGATTGGCGATCTTGTAGCCGTTCAAGTGCAGGATCGGCAGTACGGCCCCGTCGTGGACGGGATTGAGAAACTTGTTGGAATGCCAGCTCGTGGCCAGGGCGCCTGTTTCGGCCTCACCGTCGCCGATGACGCACGCGACGAGCAGGTCGGGATTGTCGAACGCCGCGCCGTAGGCGTGCGACAGCGCGTACCCGAGCTCGCCGCCTTCGTGGATCGACCCCGGCGTCTCCGGCGCCACATGGCTCGGGATGCCGCCAGGGAACGAGAACTGGGTGAAGAGGCGTTTCAGTCCCTCCTCGTCCTGCGAGATGTTCGGGTAGACCTCCGTGTAGGTGCCTTCCAGGTACACGTTGGCCACCAGTGCGGGGCCGCCGTGACCGGGCCCGGCCACGTAGACCACACTCAGGTCGTGGGCCTTGATGGCGCGGTTCAGGTGGGCGTAGATGAAGTTCAAGCCCGGCGTCGTGCCCCAGTGTCCCAGCAGGCGGGGCTTGACGTGCTCGAGCGTGAGCGGCCGACGCAGGAGCGGGTTGTCGAGCAGGTAGATCTGTCCCACCGACAGGTAGTTCGCGGCCCGCCAGTACGCGTCGATCGCGTGAAGGTCGTCCGGGCGGAGCGGGCCCGGCGCCGTGCGTGCGCGTTGCCGGGAGGGGGCGCGCATCGATGCCTTTCGAGGCTTCATGTTCAGGTCTCCACAGGCGAAGGGGCTGGTGTGGACGCAGACGCCCCTATCCCCCCAGCGCAATGGCCAGAGCCACTAGGAAGAGGCCGATCACGAGGAACACCAGGCCGGCGATCCAGCGACTGGTGTTGGCGAACCGGCCCCAGCTGTAGCCCACCAGGAACAGCATCACGAGCAGCAGCCCGTTCGACAGCCGCAGCGCGAAGTACGCATCGTCGACGAGCATGAACGGCAGCGAGGCGGGAATGGTGCACGCGACCACCAGCCAGAAGCAGGCGATGGCGCCCTTGATGTCCTCCGCGGTCACGCGTGTATGAGTCGGCGTTCCGCCCCGGGCCAGGGCCTCGGCCTGCGCCTCACGGGCGCGCCCGAGCATGGCAGCCATGATGTACATGCCGCCGTCGATGATGCCCCACGCGATGTTGCAGCCCGCGGCAGCGATGAGTAACTGCCGGCCCGAGTCGGGGTTGTCGCCCAGCGCCGCGCGTGCCGTCGCCGTGAACGTCAGGACCATGATCAGCCCGAACAGGATCTCGCCCAGCCGCTCGCCGGGGTCGAGGTACCGATGGGTGAACCGTGCGGGAACCTCCGTCGTCACCATGGCAGGACTCCCGACAGGCTGGTCAGGCCGTCAGCCAGGCACGCGCCTCGTCCAGCGCTGCCGGGGCGAAGAACTTCACCGGCGCCTTGCGAATGTCGGCCGCCGCGAACATCAACGCTTCGTCGCGCCACCGCTCGTCGCCCACGAGCGCGATCTTCGCGATGGCGTCGCCGTGCGAGATGAAGAAGGTGAGGTCGTCCCAGCGCGGGTTCGACTCCCAGCCCTCGAACCCTTGCAGCACCACCAGCAGCCTGGGCGCGGCTGTCGCGCCGCGCCGCATCTCGGCCACCAGTAACTCCTGCGCGCGGTCGAGATCCGACTTGCGCAGGACACCGCTCACGTCGAGTCGGAAGATATCGGCGGCCTCACGCTGTAACGTCACTGGCATGGCTCCCCCTGTTGGTCTCCGCGGCCCGGGTGTGTTCAGTAGCGCTCTTTGACGAACTTACGGCCCTTGAGCGAGGCCTGGTCGTTGTACGCGCCCTTGGTGGATCGGTCCGGCAGCGTCACCTTCTCGGCCGGAAGCACCTTGTAGGGAATCTGGGACAGGATGTGCGCAATCGCGTTCAGCCGCGCGCGCTTCTTGTCGTCGGAGCGAAGGATGTACCACGGGGCGTGCTTGCTGTCGGTTTCCTTCAGCATGCGGTCGCGCGCCTTCGAGTAGTCGTACCAGCGCTCGCGCGAGGGCAGGTCCATCGGGCTCAGCTTCCACTGCCGGAGCGGGTCGTTGATGCGGGCCTCGAATCGGCGCTTCTGCTCGTCGTTACTGACCTCGAGCCAGATCTTGATGAGCTGGATACCGCCGTCCACGATGAACTTCTCGACAATCGGCGTCAGCTTCACGAAGCGCTCGTACTGTTCGTCCGTGCAGAACCCCATGACGCGTTCGACGCCGGCACGGTTGTACCAGCTCCGGTCGAAGATGACGACCTCGCCAGCCGCCGGAAAGTGTTGGAAGTAGCGCTGCAGGTACATCTGCGACTTCTCGCGATCGGACGGGGCTGGCAGGGCCGCCACCCTGAAGATGCGTGGGCTGACGCGCTCGGTCAGGGCCCTGATGGTGCCGCCCTTCCCGGCGGCGTCCCGGCCCTCCATCACGATGATGGTCCGCAGACCCTTCTCCTTCACCCACTTCTGGAGGTGGCACAACTCCACCTGCAGCTTTCGGAGCTCTTCTTCGTAGCGCTTGTTCTTCATGGATGGTGGCTCCTCGCGTGACCACTTTATGCAATTGCCCGGCCGGACCACCCGCGGCCGGCGGGCATGCGTGCGACCGGGAGTTCGTGGCCCTGACGGCGGGACCCTGCACCGGCAGGGCTGCAAAGGACCGCAGACCCTCGATTCGGAACGCTCCGGGCCGTTGGAGGAGGCCCGAAATACCGGAGGCTCACCCCGAAGGCACGACGTGGCAGCGCGTCCGCCGGGTGGAAGGGCCGGCTGCTCCCGGCTGGCATATCAATCGCACCGCCATGAACCGCATGAGCGGACGACTGATACTCGGCGTCCTCCTCCTG
>DAIRFN010000086.1:0-17325 GCA_036795065.1 Vicinamibacterales bacterium
TGTAGGTGCCCGGCGGCACGCCCGAGAAGCTGAACCCCTCGGCGAGGCCCAGGGGGAACGTGGCGTCGACGGCCCCGGTCACCTGGAGCACCACCCCGGTCGGCGCCCCGCCACCGTAGGTATTCGTCCATGCTAGGTCGAGGCGATTACCGTCGACCGTACCCAGCAGGTTGGCCGGCGCGGAGGGCGCCGCCGGCACGTTGACCACCAGCGGCACCTCGTTCGATGGACGCTGCATCGCCGCGTCTTCGGCGGTGTGCACGCGCACGAAGAAGCGTCCGGTGGGCGCCGTGAAGGTGAAGATGGGACTCGCGCTGCCGGTCGGCAGGGTCGCCAGCGTCTGGCCGCTGGCGATGCCACCGGCGACAACGAAGCCCGCCGTTGGCCCTCCCTCCCACGACCACTGCAGGGTCACCTGGTTGCCGGCAACCCGCGTCACCCGGAGATCCGAAGGTCCACCCGGCCCTTGCGACACCGCCACGACCTGGCCGGCAATCGTCGCGGTCGCGGTGCGCGGCCCGCCGAGGTTGAGGGCGGCCGTGAGCGTCACCGCCCCGCTTCCCACGCCCCCCGCGGGGCTCACCGTCAGCCATGACTCGCTGCTCGAGGCGGCCCATGGGGCGTCGACGAACGAGGTCGCCACCGTCACGGCCTGCGTCCCTCCCGCGCCGGGCGCGTTCCAGGTTGTCGGCGTCACGACGAAGGTGGCCGTGCCGCCCGCCTGCGTGACGAGCACCGTCTGGCCCGCGATCGTCGCGTGTGCCGTGCGTGCCGTCACCGAGGTGGTGGCCGCCGCCGTCAGGGTCACGGCGCCGGTCCCCGCGCCGGAGGGGGGACTGACGGTCAGCCAGGGCTGATCGGTCGAGGCCGTCCAGGGCATGTCCGTCACCGCGGTGATGATCGTCACCTCCTGTGTGCTCTGCACCGCCGGCGCGTTCCAGCTGGCGGGCGCCACGACCACGTCCTGTGCGCACGTGGCGGACGTGAAGAACTGCTCCCCCTCGGCGGTCGACTGGCCGGCGGCGTCGAACACCCGCGCCACCAGGTTGAAGTAGCCACTGCCCGGAACGATGAAGCGGAACGGCAGCGTGTTGGTGGGCACGGCCGTCCAGGTGACGCCGCTGTTGAGGCTGTATTCGACGACGGCGGGCGGCAGGCCGGCGGCGGTGACGTCGATCGTCGCGACCATGCACGTTGTTGGCAGTGTGTTGGCGGGCACCACCGACAACGACACCTGCGGAGCCGGCCCTGCGACCTGCACGGTAACCTGCGCGGTGTTCGTGTTGCCGTCGCTGTCGGTCGCCTCGAGTTGAATCTGGTGCGTGCCCGGCGTCAGGGTCACGCCAATCCGCTCACCGGTGCCCAGCGCCCCGGCAATGCTGGACGTCCACACCAGCGCGGACCCGCTCAACGTGCCATCGTCCACGTCGAGCCCCAGGCCCTCCAGGAACAGCAGGCCGGGTGCGGCCACGAGGCTCGCGCCGGGAGACAGGATGCTGGCGGTCACCGCGCTCTTCCGCGGCGTCGTGAACGGCCCGAACGTAGACGTGCCGCTGTTCACCCCGTCGCTCGCGATCAGGCGGATCGAGGTGGACGCGGCGCCGGGCAGCTCGTCGAAGTTCACGACGAGGTCGGTGGTGCCGACTGCGGCCAGGTTCGACCACGTCACGCCGTTGTCCTTCGAGTACAGGACGCGCGTCGTGTGGACGGTGCTGTCGGCATCGGTAATGGCCCACGTCAGCAGCATCGTGCCCGAGAGCACACCGGGCGCCGTCGGCGCGAGCAACTGCACGCTCGGCGCAGCGCCGCCCAGCGTCACGGTGCCCAGCAACGCATCGGTGTCGGACCGGATCTGGAGGCTGACCGCGCCGGCCGGCTTCGGCACCACCACGGTGAACCGGGGCGGCCCCACGGTGCGCGGGCCGCTGGCCTCGGCGTCGGGCGAGGCGGGCGTGAACCGGCTGGACGCCAGCACGGCGCCGTTCGAATCGAGCACGTTGACCACGTGAGAGCCGGTGCCCGACTGCAGCTCGGCATCGATCGTAAAGAGCGGATCGAGGGTGGCCGCGCCGTTCGCGATGACGCCGGACACCAGCCACGCGGCCCCGACGACCGAAGGCGCGTCCGTGATCGACGGGGACGTGACGGCCCCGCCCGACAGGGCCGTGATGAGCGACTTGTAGCGCTGCGGCGAGATCCAGCGCGGCACGCAGTAGCTCATGATGTCGAACGTGTTCTGCGGGTCGAGCGGCCGGCGCGCGACCACGTCGTAGCCCACCTCGAGCCGCGCAGCGCTCTGGATGCGGTTGTTCGCGAACGACCAGTTGGTGCTGGAATCCACGGCCAGGTTGTAGCAGCCCGGCGGCGCGGCCGCCGCGAGCGGCACATCGGTGTTGGTGTGGCGCAACCCGAGCATGTGGCCGGTCTCGTGGGCAACGACCTCGGTGTTCGTCTCCACCCCGAGCCGCGTCGCGCTCGTCCGGCTGCCAGCCCCGTTGCCGCCAATCTCGTTGGCCATGCCGCCCGTGCCGCCCGGCAGCGCCGGCCGAATCATCCCGTAGTACCGCACCGTCGTGCCAATCACGCTCGAGGCCCAGTCGAGGATGCCGTGAAGGTTCGCAACCTCCCCGATGGCCGCATCCCACCAGGCGTCGATGGTGGCGTACGCCGAGGTCAGCACCCTGACCTGGCTCGACGTGGTTTCCACCGTGACCGACCCGGTTGGCGCGATCTTGCGCAGGACGCCCACCTGGCCGGCGAGGGTCGACGCGGCCGCGCACAGCCAGTTGCTGGACGCATCCACATCGTCACAGATGGACACGGCCTTCAGCTTGAGGTTGTTGGTCGCGCGCGCCGTGAACGGGAGATCGTGGGTGTCGGTGACCGTGTTCTGGCCGTCCCTCACCTGGACGGTGATGTCGAAGTTGCCCTGGGTCGGCGTGAAGTAGAAGTCGGCCGACGTGCAGCCGTCCTGGTTCAGGCGCTGCTTCTCCACCGTGCACTGCGGCTGCAGCGACAGCACCTTCGAGCCGGTGACGGCGCCGGACACCTCCACCGTGACCGGCGTGACGCCGCCCACCTCCTGCATGTACACCCGCAGCGCGGCGGGCTTCCCGGCCACCACGGGCACCGGAGGTTCCCGGTCCCCCTGCAGATCGGCCTTCAGGTCGTCCAGCGACTGCCACTGCTGAATCGCCTGCGTGAGCTCCACCGAGTCGACGCCGATCGACGTGCACACCTTGAGGTTGTCGAACCCGGTGTAATTGGGCCCACCGATGACCGTGAGGGTCTTGATCTTCGCCCCGGGCACCTCGACCGTCAGCGGTGTCCAGACGCCGTAGTCACCCGTCGGGTCTCCTGGCCCATTGCCGGAGTTCGGCGGGCGCGAGATCTGCGCGATCTGCACGTTGTTACTGTCGAAGGCGGTGACCGTCAGGTTCACCGAGGTCGCGTAGTAGAACTCCATCTTCGAGGCGGGCTTATCGAGCACGATCGAGGGGTCCGAGCCCAGCCAGAACATGACGGTCTCGGGCGACGGCTCGTTGGCGAAGTTGCCGCTGCCGCCGGCGTCGGCGTCGATCAGGCTCAGCCACCCGGGCGAGTTGATCCCGTTGATCGGAGGAACCGGCGCCAGGTCGCCAAGCCCCTCGAACGTGATGGTCGTGCACTCCTGGCCGTTCTCGATGACGCTGGCCAGCGGCCGGCCCGACGTGGCCGCCGCCCGGGCCGACGGCCGATCGGTGCGTGTGCTGATGGTCGGCAGGCCCTGGGCGCCGGCAATCTGCGGCGCCAGGACGATGGCAAGCACGATGGAGAGCGAGGTCGCGCGAAGGGGGAACATCCGGACTCCTGCTGATGCCGCCCTCACGGGCGGCGGGTGATCGTCAGCTGACACTCGGGGCAGCAGACATCGACGAGGTGCACGCGGTTGCTGATCGAATGGAGGCCCACGGCTTCGATGGTGTCGCCTGTAGCAATACCCAGGCCGGTGCGGGTCGAGTCACGATTGGCGCACGCGGGCGATTCACCGTGGTGGTAGTAGACGCGAACGTCGGCGCCGTCGGCACTCAGCACGAGGTAGCAGGGGCCGTCCACCTCGCACCGCTTCACGTTCTGCTGGACCACGCCACGCACGGTGGCGCGATTCTTCTCGATGGTGATTGAAGTGGGCGGCTCCTGCGCCGTGGCACAGGCCGTGACGGCGACGACGAGCAAGGCGAGCAATACGTTGGCGGAAGGATGCATCGCTGGGGGAAACCGCGACGATCTCTGGCTGAGGGCGCGACTCTAGTGGACAGGGTCGGCGTTGTCAAGGCATCGCGGCGCCCGTCGCACAAGTCTTCCAGAGCGCCGACTTCAGGCTGCGCAAGGGGGGACTTGCCGGCAATGCGAGAACAAGGCAGCGCTTCGTGGTCCCCGTCGTGTCTTGCTGGTGCCTTACTGCTTGTACACCCGGCCGTTCTTCATGACGAACGTCACTCGCCTGAGCGCCGCGATGTCCGCCGTCGGATCGCCCTCGACCGCGATGAGGTCTGCGAGCAGGCCCTCACGCACGCGGCCGACGCGGTTCTCGAGATGGAAGTAGCCGGCGTTCCCTGACGTCGCGGCCAGGGTGGCCGCCAGCGGCGTTATGCCCCACTGCACCAGCAGCTCCAGCTCGCGCACGGGTGAGGTCTCGCGTATGAACTGACGCTCCCTGGCGGTCCGTGCCATTGGGCTTGATCGGTTTGGTGGACATCTTCCGAAAGGTGGACCCGATGTCCCCCATGTCCGACACGAAGGATCGCGGCGTGTTCTTCGATCCGAACATCGGCCTCGTGACGCAGACCAACCTCGAGAACAAGGCGCGCGGCGTGGAGATCGTCGTCGAGACCCACAATCCCATCATCGGGCCGCCACCCGACGTGCGAGGCTTCTACACCATCGCCGGCTTCAGCGGCCACGGCTTCAGCACGCCCCCGCCGCGGGACGCATCCTGGCCGACCTCATCACCGATCGCGATCCGAAATTCCTACGATTGAATCGCCGACGTCTGCTACGGCACCCGGAATATGGCGATGCGCAGGACGGCCAGTCGGGTTTCGCCATCGGCGGCGGGCGCCGCGCCAACGGCATACGCAATGCCGCGGCTGTAAGCAGCGTCCTCGTACTGGCGGTCCTGGAGTTGGCTGTCGGCCAGCCAGAATCCGCGCATGTCCTCCGCCGGGCCTTCCGCCTGCGCGAGTCCCGCCAGCGACGTCCAGAGCGCCACGCCGCCATCCGACTGGCCGATGAAGAACGTGGCATCAGAGGTCGACGCGGCCCGGACCGAGATGCTGTGCAGCGGCGCGTCACGGCACTCCGGTACCTCCGCGAAGAACGCCTCTGGTCTGGCGAGGTCGGAAGCGAGTCCGCGCGCCCGCGGCGCCACCGCCGTGTGGCACTCGCCTTCCATCGCGAAGAGAAACGCCAGGCCGACCTGCGGGAACGCCAGTTGGGCGCCAATCTCATCGCCGATCAGCGCCGATGGCACACCGCCGGGGAATCGCACGAGGAACGTCCCGAGCGTGGTGTCGCCGAGTCGCAGGTCGCCAAGCCCGACGCCGGCGGTCAGCGTCGCGGATCGATAGGACGCGAAGTCATCTGCCCCCGCAGGCGACGAGCAGGCGGCTCCGAGGGCCAGCAGCATCGCGGCCAGGGCGGCGCCGGGGACGCCCGGGAGCCGGCCCATCATTCGACCGGGTCCGCCGGGGTCCACGACGCGGAGGGGCCGCTGCAGCGTCCGGCGAGCGCCTCGACGGCCGCCGGCGTTCGGACGTCGGCGTGCAGGTAGTGGTGCACGCGAGTGCGGGCGTTCAGCGTCCAGGCCTGTGCCGTGTTCTCCTCGATCTGGCAGACCCCCACGAGACCGTCCGTCGCACAGCTGTCGACGACGCGCCCGCCGTTTTCCCGGCAGCGGCTGATCAGCGAGAGCCGGCGAGTGTCACTGAGGGGCTCGAGGCTGACCAGGCACATGCCGCCGGCGTCGGAGCGCGCATCGCACGTCACCTGGTCGGTTGCGGCCGGCGGCGCGGTGCCAGCCTCACCGCACCCAGACGCCACCACCGCCAGCGCGACGATCAGCGCAAGTCCGGGCAGGTTGGCCCGCCGCATGGGACGGGCTGCGAAATCAACACCATGCATGGCGTGGTTATCGGCCCGGCCAGCCCGGCCATGAGTCCCGGCGAGCGTCGTCGGCGCGACCTTACTCCTTGAAGACCCGCCCACCCTTCATCACGAGCCTGACCCGCCGGAGCGCCGTGATATCGGCGGTGGGATCCCCCTCGACCGCGATGAGGTCTGCGAGCAGGCCCTCACGCACGCGGCCGACGCGGTTCTCGAGATGGAAGTAGCCGGCGTTCCCTGACGTCGCGGCCATCGTGGCCGCCAGCGGCGTCATGCCAAACTGCACCAGCAACTCCAGCTCGCGCACGTTGTCGCCGTGCGGGTAGACACCCACGTCGCCGCCGAAGCAGATCTTCACGCCCGCGGCGAGCGCCGCCTTGAACGTGTCGCGCTTCTTCGCGAGGCGCTCGGGCTCGGGGTCCACACCTTTCTTCCATCCGGCATACTGCGCCGTCGCGTCCGGCGCGGCCAGCGTAGGACAATAGGCGACACCCTTCTCCACCATCAGCTTCCAGATCTCCGGGGTGCCCTCGTCTCCATGGTCGATGGTCTCGACGCCGCCCAGGATGGCGCGGCGCATCCCCTCAGCCGTCCCGGCATGCGCCACGACCGGTCTGCCGCTGCTCCTCGCGACCTCGACGATGCGGGTGATCTCCTCGAGCGTGAACGTGGGCCGCGCCTCGCCGTTCGGGCCCCAGCGGTAATCCGCGTAGATCTTGATGAAGTCCACGCCGTGCCCGATCTGGTCGCGCGCGACGCGCGCCACGCCCTCGAGGCCGTCGGCCTCCTCCGCCCCCTGGGGCACGCGCCACTCGCTGGCAAAGCCCTTTGGCCCGTAGCTGCCCGTCGCCACCATCGCGGGCCCCGCCACCAGCATCCGCGGGCCGGGGACCACGCCGTCCTCGATGGCGCGCTTCAAGCCGACGTCCGCGTACCCCGCGCCCTCGCTGCCCAGGTCGCGCACGGTGGTCACCCCCGCCATCAGCGTGCGCTCGGCGTGCGTCACCGCGCGCGCCACGCGGTAGGACTGCGACTCCCTCAGCACCTGGTCATTCCACGTGGTCTCGTTGTAGGGATGCAGCAGGAGATGGGAGTGGCCCTCGATGAGGCCGGGCATCAACGTGGATCCCGATAGCCGCAGTGTCTCGGCGCCCGGCGGGGTTGTCACGGAGGCCGCGGGCCCGGCGGCGACGATGCGATCGCCACGGACGACCACCGACCACCCCTTCTGGAGGCGTTCTCCGTCGAACACGGAGTCCGGGATGAGGACAAACGATGGCGCAGATACCTGGGCCGCAGATGGGACGCCGACGAACGCAGAAGCACACAGGGCAAGGACGGGAGCCAGGACGAATCTGCTCATGGGCGCGAAGTATACTGCCGGGGCGCCAGCACACGGAGGTTCGAGGCACGGAGGTTCGGAGCGGGATGAAGAATGTCGGCGTGGCGCTCATCGTCGCCGTCGCGCTCGGAGCGGGCGCGATCTACCTGACGCGAGGTGCGGCGCCCGTGCCGTCGCGGCCCGCGGCGACGGGGGCTGTCAACGCGCCCGAGCCGGCGCCAGCCGATCCCGCGCCCTACTTGGCGGCGTTCCCACTCACGCCGATCGAAGCACCGCTCGTGGCCGGTACGTCACCCGGCGCGCGCGCATTGAACGCCGCGCTCGAGCCCTATCGCAAGGGCGACTATGCAGCCGCGGCCTCGGCGCTTGATGGCGTGCGGCTCGACTACCCGGACGACCCGCTCGCGGCGCTCTATCTCGGCATCTCGCGCCTGTTCATGGACGAACCACAGAACGCGCTCGAGATCCTGCGCCCGCTGGAATACGGCACGCCGCCGCAGGTGTCGGCCGAGGCGGCGTGGTACTCGCTGGTCGGCATCGCGCGCCTGCGCGATCCTTCGGCGGTCGAGGGGGAGGCGAAAGCCCTGTGTGCGAAGGGCGGACCCACGTCCGCCCGGGCGTGCACTGCGGTCGAGCTGCTCAAGGGCGCTTCGCGCGGGCGCTGACGCGTGGGCCCTCCGGGTGGGCGCGCGTCCGGCGTGTGGTCGCTCCTTCCGCCCAACCACTTGTCTCTGTTTGTCCACGGGCCAGCAGCGCCGCCAGTGCGTCCGCGGGCCCCGGACTATACTTTTGCCCTGGTTCCGCATCCCCTCGGATGTGTCTTCCTGGTGAGGTCTCGCGTATGAACTCCCGCTCCATGGCGGTCCGTGCAATCACCCTGATGACCCTGGTCGCGGCGCTCGTCGCCGCCGGCGCGCCCGATCGCGTCCGCTCCGTGTCGGCGCAGGGCGATCCGAATGTCATCGTCCCGCCCTCCGCGTTCGACGACCTGAAGTGGCGCCTCGTGGGCGCCACGCGCGGCGGGCGCGTCACGGCCTACTCGGGCGTGCGCCAGCAGCCGCACACCTTCTACTTCGGCGGCGTCGGCGGAGGCGTGTGGAAGAGCGAGGACGCCGGTATCACGTGGGCGCCTATGACCGACGGCAGCCCGCTGGGCACCGGCTCCATCGGCTCCATCGACGTGGCGCCGTCCAACCCCAACCACGTGTGGGTGGGCACGGGGAGCGCGGCCATCCGCTCGAACGTGATCATCGGGCGGGGCGTCTACAAGTCGCTCGATGCCGGCAAGACCTGGGAGTTCATGGGTCTCAAGAACTCCGGGCAGATTGGCGGCGTCAAGGTGCACCCCTACAACGCCGACACGGTGTGGCTGGCGGCGCTGGGGTCACCGTTCGGGCCCAACGACGAGCGCGGCATCTTCAAGACCACCGACGGCGGCAAGACCTGGAAGAAGACGCTGTTCGTGAACAACCAGACCGGCGGCCGCGACGTCGAGGTGGACTGGGAGAACCCCGACATCCTCTATGCCGCCATGTATCGCGGCTTCCGGAAGGGCTGGGACATCATCAGCGGCGGCCCGGCCTCCGAGGGCGGCATCTACAAGTCCACCAACGGCGGCGAGACGTGGAAGAAGATCACGGCTGGCCTGCCGGACGACCTCATCGGCAAGATCGACATCGACATCTCGCGCAGCAACCCGAAGGTGCTCTACGCGATGGTCGAGGCCCTGGGGCCGAAGGGCGGGCTCTACCGCTCCACCGACGCCGGCGAGTCGTGGACGCTCGTGAACAACAGCCAGCGCCTCCGCGCGCGGCCGTTCTACTTCCACTACGTCACGGTGAACCCGAAGGACGAGAACGAGGTGTGGGTGAACGAGCTGGGCCTCCACAAGAGCGTGGACGGCGGCAAGACGTTCACCACCGTCCCCACGCCGCACGGCGACAACCATGGCATGTGGTTCAACCCCGACAACCCGAGCATCGTCCTGCAGGTGAACGACGGCGGCGCGAACGTCAGCCTGAACGGCGGGAAGAGCTGGTCGTCCATCCTCAACCAGCCGACGGCCGAGTACTACATGGTGTCGGTGGACGAGCAGACGCCCTACCGCCTCTACATGCCGCAGCAGGACAACAGCACCATCATCATCCCGAGCGTGCCGCCCATGTCGTGGGGATTCGAGCATCCGGCGCAGGCGTGGCAGCAGGCGTCGGGCTGCGAGACGGGCCAGATCTGGCCGAAGCCGGACGGCAAGGTGGTGTGGGGCGCGTGCAAGGGTGAAGTGGGCCGCTACAACGTCGAGACCGGGCAGGAGAAGCACTACTGGGTGTACCCGCAGAACCGCTACGGGCACGATCCAGACGACATCAAGTTCCGCTTCCCGCGCCAGACCGTTGTCTACGTGTCGCCGCACGACTCGCGCGTCATTTACCAGGCGTCGCACGTCCTGCACCGGTCCACGGACGAGGGGATCCTGTGGGACATCATCAGTCCCGACCTCACCGCGCACGAGCCCGAGTACCAAGTCGTGTCGGGCAACCCCATCACCCGCGACGTGACGGGTGAGGAGGTCTACTCGACCATCTACTCGATGGTCGAGTCGCGGCTCGAGCGCGGCGTGCTGTGGGTGGGCGCCAACGACGGCCCGGTGCACGTCTCGCGCGACAACGGCAAGACGTGGAAGAACGTGACGCCGCCCGGCCTCGTCGGGGCGCGTATCCAGACCGTCGAAGATTCGCCGCATGCGCGTGGACGCGCCTACATCGCCGCCTACCGCTTCATGCGCGAGCACGACCTGAAGCCCTATCTCTACCGGACGGACGATTACGGCGCCACGTGGACGCTGCTCACCGACGGCAAGAACGGCATCCCGGACGACTACCCGACGCGCGTGGTCCGGGAGGACCCGAAGCAGCCCGGCCTGCTCTACGCCGGCACCGAGTTCGGCTTCTTCGTCTCGTTCAACGCCGGGAAGAACTGGCAGTCGCTGCAGATGAACCTGCCGGTGACGCCGGTCACCGACCTCCGCGTGCACCGCAACGACCTCGTCATCTCGACGATGGGACGGTCGGCGTGGATCATGGACAACGTGACGCCGCTGCAGCAGCTGGCGGCGATTGCGGCCGGCACGCCGCGCGCGGAACTCGACGCACGTGAGTGGAACGCGGCGCTCTCGGGCCCCTCAGCCTCCGGGCAGACGGCTGGCGCGATGCCCGCCACCATCGTCTTCGCCCCGCGCGAGGCCATTCGCCTGCGCAACAGCGCCGCGCCGGCCTCGCCGGACGAGCCGGAATATCCCGGGACCAGCGCGCAGATCGATCTCTATTTCCAGAACGCGCCCTCGGCCGACACGAAGCTCGAGATCACCGACGCGCGCGGCCAGGTGCTGCGCGCCTTTTCGGTGCTGTCGCCTGGCGCCGCCAGCGGCGGAGGCCAGGAGATGCGCGGGCCGTTCCGGCGCGGCGGCGGCAGCTCGCCCGGCATCAAGCCCGAGGCCGGCATGCAGCGCCTGACGTGGGACCTCCGCTTCCCCGGCCCATGGGCGCCCAACGCGCCCGAGGGCGGACCCGGCGGACCGATGGTGCCACCCGGCAAATACACCATCAAGCTCACGTCCGGTGGCCAGACGACCACGCGCACGCTCGAGGTGAAGTCGGACCCGCGGATCGCCGCCGATGGCGTGGCCGACGGCGACATCGCCGAGCAGGTGCGCTTCCAGCTGCAGGTGCGCGACGCCATCAGCGACGCGCGGAAGCTGCAGGTGAGCATCGAGGAGGCGATGAAGAAAGCGGGCGTCAAGCCCGTGGCACCGGCGCTGCCCGGCACCAGCCCCGGCTCGGCGAAGTACGACCACCCGCTGCAGGCGCTGTGGGCGAAGGTGGCCGATACGCCCGGCATCTACGTCCAGGGCATGCTGGTCAGCCAGTTGAACAACGTGCAGCGGATGATCAACCAGGCGGATCAGAAGATCGGCAAGGACGCGTTCGACCGCTTCGCGGATCTGCAGGACGAGCTGGCGAAGGCGCAGGCGGAGTTCGCGAAGGTCAAGTAGGGCGGCCGCGGCGTGGTCGGCGCCCGGCCCACGCGCGGCGCCCACGGCCCGAAGGGCCGCCTACTTTCCCTCGAACGCCGCGATCATCTGTTCTTCCCCCGGCGGCGCCAGCACGTGGTTCGCGGCAAACCCCTCCGCGCCCGGATAGGCCGTCGCGCGGATACGCGCGGCGGCGGCCTCCTGGTCGAACGGCGTCCGCCTGAAGCGCGGGCCGTCGCCATCGACCAGCAGCCAGTAGGCGCCGGGCTCGCCGAACGGCATGCCCACGCTGCCGGCGTTCACGACGCGCACGCCGGCGATCGTCCGGTCGAACTGCATGTGCGTGTGGCCGCAGACGACCAGTGGCGCCGTGGCCTCGGCAAACGCCACCGCGATGTGCGCCTCCGGTGTCACCCGCGTGACGATCTCCGTGTCGCTGCGCGGCGTCGCGTGGCAGAAGAGCACAGGGCCGATCCGCGCCAGCTCGATCGCGATCGTCACGGGCCACGTCCTGATCGATGCCACCTGCTCGGGTCTGAGCTGGGCGGCGCCCCACCGGACCGGTGGTTGATACGCGGCCGGTACGGTGACCAGCGCGTGGCCATCCACCGCCGCCAGCGTCTCGCGCTCGCCGTTGCCACGAAGGAACCGCACCGGCATCACGAGGGTAGCCAACAGGTCCAGCGACTCCACTGGCATCGGCCCGGGCAGCACGTCGCCGCCCACGATCACTTGATCGACGCCCGCCTCGCGCACCTCGGCCAGCGCCGCCTCCAGGGCGGGCAGGTTGCCATGGACGTCGTAAAGCGCGGCCACGCGCATGTTGTCGCCTTCCCCCGCCAGAAGGGCGGTCCTCCCCGACCGCGCGCGCTTCGGCGCGCCCTACTTCCACTCCGCCGCGGGCCGTCCGAACCACAGCCACGCGATGTAGTCCACCAGGGGCGGCGTGCCGCCAACCTCGCGCAGGCGCGCGTTCACCTGGCCCCGATGATAGAGGCTGTGCAGCGCCACCTGCAGCACCGTCTCCCCCATCGTCGTCGTCGCCGGCTTGCGGCCCAGGGCCTTCTCCACCATGTCGGCCCACGCCACCGGCATGGGCTCCGCGAGCCGGCCATCCGTGAGGGTCTCGAGAAATGCGGGGACCGCGGCATGATACTCGCGCGCCCACGCCATCACCGGCGGCTGCTCGGTGAACGTCGGGTACGGCGTGTCGCGCGGCTCGCCCCACCACGTGCGCAGGAACGCGTGCTGCACGAGGTGCAGATGCGTCAGCAGGTCCCGCAACCTCGCGTCCGCCCGCGCCGGCTCGCACGCGAGGACGGCGTTCCACACGGTGGCGTCGGCCCACTCCATGTGCCGGTAGAGATCGCGGACGGTAGGCACGTCCATTGCGGGGTGATTGTGGCACGGACCGGGCCTCACTTCGTTCGGTGGGCCGGCGTCGCCGGTAGGCCCGCCTACGGCGGGTGGGAACTCTCACGGCGCGCAGCGCCGCCCACGCCCTGTCGCCCACGCGGTACAGCCGCGCCCACGGCCCAAGGGCCACCCCCGCGCTATGCTTGAGCCGGCAATGTCCACGCGGTTCCCCTCAACCCTCGGTCCTCTCGTCGTCCTCCTCCTCGTCGCCGCCACCCCCGCACGCGCGCAGGACCGCACCCTCGCCTCACCCGGCGCGCGCCGATCGCTGAAGGCGGTGGAGACCACCGAGCCGCCCAGCATCGACGGCGTCCTGGACGAGGCCATCTGGACGAGCGCCGAACCGGCCACGGGCTTCGTCCAGGCCGACCCCCTCGAAGGCCAGCCAGCCACCGAGCAGACCGAGGTCAGGGTGGCGTTCGACGACGAGTTCCTCTACATCGCGGCCCGCTGCCTCGACTCCGACCCGTCGGGCGTCATCGTCAACGAGATCCGCAAGGACTTCGTGCCACGCGAACAGGACGCCTTCGAAGTGCTGCTCGACACCTTTCTCGACAGGCGCAACGGGTTCGTGTTCTCCACCAATGCCGCCGGCGCGCGCGCCGACACCCAGATCGCCAACGAAGGCCGCGAGGTGAACACCAACTGGGACGCGGTGTGGTGGGTCGCGGCCACGCGGAACACCGAGGGCTGGGCGGCGGAGTTCAAGATCCCGTTCAAGACGCTGCGCTACGAGGGCGGCCCGGGCCGCGACTGGGGCATCAACTTCGCGCGGCGCATCCGCCGCAAGAACGAGGTCACGTACTGGTCGCCGGTGTCGCGCGCGTTCTCCATCTACCGCGCCTCGTCCGAAGGCGACCTGACCGGCCTTCCCCCGCTGGATCCCGGGCGCAACATTCGCGTGAAGCCCTTTGTCCTCGGCAGCGCCACCCGCCTGGTGGGTGGCGAGTCCTTCGACAATGACGGTACCGCTGGCATCGACGTGAAGGTGGGCGTGACGCCCTCGGTGGCGCTGGACCTCACGGTCAACCCCGACTTCGCGCAGGCCGAGGCCGACGAGCAGCAGGTGAACCTGACGCAGTTCAGCCTGTTCTTCCCCGAGAAGCGCGAGTTCTTCCTCGAGAACTCCGGCATCTTCTACTTCGGCGACATCCCGCGCAACTCGCGCCAGCCGAGTCGATTCCGCCCACCCGAGGAGGATCTGCTGCTCTTCTTCAGCCGCCGCATCGGCCTCACCGACAGCGGGGAACAGCTGCCACTCTACGGCGGCGTCCGGCTCACCGGACGCGCCGGGGCCTACGGCCTCGGGCTGATGACAATGCAGGGCGAGGAGTTCGGGGGCAGGCCGAGCGAGAACTACACCGTGGCGCGCGTGCGCCGGGACGTGCTGGCCAACTCGGACGTCGGCGCCATCTTCGTGTCGCGCGACGCGTCGGGCACCGGTGACGACTCCAACCGCGTGTTCGGCGTGGACGCGAACTTCCGCTTCTACCGCTATTTCAACGTCAATGGCTTCGCCGCGAAGTCCGAAACGCCCGGCGAGACGCGCAACGAGGGCACGGCGAAGCTGGCCGTGGGCTGGGAAGACAGCCTGACGCGCGTGCAGGCCTCGGTGATGCACATCGGCGAGGGCTTCCGCGACGACCTGGGGTTCGTGCGCCGCACCGGTGTGCTGCGCACCTTCTTCGACTGGGCGTGGATGCCGCAACCCGAGCGGCTGCGGCAGCGCGGCATCCGCCAGTTGCAGCCGCACGCGCGCGTCTTCAGCTATTACAGCCCCGCAGGTGACATCATCTCCCGCACCGGGCACGCGGGGGCGCAGGTGACGTGGAACAACGGCTCGATCTTCGAGTACGCCTTCGAGCCACGGACCGAGGCCATCACGACGCCGTTCCGGCTGCGCCCCGACGTGCAGCCCATCCCGGTGGGCCGGTACGACTGGAAGCAGCACCTGTTCATCGTGGAAACGGACCACAGCCGGGCCTTCTCCGGATCGTTGCGGTTCACGACCGGCGGCTTCTGGAGCGGCACGCAGCAGAGTGCGCAGGTCAGTCTCCTCTATCGGCCCACCAGCCGGCTGGTATTCGACGCGGGCATCCAGGTGAGCGACATCACGCTCGAGGTGCCCGTGGAGTCGTTCACGACCACGCTGGTCAACCTGCGGTCGGGGTACGCGTTCAACACCAACATGTTCCTGGATGCGCTGGTGCAGTATCGGACCGACGTGAAGCAGTTCTCGGCGAACATCAGGTTCAACCTGATCCACCGGCCGCTGAGTGATCTGTTCGTGGTCTACAACGGCCAGCAGTATCCGGACCGGGATGTGGCGGCCGGGCGCGCGGTCGTCGTGAAGTACACGCACATGTTTGCGTTCTGAGCCGCGTCAGTCCAGCAGGAAGCGCGTCACTTCACCAACGAAGAGGTCGGGTGCGGTGTACATGGCCGCGTGCTGCTGCCCCGCCAGCTCCACCACGCGCGCGTCGGGCAAGGCGCCGGCGACGGCGGTGGCGTCGTCCCACTCGCGGGGCGGGCTGCTCCCACCGACCAGGAGCAGGGTCGGGGCCCGCATGTCCCTGAATCGTTCCGCCTCGAACGTGTAGCGCTCGACCGCACGCAGTTCCCGCGGGATGGTGGGGGCATTGGCCAGCCGCACGGCCCAGGCGTCGGGCTGCGAGCGCAGGCGATCGACCTCCTCGGGCGGCATCCGCACCAGCTCGAGCAGCAAAGCCACCAGCATGCCCTCCACGTCCCCGGCCTGGAGCATCTTGTCGAGTCGATCGATGAAGTCGTGAGGAACCAGGTCGGCGCCGTCACGGCACACGCCCTCGTAGAGAATCAGGCGGCGCAGGTTCGTCGTCAGCAGGGCCGCCTCGATGGCGCACAGCGCGCCGTGGGAGTGGCCGAGCAGGTTGACGGGTGCACCAATGGCGTCGACCACCGCGGCCACGTCTTCCGCCTCGCGCTGCAGGTCGTACGTGGGGCCATCGCCGCTGCCGCCGCGGCCCCGGCGGTCCATCGCGTGCGTGGTGAACCGCCGCTCGAGCGCGGGCCCGACATGGCGCCATGTGGTGGAGTGGTCCGCGGTGGTGCCGTGAACCAGCAGCAGCGGCGGTCCTTCACCGCTGCTCCAGAAGGCGATCCGGGTGCCGTCCCTGGACGTGACCGTGTGCATCGGGCCTCCCTCGTTTTCCGAGCCCGCCGCCGCTTCCCGCAGTACTACCAGAAAATCGGGAGTCCGTTGAACGACGTCATCAGGCTCGTCCACGTCTCGCTCGCGGCCGCCGGCACCATCACCGCGTGCAGGAGGACGAAGAACGCCAGCGACAGCGGATAGGCCAGGCGGCGCTGCCCCGCGCGCCAGTCGGAAACGATGAGGATCGCCAGGATCGCCTCGACCGTGAAGAGGCTGGCGTGCAAGGCGATCATGAAGCCTGCCTCCGGCAGGACGCGCTGGTGCAGGCGCGTGAGCGCAGGCGGCAGCCCCAGCAGTACCGTGGAGGCCATGAACCGCTTGTGCGCCTCGCGCCTGCGCACGTTGCGAAGCGCGAGCGCGACGAGCACCAACAGGAGCGCGAGGGACGGCAGGTCGATGAGGGCCAGGAGTGGCGCGAGGAACGGCGGCATGTCCGGGTTCAGGAACATGACGTGCACCATCTGGAGCGCGCTCACGACGAACACCGGCAGCATCAGCAGCGCGCCAATGGCCACCCGCCGGTGCCACGCCCGGTGGCCGCTCGAAGCCAGCCACGCCTGGACAATGAGCGCCACCACCCAGCCGGTGGCGGTGATCCCGTGCAGTGAGTGCGAGACGTCGCCCGCGCCGAGGGGACGAAAGAACGAGGGCCAGAAGCCCGCGACGATGGCGGCGAGGGCGGCGAGGAGAAACCAGTGGGCGTGGCGGTACGAGCCGGTTGAACGGCGCGTGAAAGCGGGCGCGGCCTCGCGTGCGATGACGGACGTGGCAGTGGGCATCTCCCGGGCGGCTCCAGTCTCGAATCAGCCGTCACCGTGTCGCGGCTGGGCAGTATCCCCCGTCTTCACTGGCCCGGCACCATGATGTGGGCGGTCGACGTCCCCGCATTCATGATCCAGGCGCCCCCCTGCTTGGGATGCTCGGGCAGACCGGTCGATTGTGTCGTCGCGCCCGGCACTGCGATCATGACGTGGTGCGGCCGTGCTCCTTCCCGGTTCGGGCCCGCGACGCTGTACCACATGGACCCATACTCAGGCTTCACACGCGTCCCGTCCTTTTCCGCCACGGCGAGCATCGCCTCCGACTTGTCCCGGTCGCCTGTCGCCTGAGCTCGCAGGTTCTGAGACACGCGATCGAGGTTGGCGATGCTCGTGCACTGAACCGAGAACGGCTGCTGCAGGGGAAAGCCGGATCGGTCGTAGC
>DAIRFN010000357.1:0-5094 GCA_036795065.1 Vicinamibacterales bacterium
GCCGAGGGCGGCGCCGCCGGCGATGCCCAGGATGAAGATGGCGACCACGGCACTGAATGCGTAGGTGGTGGGGCCCAGGATGGAGGCCAGCAGGCGGGTCCATACGACCTGGAGCGTCAGCGATGCGAATCCAGTGACGCCCAGGGCAGCGGCCGCCAGCGCAGGGCGACCGATTCGTGCGGGCGGCGGCGATTTCGCGGGCTTGCGGGCGCGGACGGGTTCGGCCATGGGAGGCTCGACGCGCACCGTGATGGTGGAGGCAATCCACCAGGCGCCTGCCGCGGCCACCGCGTTGAGCACCACACCGGCGGCGGTGGCACCGGCCAGGCCCAGCGAGGGCAGCAGCAGGAAGCCGGCGACGAGGGCGCCGGCCGCGGCTCCCAGCGTGTTGGCGGCATACAGACCACCGGCATCGGCGGAGACCGAGCCGGCGCCCCGCACCATCCACCGCGAAGCAATGGGGAACGTTGCGCCCATGGCCGCCGCCGGCAGCGACAGCAGGAGCAGGCTCGTGCCCAGCCGCACGGCGAGGAAGGTGAGCCCGCCGTCGCCGTTGGCGTAGAGCGCGGCCAGCACGGGGCGGAGCGCCGAGAGGATGAAGGGAAGGATCACGGCCACGGCCGCGATCGCCAGTTCGAGCACGGCGTAGGCCTTGAGGGCCGTTGCCGGCGTGAGGCGCTGCCCGATGCGACCGCCTGCCGCGGCCCCCACCGCGAGGCCGCCCATGAAGGCGGCGAGCACGGTGCTGACCGCCGCCAGGCCGTGACCGATCTGGAGCGTGAGGAGCCGCGTCCAGACGACCTCGTACACGAGCGCTGCCGCGCCCGACAGCGCGAACAGCGCGAGAAAGGGACCACGGCCCATCCGACTCAGATTATCAGACGCGGAAGGGGCCGCAGATTCCGGCAGGGCCGCAGATGAACGCAGAGGGGGCAGATTTCGTCGTTCACACGGGCCGCAGATGAACGCAGATGACCGGCCCCTTCACTCTCGCGGTCTGTACAGGGCGAGCGGCCCGTCGCGGTCGAGCAACTCCAGGTTGAAGGCTTCGACCGCGGCGGAGACCAGCTGGGACGAGGCCAGCGAGTGATCGATGACGACGTAACCGATGGCGGTCTGCGCGACGAATGTGGGGCCATCGGACACCAGGCGGTGTGCCTCGTCCGGTTCGAGCTGCCGGCCTTCACTCATCCGCATCAGCGAGGCCAGCAGGGGGTAGTCGTGCTGCATGGTCGTGAGGCGCCGTTGCGAGACGCGCGACAGGTAGCCGCCGATCAGTGGCTTCTGGTGACGCGTCTGGTTGAACTGCGATCGCGCGCTGAAGTTACCCGTGGACGACACGCCGTCCCGCACGCCGAGCGGGAGGTTCAGCACGCGCACCGGCCGGGGGTCGGCGGCGATGCGGTCATAGAGGCGTGAGAACTCCGCCGAGTACAAGGTGCGAGGAGCGGGTACCAGCTCGACGCACAGCAGCGCGAGCACGGCCCAGCCAATGGCGCGGCGGCGGTGCGGCCACCTGGCGCCGATGGCGGCCAGGGCGCCGGCCAGCAGCACGGCCACGCCGAGCGCGGCGACAATCGAGAAACGCGTCGGCGTGCGCACGGCGTTGACGATGGGAACGTAGCGCAACAGCGCCCACGGCCCCGGCACGTGCGTGGTGGCGCCTGCGATGATGACGAATGGGCCGAGGGCGAGCGCCGTGAAGCCGATGGTCAGCCACCACCAGCTCTGATGGGGGCGGAACGACGCATACAGGACGCCGATGGCAATCACCGCGAGGGCCACGAAACTGAACGCCGCGGTGTACTCGACGAAGGCCGTCGGCGCGGAGAGCTGGCCGTCGCCAATCCACATCCGCGACAGCAGGTGGTTGGGGTTTGGATGGACGAAGGCCAGCAGGTCCACGCCGCGGGGGCTGCTGCGCCAGAGGATGGGCGGGTTGACGAACCGGCCGTCGGCAATGCGCTGGCCGAGCCCGTAGAGCACCGGCGACAGCGGGCCCGCGCAGGCCACGCCCGCGATGAGCGCGAACTTGAGGACCCACGACTGCTGGGTGATGCCTTCGATCCTCGCGCGGAACACGATGGCCAGCCGCAAAAGCACGAGGATGGTGAGGACCAGCACGGGGGTATAGAGGCCGCGGACGCTGATCGGGATGCCCCAGACATCGAGGCGGCCGCCGCGCCCGAGCGCCAGGCCCACGACCAGACCGCCGACCGAGAGCACGAGCACATCGAGCAGCCAGATCCAGGGGACCCGCTTCACGTGGTCACGCCGGCTGAGGTGCACCACCTTCGCGGCGACATAGAGCCCGGCCATCATCAGGCAGAAGACCGCGAAGTACGCGTCGCAGAACGCCGCCCAGGCCATCGACAGGCCGGCCAGCACGGCGTACACGGTCGAGTGCGACTGGTCGGCCCGGATGAGGAAGTAGAGAAAGGCCGCCACCGGCGCGGCGGCCACGAGGCTGAAGTGCCCGGTCGTGCGTGCCACCAGCACGGGGGACCACGCGAAGGCCAGACCGGCGATGAACGCTTCGAGCCGCGTGACCGGAAAGGCGAGTCGCGCCAGCGCGTAGGTGCACAGGGCCGTGAGCACCGTCGCGATCAGCATTACCAGGTTGAATGAGGCCACGACGCCGACCAGCGGAATGAGGGGCAGCGCCAGCAGGTTCAGGAACGCCGTGTAGTTGTGCTGCGAAAGATCCACGCGCTGGGAGAGCGAGAAGATCTGCTCCGTGGTGAGGGGATTGCTGCCCGACGCCGCCTCGTGCTGGAACACCCACTGGTTCCACACGTACACACCGGTATCGCCGCCAGGGTCTCCCGTGAGGCGGGTTCCCAGGGAGAGCGGCAGTGGCCAGGTGAACGCGAGGGCAATTGCCGCGTACCCCAGCGCCACCACGAGCCGAGGCAGCCAGGCGCGGCGACTCATCAGACAGGCGCGTTTACATTTATCACGGGAAAGGCTGAGCTCGGAAGGACCGCCGCGTGCGAGGCGGGGGAAGCGACGGGGTCGATCCGCTGCGAGGGTTCTCCCGCGCAGCGCGCGCTCCAAGAAGACAACGGCCGGACCACCGAAGTGATCCGGCCGTCGTCGTGGCGGTTTCTACGGCGCGAAGCGCGGCCCACCCGACGGGCCTTGTCCGCAGGGCCACCGAGCGCAGCGAGGCCCACCCGTTGGGGGCCCACCGGAGACGCGGCGCCCGCCGCGTCCCGGCTCCTTAGAACTCGTACCGCACGCCGAAACGGACGATGCGCGGGTCGAGGATGCCGAGGACGCGCTTGAAGTTGGTCCCCGTGGTCGTCGCGAAGTTGACGACCGTGCCGTTGTTGAGCGCGTTGAACACGTCGACCATGCCGGTCAGGCGGCCGTAGCGGCCGAAGGCGAAGCTCTTGTCGAGGCGGAAGTCGAGAATCGACACCGTGGGCGCGCGGTTCGCGGTCACCTCTTCCATGCGGATCGAGATGCTGCCGTCACCTGGGAAGACGACCGGGTTGTTCCGGCCCCACTGGCGGCCGCTCTGGACCTTCCAAGAACCCGAGAAGCCGATCTGCCAGGGCATGGTGTAGCGGCCGATGATCTTGTAGTTCCACAGTGTCGAGGTTTCGCGGCCCTCGTCGCCGTAGAGACGCTGGTTCTCCCGCCACAGGTACGACTTGCCCTGCGCCAGCGCGTCGAGCGCGCCGGTGTTGGTGGTGACGGCGTGGAACTGGTCCAGCCACGTGTAGCCGAACGAGGTGAGCAGCATCCAGCGGCCGGCGAAGCGGCGGTTGATGGCGAACTCGATGGTCTGGAAGTCGCTGTTGTACGCCGGGTCGGTCGGGTTGGTGTAGAAGCGGTTCTGCGGGACATTCGCGGGACGGTCCAGCAGGCTCAGCGTCTGGTCGTCGCCCGAGCCGCGCACGCCGTCGGCGCCGATGTCCACGTAGGAGAAGGGGATGGTGAACGATTCCGCGCGGTTCGGATCGATTTCCACCCACTCGTCGCGCACGCTCTTGTAGACGTACGAGACCCGACCGGACAACCCGCTCACGATCTCGCGCTCGAGATGCCCCGACAGCTCCTGCGAGTAGGGCCGCTTGATGTTGTCGTCCACGTTGACGAAGCCGGCGCCGCCCTGCGTCGATCGGAAGACGCCGAGCTCCTGCGGCCCGTCGAGCAGGAGGTTGCCGTTGAGATCCCGGAACTGGTAGCGGAGACGCGCGCTGCCGACGGGGTTCTCCTGATCGGCCAGCGTGTCGGCCGAGTTGAAGTAGAAGCGGCCGAAGTAGCCCTTGAGCACGGTCCGGTTGTCGCCGGTCAGATCGTAGGCGAACCCGGCGCGCGGAGAGACGTTGAACGTGCGCGACACTTCGCGAGCCTCAACGGTCAACGGGGAGATGAACGACTGGTAGCGCGCGCGCTCGGCCGGGTTCACGTCGGCCGGCCAGTTGGCCAGCGCGGCATGGCCGTTCGGCTGGAGCGACTGCTGCGGGAACTCGTCCACGTAGTACTCCATCCGCAGGCCCAGGTTGAGGGTCAACCGGCTGGTCAGCTTCCACGTGTCGCTGATGTGGCCCGCGTTGTAGACGACGTCGTTCTGCGAGGTCGTCGGCGAGTTGTAGAGCTCCAATTCGTTCACGTTGCCATTGAGATCGCGGTAGAAGATGTCGCCGCCAGGCTGGGGCCGCGTGAAGAAGCGGCGGTCGCGCTTCCAGTCGTAGCCGAACTTGAAATCGTGCGAGCCCTTCCACCCGTCCTTGAAATACGACAGCGCGACGTACACCTGCGGCTTGTACCGCTTCTGGTCCTGGTACGAGTCGTGGTAGCCGGTCCGCTGGTTAGTGCCCGTATCGATGCGACCCGGGACCACGTCGCTGGCGAAGCCGTACTCGTCGGTGGGCTCCAGCGGAAAGAAGTTGTACCAGTTGCCGACGAGGACGTCGAGGAACGCCCGGTCGCCGAGCACACTCGTCCACTCGCCCTTGAAGGGGTAGTTGCGCGATGCCTGATAGCGCGCGGCCGACACGGGCACCAGCGGACCGAGATCGCGCAGCTCCTGCAGCTTCTCGCGCTTGTTCACGAAGCCGATCAGCTGGTTGTTGCGATTCA
>DAIRFN010000006.1:0-25778 GCA_036795065.1 Vicinamibacterales bacterium
CGCGACCCACGACACCACCCAGATGCTCCACCGTCCGTCGTCGGTGTTGACGCGGCCCACGTGGTCGATCTTGAAGGCCAGCGGATAGGTGAGGACCGAGGTGAGCGCGACGGCGGCGAGGACAACGGCCGTGGCCTCGGCGAGCCCCCGGTAACGCATGCGCGTCGTATGGTAGCATGCTCGGTCGGCCCGCCCGTCTGAATGGATCGCCTTCTCGAACTCACATCCCTCGCCGAGCGATCGCACTTCTGGTTCCGCGGATTTCGCTGGTTCGTGCAGCCGTTCCTGGCGCGTGCCGCCGCGGGCGCCGCGCGTCCGCGCATCCTCGATTGCGGGTGCGGAACGGGCTCGAACCTCACGATGCTCGAACCCCACGGCGAGGTCTACGGCTTCGATCTCACCTGGCGCGGCCTGCAGTTCGCACACGAGCACGGCCGGCGCCGCATCGCGCAGGCCAGCATCGACGCCATCCCGTTCGCCACCGGCTCGTTCGACATGGTGACGTCGTTCGACGTGTTCCAGACGCTGCCGGACCAGGTGGAGCGCCAGGCGGCGCGCGAAATGGCGCGCGTCCTGAAGCCGGGGGGCGCCGCGGTGTTCAACTTCGCGGCGCTCGAGATGCTGCGCGGCGGCCACTCGGTGCTGGCCGAGGAGATACGGCGCTACCGTCCAGGACAGGTTCGTGAGTTGCTCGAGGGGGCGGGGCTGATCGTGGAGCGGCTCACCTTCGCCTATGCCACGGTGTTCCCGCTGATGCTGGCGGCCAGGGTCGGGCACCGCTGGCGCCGGCCGGGCGGCGAGGCCGAAGCCGAGGAGTGGGAGATCACCGTGCCGCCGGCGCCCGTCAACGGCGCGCTGACGCTGGCGATGGGCGTCGAGGCCGTGGCGCTCCGCGCCCTCAACATGCCATTTGGTTCTTCGTTGATCTGCCTGGCGCGCAAGCCGCAATAGACCGGTCGCCCCGAGGTCCTCGAGGGTCGAGAAAGAACACTAGAACCTGACGACACCCGTGAAGTACAGCCCCTTGAACGTCAATGAGCCCTGGTCGCTGTTGGCCCGGTAGAAGACGTCCAGCGACCGATAGCCCACCGTGGCACCGACGTTGTTGGTGAAATTCACCGTCCCGTAGAGGTCGAAGTCGGTGTACTCGCCGTCGTACTCCTCGCTCAGGTTGTCGGGCACCCGGAAGAACGAAATCTCGCCGCCGATGGCGACGTTCTTCGCCACGTAGCCGCGGCCCACGAACCCGATGGTGGGGATGGGCGCGACCGCCGTGGTGAACTCCTCCCCGATGGGGCTGAGCAGTTCCACGCGCACGTCCGTGTATTTCGCGTCCAGCAGCACACCGGCGAAGCCGCGGCTGCGGTAGACGAAGTCGTACTCGTAGCCGAAGCGGTAGGTGTTGTACCTGGCGGTGGTGCTGACGGGCAGGCCCACCCGGTAGCGCTGGCCGTTGAAGACGAACTCGCGCCGGAGGGTGACCGAGTCGGTCAGGTATTCGACGGGCAGGTATTCGAACCGGAACTTGTGCTTGGTCGCGGGGCGCAGCACCACGTTCAGCCGCCCCAGGTTCTTCTTGGTGATGCCCAGATCGTCCACCAGGTTCACGTCCGTTCCGAGGATGCCCAGCGACTCGGAGTTGACGATCAGGCTCGGGGTGGCGTTCCACCAGCCATAGGACGCTTCGACGTGATAGTCCTCACCGACGGCGGCCTCCATGGGCGGGCTGTACTGCGCCAGGGCAGGCAGCGCCCCGGCTCCGACCATTGCCACCGCGATTGCCGATGTCCGGCACCACGCAAGTACCCGCACGATTCCCCCCTGCGACATGAGCAGTTCACCCGGCCCCGGATGTTGTTGCCGATTACCTTATCGGCCGCTGACGGGCGGCCCTTTACCGGCAGGGGGAGGGTGCCGGAATCGTCCGAGTGGGAGTCGGACAGGGGGACAGGATACCAGAATTGCGCGATTTGGCGATTGCAGATTGAGCGATTGATTGGCGATTGAGGGATTGGGGGAATTGAGCGATTGGATTGGGTGATTGGGTGATTGGTCGAATGCAGCATTCGCCCAATCCCTCGATTACTCAATCAATCGCTCAATCGCCCATGCCTGAATCCCCAATGAATCGCCAATCTGCAATCACCCAATCATCAATGGTCAGCCTCAGTGGCCAGCTGCCGCCCGCTCCCCAGCACGCTGACCCACTTGGCGATGGCCTGGCCGAGGATGATCACCGCGCACAGCATCATGGCGATCGTGCAGAGGGTGAGCACCCAGCCCTGCACGTGCGTGCCCGGGTCGGGGCCGACGGCCAGGGGCCAGAAGTTATCGGCCACGTTCAGATACCCGCCGTAGAGCGTGTTGGTGGCGAGGAACGCCAGCGGCACCAGCGTCACCCAGGTGTATCTCGTCTTGCCCGTGTTGATGAGGATGGTGGTGGCCACGGCCAGCGCCACCGAGGCCAGCAACTGGTTGGCCACGCCGAACATGGGCCAGATCGTGTTGATCTCGCCGGTGTAGATGAAATAGCCCCAGCCGAGCACGAGCAGCGCCGTCGCGAACATGGCGCCCGGCATCCACTCCTTCTCGCCGAACTTCGGAAAAGCCTTTCCGAGGAACTCCTGCAACAGGAATCGTCCCACGCGCGTGCCCGAGTCGATGGTCGTCAGGATGAAGAGCGCCTCGAACATGATGGCGAAGTGGTACCAGTAGGCCAGCAGCCCCTGCATGCCCGGCATCGCCGAGAAGATCTGCGCCATGCCGACGGCCAGCGACACCGCGCCGCCCGTGCGGCCCGTCACCGTCTCGCCGACCGAGGCCTCGATTTCGGACAGGTGCACCGGCGCCATCTGCACGCCCTGGAAGGTCATGTTGGCGTACTGGGCGGGCTGCACGTTGATGGCGAAGTAGTCGCCCGGCTCCATGGCGCTGGCGGCGACGAGCGCCATCAGGCCCACCAGGCACTCGATGAGCATTGCCCCGTAGCCGATGGGGCGGATATCGCTCTCCTTGTCGATCATCTTCGAGGTCGTGCCCGAGCTGATGAGCGCGTGGAAGCCCGAGATGGCGCCGCAGGCGATGGTGATGAAGCAGAACGGGAACAGCGGACCGGGGATGATCGGGCCGCCGCCGTTCACGTACTCGGACAGGGCGGGCATCTTGAACTCGGGGTTCACCCAGATCACGCCGAGGGCCAGGAAGAAGATGGTGCCGATCTTCGTAAACGAGCTCAGGTAGCCTCGCGGGGAGAGGAGCAGCCACACCGGCAGAACCGAGGCCGCGAACCCGTAGACACAGAGCGCAATCACAATCTCGGTGCGCGACAGGTCGAAGAGGCTGGCGAACCACCCTTCCGAGTGGTTCAGCGGTTCGCCGCCGACCAACGCCAGCAACAGGCCGATGACCCCGATGATCGTCGCCTCGATGATGCGGCCCTTGCGCCAGACGTACATCCAGAAGCCCATGAAGATCCCGAGCGGGATCGTCATGGCGATGGTGAAGGTGCCCCACACGCTGTCCGCCAGCGCGTTGACGACGTTGATGCCCAGGCCGGCAATCGCGACGATCAGGATGAAGAGGATGGCAATCGACGCGACGATACCGGCGGAGGGGCTGATCTCGTCCTTGACGATGTCGGCCAGGGACCTCCCGCCACGGCGGGTGGAGGCCCAGAGGATCATCGAGTCGTGGACCGCCCCGGCGAGCACCACCCCGGCCACCAGCCAGATCAGGCCCGGGGCGTAACCAAACTGCGCCGCCAGCATCGGTCCGACCAGGGGGCCGGCGCCGGTGATGGCCGCGAAGTGGTGCCCGAAGAGGACCCATCGAGAGGTGGGATAGTAGTTCGCCCCGTCGTAGTTGGTATGGGCGGGCGTGACGCGCGAATCGTCCAGCATCCAGATGCGCGTGGCGATGAACGCGCTGTAGTACCGATAAGCAATCGCCAGTATGCCCAGGACGGGGACGACCACATAAAGCGCATGCATAAGGCGCGATAATACCAGCAGCTACGTTGATTCCGGCCGGCAACCTGCGCCGTGATCCATGCCTATTTCGGGAGCGACCCATCTGTGGCGGGCACAGGTGGCGCTGCCTTGTCGGCCTCGCGCTGGCGGAAGACTCGGTCGACCAGTCCCGGCGCGCTCATCTGCGGATGCCACCCGAGGCGGAGCACTGTCACCCGCACCGGCCGGCGGCCGAAGGCCAGGGCTTCGTGGCAGCTCCACAGGTACAGATCGAGCACGCGGCCCTGCACCGCAGGGCCCGTGTCCATGATCGTCCAGATGCCGCTGTAGCGCGGGTTCGGCATGTCCACCCGCACCACGGTCCCCACGGGCAGCAAGGCCGGATCGGCCGCCGCGATCCCCGTGCGCACGACGACACCCGAGGCCGTCGTGTCGCCCTTGCAATAGGCGGTGGCGGTGAAGGCCAGCTGCGCCCCCGCCTGCGGCAGGCTCGTCGTTTCCGCCATGGTCGCCTGCCGTGCCGCGTAGCGCGAGTCGCGGATCGTGGTCTCGTACAGGAACACGTAGACCAGGGCGATGGTCAGCGCCGCGAGGGTGCGCAGCACGATGGATTGTGAGATCTGCATGTCTCTCACCCCCGAAAATGCTCGAAGCCCTCGGGCCACGGTTTCTTCTGGCCCTCGCGCTCGAGCCACAGCCCGCGGTCGCGCGTCAACACGCCGATTCGCGTCAGCGCGGGCGCGGCCACCTGCCGCCGCACGTTCCGCAACCGGCCCCCGCGGCGTGGCGGGACCGCGAAGAGCAACTCGTAGTCCTCACCGCCCGCCACCGCGCTCGCGAGTGCGTCGACGCCGCGTCCTTCCCACCACCGCCGCGCCTCGGCATCCACGGGCACGTTCTCGCCCTGAACGACCGCGCCACAGCCGCAGGCCGTGGCCACCTGGCGCACGGCGTCGGCAAGGCCGTCGCTGAGGTCCATGGCTGCTCGCGCCGCCTGCGCCTTCGCCATCGCGATGCCCAGCCGCACCCGCGCCTCGGGACGCACGTGCCGGTCGATGCAGGGCCCGGTGCTGTCCCGGAGACCGGTCACCCGAGACCGGACGCCGGTTTCCAGCATCTCGAGCCCGGCCCGCGCCGCCCCCACCGTCCCGCTGAGCCACAACTCGTCGCCCGGATAGCCGCCACCGCGCGTCAGCCAGCGGCGGGAGGCCACCTCGCCGCCGGCGGTGACATCCACCACCAGGCCAGCGGGGCTCCGGGTGATGTTGCCGCCGGCGATCGAGACGCCGTGCGCCCGGGCGAGGGCGGCCAGGCCTTCCGTCAACTCATCGACGTCTGCTACGGGGAGAGCGTCAGGCAGGGCCAGCGAAACCAGCGCCCACCGCGGGGTGGCCCCCATGGAGGCCAGGTCGCTGAGGTTCACGGCCAACGCCTTGTGCCCGATATCTGCGGGCTGGACCCACGCGCGGGAGAAATGTACGTGCTCGACCAGCGCGTCGGTGGTGACCACGAGCCGTTGGTTCCGGCCCGTCTCGATCACCGCGGCATCGTCGCCCGGCCCGACCAGGATGTGTGCCCCCGGCCGGGGAAGGCGCGCGAGGATGCGCGCCAGCAGGGCATGTTCGCCGAGATCCGATACCGTCACGAAAGGGTGTCCCGCCTTGCCGTGTGGGGAGGGTTGCTGAACCTGCAAGAGCAGGTGGAGCCGCTGTAAGAGCCGCGCTTCAGGCTTCCTCTCGACGGAGGCATGCACACCACGCGACTGTCGCAACTCGCTTGGTTTTAACGTTGGCTCAGACAAGCCTCCGGAAAACCATCACGAACAACGCAGGACTGCCCCGATCTTAGGGCCCGGGTGGGGCTGGGTCAAGGATTGTTCGTCCGGCAAGCGAAGATCGGACGAATCAGGGCTGGCGACCAATCACGGCCGCGGCCGCCTTCAGCAGGAGCGCCGTCTCATGGTCCGCAGACCGGACACCGGGCGGCAGCCCTCGCGCGGGCCGGCCCGTCAGGCCCTCGAAGATGACCAGACCGGCCAGGGCGCTGCCGAGAATCGAGGGGTGAAACCCGTCCGGGCCGTAGAGCGCCAGCCGCCCGTCCAGCCGCCAGGCCTCGCGCCAGGCATCCCCGACCGGCAGCAACCGGCCGCCCACCGCCCTGGCAGCCGCGGCGTACGATCCGCTCGAGGCCGCGAAGTCGCTCCGCCGCTGGCGCGACGGCCAGACCATGTAGAGCGCCGTGGAGGCTCCGGTCTTTCGAATGTCACGATCGAAGCGCTTCGTGTACTCGACGAGCAGGGCCCGGGATTCCATCAGCGCGGAAGGGCCCTGCTGCAGGACGACGGTCGTCCAGCCGCCGCGAGCGATGGCGGCGCGGGCCTCGCCGCGTTGCCAATGGTCTTCGAGACTGAAGTTCGCAGACGCGACGACCTCGCAGGTGATGGGATGGCCTTCGACCTGGCCGATGGCCGACACGATGGCCGGCAGATCGTTGGCGTAGGTGAGGCTGTTGCCGATGAACAGGACGCGGTCGGGCGCCGGTTGCGCGACGCCGATCGCCGCGGCCACCAGAGCCAACAGGAGGGGTATGGGTCCCGTCATGTGAGCGGGGCCCCGTCCGTCACCTCAGTCGGCCAGGGCCAGCGCCTGATCGACGATGCGCTCGAGCGCGGCCGTGCGCTCGGCGAGGCTGCCCGAGTCGGCCGCCTGCTGATCGCGGGCCCGGAAGTACTCATCGGTGAT
Source organism: Vicinamibacterales bacterium (assembly GCA_036795065.1). GTDB lineage: Bacteria > Acidobacteriota > Vicinamibacteria > Vicinamibacterales > UBA2999 > VFZN01. The sequence continues at coordinate 6,710 of DAIRFN010000006.1, forward strand.
GTTGAGCGCGGTGAGGATGGCCAGCCCGACCGTGTCGGCCGACGGCGCGGCCAGGGCGGCCTTGCGCAGCCGCGAGTCGACGTGCGCGGCCAGACGCTGCACGTAGCTGGCGTCGAGGCTGGTCTTGATCGGGTATTGCTGGCCCTGAATCTCGACGGTGACGACTTTGAGCTCCCGCATGATGCGCCCTCAGGCGTGGCCGTGGTGGCGGAGCAGCGGCGGAGCGCCGACCCGGTTAGAGATTGAGTCCATCCAGTTGCTGCAGCATCTCGGTGACACGCGCCCGAATCTGGTCGCGCTCTTCGCGCAGCGTCACGGCCTCGGCGGACGTGCCCTCGGCCTCGGCCACCCTGGCCTTCAGCGCGTCCATCTCGCGCTGCAGGCGGGCGTTCTCGTCGCTGACCCGGGACTGCTCGTTCTTGAGCCGCCCAATCAGGCTCACCAGGGTCTTGATCTTCTCTTCGAGCCGATCGATCGGCTCGAGTCCCGCTGCGCTCTTCGTGGCCACGTCCACCTCGTTCCCGAAACCTTACAACACCCCAGAACCCCACCCCTCGACAGGCCCGGGGTCGCCCCGAGTGTCATCGAGGGGCGACAACCCCTACCGCCTGATCGCTCCCAGTTCCGAGGCCAGCACGTCTACGACGGCGCTGGTTGCCGCCTCGACCTCGGCATCGGTGAGCGTGCGCTCGAGCGACTGGAACGTCAGGCGCAACGCCAGGCTCACCTTGCCCTCGGGGATGCCCTTCCCCTGGTATCGATCGAACTCGATCGCGCTCACCAGCGTGGAAGGTGCTTTGGACCGAATGGTGCCACGAACCGTCGCGGCAGACAAGGAGTCGTCGACGAGCATCGCGATGTCGCGCACCGCCGCGGGGAACCGCGGCAGTGGCTTCGTCCGGCGCGCGGCGCCGGCGCCCGCTGCCGACAGCGCATCGAGGTCGCACTCGGCGACGTACAGCACGTCGTTGGCCGGCAATTCGTGGGCGTCACCCACGGTCGACTGCAGCTGGCCCAGCCATCCGACGATGCGATTGCCCGTGGCGAGGACCGCCGCGCGGCCGGGCACGAGGACGGCCTCGGCCACCGAACCGGCCGGTGGGACCAGCGGCGTGAGCTCCACCTCGAAAAGCGACGCGAGTTGCTCGACCACGCCCTTGATGTCGAAGAAGTCCACGTCCCGCCGCCCGCCGCTCCAGTGGTCGGGCGTGGCCAGGCCGGTCCAGGCCAGGCCGAGCGCGCGGGTTTCACCGCGCGGGGAGAAGCGCGTGCCGATCTCGAAGAGCTGGATGTCGCGACGGCCGTGCCGCCGGTTGTGGCTGACCGCCTCCACCAGTCCCGGCACGAGGCTCGGGCGCATCACCGCGAACTTCTCGGAGAGAGGGTTGGCCAGCGCGACGGCGGCATCGCCGGCCTGGAACGGTTCCGCGTGCCGCGCCTCGATGAAGGCGAAGCTGATGGCCTCCGAGAACCCGGCGGCCAGGGCCACGCGCCGCGCGCGTTGATCACGCTCGATGCGCGGATCGGATGGCGCCGGCGCCTGTTGCACGCCCGGGAAGGTGGCCGGCAGGTGCTCGAAGCCGTGGTGCCGGCCGATCTCCTCGATGAGATCCACGTCGCGGTGCATGTCCACGCGCCAGCCGGGGACGATGACCGACCACCCACCGGGCGCGCGCTCGACACCGAAGCCGAGCGCGTCGAGGATGCGCTCGATCTCGCCGTCCGGGACGTGCATGCCGAGCAGGCCCTCCACGCGCGGCTGGGCCAGGAACAGCGTGGCCGGCTGGTGCCGGGCGGGGTAGACGTCGACGAGCGGGCCCGCGGTGCCGGCGCCCAGCTGCGCCAGCAGTTCGCAGGCGCGCGCCATGGCCACGGCCGGCGCGGTGAGGTCGGCGCCACGCTCGAAGCGCATCGAGGCCTCGGTGCGCAGGCCCAGCGCCCGGCTGGTCGCGCGCACCGACTGCGGCTTGAACCAGGCCGACTCGAACACGATGCGGCGCGTGGAGGACGACACTTCGGACTCGGCGCCGCCCATCACCCCGCCGATGGCGCTCGGGCGCTCGGCGTCGGCGATGACCAGCATGTCGGTGGAGAGGGCGCGCGCCTTGCCGTCCAGCGTCGTCAGCGTTTCGCCGGCTCGCGCGCGGCGCACCACGATAGCCGGGCCCGCGAGCCGGGCGTGGTCGAACGCGTGCATCGGCTGCCCGAGCTCGAGCAGCACATAGTTGGTGATGTCCACCACGTTGCTGATGGGTCGTACCCCGCAGGCGCTCAGCCGGTCGGCCATCCAGGCGGGGGAGGGTGCGATGATGACGTCGGCCACCGCGCCCACGTAGCGCGCGCACAGGTCCGGCGCCTCGATGGAGATGCGGATGGGCGGGGCCGCGGCCGACGAAGGTGATGCCCCGGCGTCGGGCCACGCGGCGCGCGGCGCGCGAAACGGCCGGCCGTACACGACCGCGATCTCGCGCGCGATACCGGCCATCGACAGGCAGTCCGGCCGGTTGGCCGTCACGTCGAAGTCCAGCAGCGCATCCGTTCCCATCGGCTCGAGGCCCTCGAGCGCGAGGCCCCGCAGCGACAGCTTGCGGCCGATGGCCTCGGCCGGCTCGTCGATCTCGACGAACTCACGAACCCAGGAGAGCAGCACCTTCATCGGCCGAATTGCTCCAGGAAGCGCAGGTCGTTCTCGTAGAAGAGGCGGATGTCCTCGACGCCCCACTTGAGCAGCGCCACGCGCTCGATGCCCATCCCGAACGCGAAGCCGGTCACCTCGTTCGGGTCATAGCCGACGTACTCGAAGACGGCCGGGTGCACCATGCCGCTGCCCAGGATTTCGAGCCAGCCCGTGCGCTTGCACATGGGGCAGCCCTCGCCATCGCAGCGAATGCAGCGGATGTCCACCTCGGCGCTGGGTTCGGTGTAAGGGAAGAAGCTTGGCCTGAAGCGCACGAGCGGTGCCTGCCCTGAGCGAGCGTTCTCGTCACCGCGAGTCGAAGGGCCGAAGAGCGCCGCGGCCATGGACGTGAGCGTGCCTTTCAGGTCCGCGAGCGTCACCCCACGTCCCACGACCAGCCCCTCGACCTGGTGGAACATCGGCGTGTGAGTGAGGTCCAGGTTGTCGCGGCGATAGACCGGGCCGATGGCCACCAGCCGCACCGGGGGATCGTGCCGCTCCATCTGCCGGATCTGCATCGCCGACGTGTGCGTGCGCAGCAGCGTGAGCGGCTGCGGCGCCCGTGGCGCCAGGCCGCGCGTTGGCGGGTCGTACGACGCGGGCATCAGCGGGGCGGCCAGGTACAACGTGTCCTGCATGTCGCGCGCGGGGTGTTCCGCGGGCATGTTGAGGGCCTCGAAGTTGTGGTAGTCGTCTTCGATCTCGGGCCCCTCGAGCACCTGGTAGCCGAGGCGCGTGAAGATGCCGCCCACCTCCTCGCGAATCAGGCTGAGGGGATGGCGATGGCCCAGGTTCGGCGCGCGGCCGGGCAGCGTGATGTCCACCGCGCCCGCCGGCCGGCGAGTGGCCGCCAGCGCCTGCTCGCGCTCCGCGAGCGCGGCCTCCACGTGCTTCTTCAACTCGTTGGCGCCGCGGCCGAGGGCCTTCTTCTGCTCGGGCGTGGCCCGGGCAATCAGCTCCATGAAGGCCGCCACCCAGCTGCCGCTGCGCGCAATCCAGCGATTGCGCAACTCCTGCAGGGCGGCGCCGGAGCCGATCGCCGCAAGTTCCTCGTCGAAGAGGGCCCGGGCACGCTCCGGGCCAATAGCGGGGTCGATGGTCATCGCGGTGATGATACAGAAAGGGCCTCGAGATCGTCTCTCGAGGCCCGAAGGGTGCTGGGACTTGAGTCTTGGGTCTTGGGTCTTGGGACTTGGGCTGCGAACCTAGGCGGCGGGCCGCAGGGCTTCACCACAGGACCCAGGCCCCAAGCCCCCAGGACTCTCTAGGCCGTGGCCACCTTGACCTTGTTCACCAGCGCCGTGAATGCGGCAGGCTCGCGGGCGGCCAGTTCGGCCAGGCTCTTGCGATCCAGCTCGATGCCGGCGGCCTTCAGCCCGCGCATGAAGACACTGTAGGTGGTGCCGTTCTCCCGCGCGGCGGCGTTGATGCGCACGACCCAGAGGCTGCGGTAGTCGCGCTTCTTGCGCTTGCGGCCGACGTAGGCGTACACGCCCGCCTTCTCCGCGGCCTCCCGCATGAACTTGTACAGCTTGCTCTTGTTCTGGAAGTAGCCCTTCGTGAGCTTCGACAGCTTCTTGCGCTTCTGACGTCGGACGACTCCACGCTTGACGCGAGGCATGATGGCTCCAGTTCGCGAATGGGGGTCCGCCGATGGCGGAACTTGCGGTCAGCGACGGCTCGTCGTGACCAGGTGCGTGATGCCGCGGCTGAAAGGCCCCATGACGCGAGCCGCGGCGCACCCTGCCTTGTGTCTTTCTACTTGTATGGCAGCATCCTGTGCAGCTTCGGCGAGTCGGCCTCGGCCACCACCGCAGTGCCGCGCATGTGCCGCTTCCGCTTGGTGCTCTTGCTGGTCAGGATGTGGCGCTTGAACGCCGAAGCGCGGGTGATCTTCCCGGTGCCGGTCTTCTTGAACCGCTTGGCGGCTCCACGATGTGTCTTCAGCTTCATGATCTCAGCTCTTCACTTCCTCGGCTTCGGCCCTCGGTGGCGGAGCCTTCCTCGGCGACGCACCCTTCTTCGCGGCGAGGATGGTGTGCATCTGGTTGCCTTCCTGGCGTGGCATCGTTTCCGGCTGCGCCACGTCGGCCAGTTCCTCGAGCAACCGCATCAGGATCCGGTGCCCGATTTCCGGATGCGCCATCTCGCGCCCGCGGAAGAACACCGTCGCCTTCACCTTGTCGCCCTCGGCCAGGAAGCGCTCGATGTGGTGCTTCTTGAACTGGTAGTCGTGTTCGTCCACTTTGGGACGGAACTTGATCTCCTTGACCAGGATCACCTTCTGATGCTTCTTGGCCTCGCGGCTCCGCTTCTGCTCCTGGTACTGGTACTTGCCGTAATCCATGATCCGGCAAACGGGCGGCACAGCGGTGGGTGAGATCTCCACCAGGTCGAGCCCCTTCTGGCGCGCAATGGCCAGCGCCTGCGGGGGCGGCATGATGCCCAGCTGTTCTCCGGCGTCGTCGATGACACGGATTTCGCGCACGCGAATGCGCTCGTTGATGCGGAGCCGGTCGTCCCGGCGGCCTGTGCGGTTACGATCGAAGGCGATAGTGGTCCTCCATCATCGGCAAAGACTCCTAGGATAACTGCTTCGAGCCGACCTCGGCAAGGGCATCGGCGAGGAATGTGTCCAGGGGGCGGGCGCCCAGGTCACCTTTCGCCCGGCTGCGGACCGCCACGGCCCGTTCGGCCGCCTCGCGGTCGCCGACCACCAGCATGTAGGGCACCTTCTGCAGCTGCGCCTCCCGGATCTTCAGGTTCACCTTCTCCTGGCGATCGTCCACGATGGCCCGCAGGCCCGCGGCTGCGAGCGTGGACCGCACCTCCCGTGCATAGTCCAGGTGGCGGTCCGCAATGGGCAGCACCGTCACCTGCACGGGCGCCAGCCAGAGAGGAAAGGCGCCCGCGAAATGCTCGATCAGGATGGCGATGAACCGCTCGAAACTGCCGAAGATTGCCCGGTGAATCACCACCGGCCGGTGCTCGGCGTTGTCCGCTCCGACGTACTTCAGGTCGAAGCGCTGGGGCATCTGGTAGTCGAGCTGGATCGTGCCGCACTGCCACTTGCGGCCGAGGGCGTCAGTGATGTCGAAATCGATCTTCGGGCCGTAGAAGGCGCCGTCGCCGGCATTGAGGACATAGGGCTGCTCGGCCTGGTCGAGGGCCTGGCGCAACGCGGCCTCGGCGTGGTCCCACGTCGATACCTCGCCCAGGAACTGCTCCGGACGGGTCGAGAGCTTTGCCGAGTACTCCATGCCGACGTCGCGATAGACCCGCTGGATGAGCCTCAACAGGGCCTCGACTTCGGCGGCGATCTGGTCCTCGGCCACGAAACAGTGCCCATCGTCCTGCGAGAACTGGCGAACGCGCGTGAGCCCGCCCAGCACCCCGGACGCTTCGTTGCGGTGGAGCGGGGTCTGCTCGTGGTAGCGGACCGGCAGCTCCTTGTAGCTGTGCATCTGGCTCGCAAACAGCAGGAAGTGGCCGGGGCAGTTCATGGCCTTCAGGCCCATCTCCTCGCCGTCCTTCGACTCGACGAGGAACATGTTCTCGCGGTAGTGCGACCAGTGCCCGGACGTCTCCCACAGTGCCCGGTTGTAGACGATTGGCGTCTTGACCTCGACATAACCCGCCGGGATCAGGACCTCGCGCATGTAGTCGGCGAGCGTGTTGTAGAGCGTGGCGCCCTTGGCCAGCCAGAAGGTCGCCCCCGGCGCCCAGGGGTGAAACGTGAAGAGGCCGAGCTCCTTGCCCAGACGGCGGTGATCCCGCTTCTTCGCTTCCTCGAGGCGTGCGACGTGCTCGTCCAGCTCCTTCTGCGAGAAGAACGCCGTGCCGTAGACGCGCTGCATGGGCTGATTGTGGGCGTCGCCCTTCCAGTAGGCGTTCGACGTCGTCGTCAGCTTGAAGGCCTTGAGCTTGCCGGTGCTGGGGACGTGCGGCCCGACGCAGAAGTCCACGAAGGTGTCGCGATCCCTGATGGTGTAGCACGACACGTGCGACTGCCCGGCCGTCTTCTCTTCGATGAGCTGCACCTTCAGGGGCTCGCCGCGCTTCCGGAAGAAGTCGATGGCCTCGTCGCGCGGCCACATCTGGCGCTCGTACGCCAGGTCGGCCGCCGCCATCTCGCGCATCTTCGCCTCGATGGCGGCGAGGTCCTCGGGCACGAACGGGCGTTCGACGACGAAGTCGTAGAAGAAGCCCTCGTCGATGGGCGGCCCGATGCCGCACTGCACCTTCGGGAAGAGCGCGGTGACGGCCGCGGCGAGCAGGTGGGCCGTGGAGTGTCGATAGAGCTCGAGCGCCTCGGGGCTCTTGGTCGTGACGATGCGGACGGTGGCGTCCTCGGTGAGCGGGTAACTCAGGTCCACCATGCGGTCGCCGACGAAAGCGGCCAGCGCGGCATCGGCGAGGCGGGGCGAAATGCCGGCGGCGATGGACAGGACGGGGGATCCGGACTCCACCTGCTTCTGGGAGCCGTCCGGGAGCGTGACGGTGATCTGAGACATGGAGATGATGTCGGGCTGCCGGCGAGGTGCAGCCCACCTTCGCGCCATGCGCTTCGGTGGGCAACCTTCGCCTGAATCGTGAGCGAAGGTTGGTAGGCACGGGCAGACTCGAACTGCCGACCTCCTGCGTGTCAAGCAGGCGCTCTAACCAACTGAGCTACGCGCCTAAACCGTCTGGCGTACCGGCGTGCCGGAACCGCAAGTATAGCAGACGCCCTTACGCCGCCTTCTTCTCGGCGATGGTCTCGAGCGCCTTCTCGAGGATGGCATCGGTGGCGGGCGGTGGCTGGCCGAACTCAATCGTGGGCTGTTCCACTGCGATGTCGGGCACGAGCCCCTTTTCGTTGATCGCGCCGCCGCCGGGCAGGAGGTAATAGAGGTGGGTGAGCAGCAGGCCACTGCCATCGGGCAGCTTCACCAGTTTCTGCTTCCCGGCGCGGCCCGGCGTGCGCTCGCCCACGATCTGCGCGCGGCGGTTGCCCTGGAGGGCGCCGGCGAAGAGCTCGGCCGCCCCCGCGGTGCCGTTGTCGGTGAGCACCACGGCCGGCAGCGTCAGCGCGCCGTCGCCGCTGGCCGCGGCAATCGGTTCCTTGTCCTTGCCGCGATCCTGGCGGAAGGCGAGCGTGCCGTCCGACACAAAGACGCGCGCGGCCTCGAGGCCTGTCTCCGTGTCGCCGAACGCGTTGCCGCGCACGTCGATGACCAGCCGCGTGGCACCCGCCTTCTGCAGCGCGGCGCCTTCGGTCCGAATCTGCGCTGCGGTGGCGCGCCCGAACTCGGGCACGCGCAGATATCCGGTGCCGGGCGCGGCCATGCGCCCCTTCACGGTCAGGGCAGGCAGTGTCTCGCGGGTCAGGTCGATCTCATGCGGCTCTGCCGCGTTGCCACGAAGCACGGTCAGGCGCACGCTGGTCCCCGGCTTTCCACGGAGGATCCGCGCGCCCTCGAAGACCGACGTGTCGCGCGTCGACTGGCCGTCGATGGCCCTGATGTAATCACCGGGCTGCAGGCCGGCACGCGCCGCCGGCGACCCGTCCCGCGCCGAGATGACGCGCAGGTAATACTGTCGGGTGAGCTCGAGCCCGGTCTGGCCCTCGGGCAGCCCGTCGTTCTTCTCGAATGCCTGCACCTGCGTGACGTCCAGGTACGCCGTATCGGGGTCCAGGCCGTCGGCCAGGCCGTGCATGGCCCCGTGCATGACCTTGTTCACGTCGACGTCCTCGACGTAGTTGTTGGAGATGAGGGTGACGACGTCCTCGAAGATGCGGAGGTGCTGGTAGCTCTCCTCCCGCGCCGCCATGGCCCTGCTCATGAAGCCGCCAACCGCCGCAAACACGACGATGGGGATGGACAGAGCGAGCACGATGAGGCGGCCGCGTCGGTTCATGGTGAGCTCCTGAGCCATTGTAGGGGATCGACGGGCCGGCCGTCGACGCGCACCTCGAAATAGAGCGCAGCGGTGCCCGCCGGCGCCAGTCCGACCCGGCCAACGACGCCCCCGCGAGAAATCCGCGTGTCCCGCTGCACCAGAGCTTCGCCCAGGTGCCCGTAGAGCGTGAACGAACCTGAGCCGTGATCGACGATGACCAGCGTGCCAAAGCCGGCGAAGGGCGCCGCATAGGCCACCCGGCCGCCGTGCACGGCCCGAACCTGGGTCCCCTCCTCCGCCGTGATCTCGATACCGTTTCGGACGATCGCTGTGCCGAATCGGCTGTCGATGCTGCGCCCGAAACGGGAGGCGACGCGTCCCTTCAGGGGCCAGTCGAGGGTGCCCCGAAACGGTTCGAAGGGCAGGTCCGCGGGCGTCTCGCCCAGCGTGCCGACTGCCTGCTGCAGCGCCGCCTGCGCCTGCTGCAGCTCGGCGACATACTGGGCCGCGAGGTCGCGGCGCGCGTCGAGCGCGTCGATGGCGGCGTTCCGGGCCTTTACGGTCTTGTCCAGCGCGGCCCGCGCCTCGGCAGCCGTCTGTTGCAGGCTGGCGACCTCGGTCCGTCGCGCCTCCAGGTCGGCCAGGGCGGTCCGTTCGGCCGCGAGGGTCCGCCGGTGCGTGTCAACGCGGACACGGTCGAGCGTGGCAATGGCGGCGACACCGCGCGTCAAACGGCCGAACGCGCGCGGGTCGTCCGAGGAGAGCAGCAGCCGCGCGTACCCACCGCGACCGCGCTTGTAGATGGACACCAGCCGCTCTTCCAGGCCCGGCGTGTTGGCGACACGCTCGGCCTCGAGGTCCTCGACGCGCCGGGCGGCGGCGTCCCGGTCCGCGGTGACCTGCACCAACTGAGCGTCCGCGGCAGCCACCTGTTCCTGCGCAATCGCGCGTTCCAATTCGAGCTTGCGGAGATCGTTGAAGAGCGTCCGCGCGCGGGCCGCCAGTTCGTCGGCCTCCTTCTGCAGGGTCCGGATCCGCTCGGCCGCCCGAGCGGCCAGGGCCCTCGCCCCGGCCGCCGGCGCCTGCCCACCCTCGACAGCCTGGCCCGCAGCTGGCGCCTGCCCGACAGCCGGGGTCGTGCCACCACCTGCCGTTACCAGGGCGGCCAGGCCGACAACCAGAATGCGCCGACGCATCGTGCCGCAATTGTAAGATCGGTTGATGGAGACGCCCCCGAAATCGGCCCCGGTGACCATTACCCGGGCAGAACTGCTCTGGCTGACGGTCAGTACCTGGCTCGGAGGGGTGTTCACCCTGACCATCCTGCCGATGCTGCTCGTCCCGCGGCTCGGGATCCCGGTCGGCATGGCACTCTCGTATCTGGTGTTCTTCATCGAGTGGCAGCCTGTGCAGATCATCACCCAGCGCGTGCTGGGGACCAGTCACGCGGTCGTGCGCATGCTCGCCCTTGTCGCCAGCGGCGCCGTCGTGGCCTTCTACCTTCGCGATTTCCTGGCCGGCGCGGTGGCGGCGGCGAGCTAACCGGGCGGACGCGGCTTTGGGGCAGCCAGGCGCGACACACCGTCGAGTCCCTCGGGTCGTGCCTGGCCAAAGTACTCCAGGATCGTCGGGGCGACGTCGAGCAGTCCGATTTCCGAGGCCGACAGGGCCACCGACGAGAGCCACACGCCTGGCACGGTGCGTTCGTCAACCGAGGCGTGTTCCGCGCTCCACCGCTCGCGGTTGCGCTCGATGACGACCGACGCGGCGCCCCCCAGCATGCTGTCCCAGCTCACGCGATAGCCGGGCGAGAAAGTGACCACCAGGTCCGGCGCCCGGGCGGCCTGCGGGCCTTCGAACAGCTCGCGGCCGACGCGCACGCGCGCGACGACCCGCCGTCCCGAGATGGGATCGGTCAGCAACTCGAGCCGCTCGCGTAGCTGCTGCACTACGGCATCGTAAGCCGCGCCCGGCTCGACAATCCCGCCCGGGTTCCGCCCGCGCACGTTGATGTAGATGTGCCCGGCCCCCATCGCCCGCGCCGTCGTCCTCGTCCAGTCGATCGTGTCGTCCCACACGGAGGGGTCGGCCAACGCGGCCAGCGTGACGGGACTGGGCGGAGCGTGCCAGGCGAGCAGCGCTTCGTTGGCCAGCCACCGGTTCAGGTCCACCACGTGCCGCGCCGTGTAGAGGCCGTACGGCGACACCACGGCGAGGGCGGCGCCCTCGGGCAGGCGCGCACGGATCTGCCCCACGAGGTCGTCGAGACGCATGTACATGCCGTCGATGGCGTCCCCGAACTTCGGCGCCAGCGCGCTGTCGTGGGCGGCGTGGCCGGGGTCGATGAAGCGCCACATCAGCCGTCCCGTCGTGTCGAGGCTCTCGATGCCGGCCACGATCACGTTCCAGTCCGCCGAGTCCACGCGGTTCAACAGCGCCTCGGCCCGATCGGAGAAGGTGTCGTCCTGCGCCGCAAGGAACGAGGCCTCCGACAGCCATCCATCCGCCAGTGCCCACCCGGCCTCGGGCCACACCAGCGTCCGATACGGGCCCAGGCGATCGAACAACCTCCCGGCTGCCGCAGCGGGCGAAGAAATACTGGACGGTGGCGCGTCGGGGTGCCACTGGATGGGCGACACGTAGACCTGCACGTCGTTGCCGGCCTTCACGAGGTGCAACTGCACCAGTCCGCGGATTCGTGTCAGCAGGTTCAAGCGGACCGAGATCTCGAGCCACCGGCTGCGTTGTCCTTCGGCGAGGTACACGGACTGATCGCCGAGGTCGATGTTGGCGCTGCGCTCCTCGGGATTCCACGTGATGGTGAGCGGCAGATCGACCCGTTCGGGTGCGCGGATACCGACGAGCGTGGCCCGCGCGATGTTGCGCGAGAAAGTGAGGCGTTCGACCCGCCCGCCATAGCGTGTCGGCCCTGCCTGCCCGGGCGGTACGTCGGAGGCCAGCCACGTGTAGCCGGAGCCGAAGCCGCCGCCCCAATCCGGTAACGGGGTGCCGGCGATGAGCGTGCCACCCGGGACATCTTCGGGAGGAAAGGTGCCGGGCACGAACAGGACACGCGCACGCGCCCCGGAGCGTCCGAGGCGTGTCCAGAACGGCTCGGCTTCGAGCACGGGACGATACGCCGCGCCTTCGGACCACCAGCGTCCCAGCCACCGTGCAGACGCGCGCGGCTCGAGTGTCGCGGCCTGTGGCCGGCCCGTCACCGGGTCGGGCGCGACGAGATCGAAGATGCCGTGCCTGCCCGCATTGACTCCCGTGGCGAACGAGGCCCACGCCGAGGCCGGCTCGGCGCCGGCCGTGGAGAGGACGCGCGTCACGCCCGACACGCGGGCCAGTTCGGCGAGTTGAGGCGTGCGGCCCTGCCGGATCAGCCGCTCCGTGATCTCGGGGTCCATGCCGTCCACCGCGAGGACGACCAGCCGTGCTGTGGTCGTGCCCGGCGTCGGCGCGCACGCCACGGCGGCCAGCAGGGCCGCGGCCAGGCATAAGCTCCGCACGCCGCGCATCTTATACTGGCCAGGTGAGGGTGCTGGGCATCGACTACGGTGCGCGCCGCATCGGCCTCGCGCTGAGCGATGCCACCGGCACGCTGGCGTCGCCGTGGCGGCTGGTCGAGCGGACGCCCTCGGAAGCCGAAACCCTGCGGACGATCGCCGACAGCGTGGAACGCCTCCGCGCCGAAGACGATGGGCTCGATGCGGTGGTGGTGGGTTGGCCGCGTCGCCTCGATGGCACGCCCAACGACCAGACGCCGCGCGTCGAGGTGTTCGCGCGGGCGCTCGAGGCGCGAACGGGCGTGCGCGTCGTGCTGCAGGACGAGCGGCTGTCGAGCCTCGAGGCCGAGCTGCGCCTCACCGAACGCGGCGAACGCGACTGGCGCGCGCGGAAGAAGAAACTCGACGCGGCCGCTGCCGCCGTCATCCTGCAGGACTATCTCGATCACCGATCCTGACCCATGCGTGTCGTCAAGCGACTCTTGATTCTCGTCTTGGTCCTCGGTGTCGCCGCCGCCGGCGCCGCGTGGATGGTGTACGCACGCGTGCACGAGCCGTTTCGCGGCTTCGAGAGCCCCGAGCAGTTCGTGGACATCCCAACTGGCACCGGCGCGATCGGCATCGGCGCCCGGCTCGCCGAGGCAGGCGTGGTGCGGGACGCCAACACCTTCCGCGCCGCGTTGTGGGTAACCGGCCGCGCCCGCGACCTGAAGGCGGGTGAATACCGATTCGATCGTCCGCTGAGCGCGGTGGAGGTCGTCGATCGACTGACGCGCGGCGACGTCTACAAGCGCCTCGTCACCTTTCGCGAAGGCCTGCTGATCGCCGAGATGGCCGCCGTGTTCGAGGAGCGCGGGTTCGGGCCGGCCGCGGAGTTCGAGCGGGCGGCGAAGAACCGGGCGCTCATCGCGGATCTCGATCAAGCGGCGCGAGACCTCGAGGGCTACCTGTTCCCCGAAACGTACGCCTTGCCGAGGGGCACCAGCGCCGACGAACTGGTGGCGCAGATGGTGGGCCTCTTCCGCAAGCTCTACACCGACGGGTTGCAGGCCGAGGCCGCGCGGGCGGGTCTGACGACGCGACAGGTGGTGACGCTGGCGTCGCTGGTCGAGAAGGAGACCGCGCGCCCCGAGGAGCGGCCCCTGGTGGCCGCCGTGTACCGGAACCGCATGGCGATTGGGATGAGCATGCAGGCCGATCCGACCGTGATCTACGCGCTGCGGCAGGCGGGTCGGTACGACGGCAACCTCTCGAGGGACGACCTGCAGTTCGACTCGCCCTACAACACCTATCGCTACGCCGGACTGCCACCGGGCCCCATCGCGTCGCCGGGCCTGGCCTCCATCGAAGCGACAATTCGCCCGGCCGACGTCCGGCACCTGTATTTTGTCAGCCGCAACGACGGCTCACATGTGTTCGCCGACACGCTGGCCGAGCACAACCGCAATGTGCAGGAGTGGCAGGTGCGGTACTTCCGCGAGCGCCGGTCACGATAGGGCGGACCACCCACCGGGTGGGCTGGCAGACGGTTTGCACCGTACCTAGCGGTGGCAGAGAGACGCCAGGGAGGCAGTCATGAGGGTATTTGAGGTAATGAGCGAGAACATCGCGACCGTTGAGCCGCAGACGCCTGCGGCGACGGCCGCGCAACTCATGCGCTCGAAAGGCATTCACCACCTGGTGGTGATGCGCGACGGCGTCCTCGAAGGCCTGGTCTCCGCGCGCGATCTGCCGGAAGAGGTCACCACGGGACGTCGCGGCGGCAAGAACGTCGGCGCCGTGATGCAGACCCACGTCGTCACCGTGGGTCCCAACGTGCTGATGACCCGCGCCGCCAACCTCATGCGGGGTCGAGCGATCGGCTCGCTGGTCGTCACGCAGCGCGGCAAGGTCGTTGGCATCGTCACGGTGAGCGATCTGCTCGACCTGGTGGGGCGGGGCGCCGGCCGGAAACCGACGCGCGCGGCCCGGCCCATCCTGAAGAAGCGGGTTCCGCACCGCAAGCAGCACGGCTCGGGCGGGGCCTGGTAGCCGGGCCCGTGGCCTGGGAGACGGGACGGGAATCCGGCAGCAGCCAGTTGCGGTGCGCCGGTTTGCCGTCAGCGCGCGGTCGTGGCCGTGTTTGCGTGTAGACGCTGTTTGAGCCGGGCCGGCATCCGCCTTGCGGAGGCACTCTCCGCTCGGGTGTCGGCCGCGGATGGAGGACACGCTGATGATCGCGCTCAAGAACATCCTGGTTCCCACGGACTTCGGCCCACCCTCGCAAGTGGCCCTCGTGTACGGCCGGCACTTCGCCAGGCAGTTCGGCGCCACCCTGCACGTGCTGCACTCGGTGGAGAGCGTGATGCTCCCGGGCGGGGCCGAGGTGCCGATGCCTGCCGTCCAGCAGGTGGAGAAGGGGCTGATGGAGGTGGGCCAGCGCCAGATGGCCGCCGCCCTCGCCGACGACGATCGCAAGACGCTGCCAGTGGTCGAGGTGGTTCGCCAGGCGCCGGCCGCGGCCTCGGACATCCTCGAGTACGCGCAAGCCAATCACATCGACCTCATTGTCATGGGCACACATGGCCGCGGGGCCATCGAGCACCTGCTGATGGGCAGCGTGGCGGAACGCGTGGTGCGCCGGGCGCCGTGTCCGGTGCTGACCGTGCGGTCGCCCGAACGTGACTTCGTCCAGCCCGACGCGCTGGCGCCGGCCCTGCCGGCCTGAAACGAACGGGGCCCCCCCGTGAAGCTATCGGCATTTGCCCTGGACTTCGACGGCACGCTCACGTTCAACGGCCGCCTGCCGCCGAACGTGGCCGACGCCATCGCCGACGCGCGGCGTCGCGGGCTCGTGATGGTGATGGCGACCGGCCGTCGCCTGGACGACCTGCACGCGTGCGCCGGCGAGCTGAAGATGTTCGATGCGATTGTCGGCGAGAATGGCGCGGTGCTGGAGTTCCCCGCTCGCGGGCGTCGGGCCGTGCTGTCGCATCCGCCGACGCCGGCGTTTCTCGACGAGCTGAAGAGCCGGAATGTGCCGTTCGTGGTGGGCTCGTCGATCGTCGAGACCGACGCCGGCACCGCGCCGGTCGTGCTCGACATCCTGCGCCACCTGCAGCTGCCGCTGGTGCTGGCCTTCAATCGCGGGCGCCTCATGGTGCTGCCGCCAGCCGTGGCCAAGTCCACCGGCCTGCGCGAAGCGCTGCGGTCCATCCGCGTGTCCCTGCACAACACCATTGCCATCGGCGACGCCGAGAACGACCACGACATGCTCGATGCGTGCGAGGTAGGCGTTGCGGTGGGCTGGGGCAGCCCGGCCCTGATGGCGGTGGCCGACGAGGTCATCGAGGGCCGCGGGCCCGACGCGGTCGCGCAATACCTCGATCGCACGTCCCGACAGACCCGCCTCTCAGCCGCGCAGATGGGGCGGCGCTCGATGCTGCTGGGCCACACCCGCAGGGGGGCGCCCGTGCGTCTGGCCCTCCGTGGGCGGACCATCCTCATCGGCGGAGAGCCTGGGTCCGGGAAGTCCGCGCTGGCGGGGTTGCTGTGCGAGCAGCTCGTGCTCCAGGGCTACTGCCTCTGCGCCATCGATCCCGAAGGGGACTACGTCTCGCTCCGGACCCTGCCTGGTGTCGTGGTGCTCGGCGGGGAGGATGCGCTGCCCACCGCGCGCGAGCTGATGCGCACGCTCGAGTATCCCGACGTGAGCGTCGTCATCGACCTCAGCAAAACCCCGCATCGGGACAAGGTGACCTACGTGCGCGGCGTCCTGCCGCTGTTGAACACGCTGCGCCGCCGCACCGGGCTGCCGCACAAGATCCTGCTCGACGAGGCTCACTACTTCCTGGGGCCCGAGGGGTCCAACCACTTGATCGACCCGGAACTGGCCGGCTACATCATTGTCACCTACAGGCTCTCGACCATCTCGCCCGACGCGCGCCTTCCCCAGGACACGGTGGCCATCATGTGCCGCGAGTCGGACGCGCAGGAAGTGGAGACCCTCGGGGGCATGTGCTGCCCGGCGTCGGTCCGGCCGCTTTCGGGATCGATGCTGGCGCGCCTGGCGCCAGACGAGGCGGCTCTGCTTCCGGGCGCGGACGAAGCGCACGGCGAGGTGGTGCGGTTCACGGTGGCGCCGCGGCTGACCGAGCACGTGCGGCACCGGTCCAAGTATCTCGACATGGCCATCGCGGATGCGCAGGCGTTCGTCTTCGGTGAGGGTGCGCGGGCACGGCCGCGCGCGCGCTCGATGAAAGAATTCATGTCGCTGCTCGACACCCAGCCGCCCGCGGTGCTGCAGGGGCACCTGCAGCGCCACGATCTTTCCCGGTGGATCGAGCACGTCTTTCGTGATGGCCCGCTGGCCGCCCGGGTACGGAGTATCGAGGAGCGGGCCGAGAACGGCCAGAGCGCGAGGGAGGCCGCAGAGGCGATCAGCCAGGTCATCCGCGCCCGGTACGAGCCACCGAGCGAGCCCTTCGTGCGCTCGCGCTCCACCGCGTGACGCGCGAGGAAGCCGCCCGACCTGACCCGTCCGCCCGCGATCGATCCGGCGAGCCGGCTCGCGGTCCCGACTCCCGCGACTCCCGACTCCCGATTCCCGACTCCCGATCCGATCTACCGCTCGTTCCACCGCAGCTTCTGCCTGAGCACCTCGAAGTAACTTCGGTTCGAGGCGCGCACGAGGCGAAGGGCCCGGGGCGCGCGCGAGATGGTGACGGCGCGGTCGGGACCCAGCGGGAAACCGGTCTGCCCGTCGAACGTGACGTAGATCTCGTCGCCCGCATTGGTACCGGTGGCCACCACGCGGACGTCGCGTTCTGCGGGAATGACGATCGGGCGATTCGTCAGCGCGTGCGGAGCGATGGGCGTGATGACCAGCGCATCCATGGCCGGGTGGACAATCGGGCCGCCGGCCGAGAGGTTGTAGGCGGTTGATCCGGTGGGGCTGGCAACGATGAGGCCATCCGCCTTCACGGTGGTCAGGAACTGGTCGCCGACCCAGACCGACACGTCCACCATGCGCGAGAGCGCCGTGCGCGTGAAGACCACGTCGTTGAGGGCGATGAGGGGCTGCGGGTCCCCCGCCACGGTGGCCCGCAGCATCATGCGCTCGTCGTGTGTCGCCTCGCCGCCGATGACGGCCTGGAGCGACGCGAACAGCTCGGGCCTCGTGATCTCGGTGAGGAAACCGAGCGAGCCGAAGTTGACGCCGAGGATGGGGATGTCGCGCTCGGCGGCCGCGATGCGATTGGCCATGGCCAGCAGCGTGCCGTCTCCGCCGAGCACCAGCACCAGGTCCACCTCCGCAGGCAGCCGGTCGCGGTCCACGATACGGCGGCAGCGCGGCCGCCGCGTCGGGCGACCAGCACGCGTCCACGCCCCGCGCGGAGAGCCACGACTCGAGCGCCACCAGGGTCTCGGCGGCGTCGGGCAGCTCCGGCTTGGTGACGATGCCGATTCTCACGGGCGTGCCTCGAGGAGCATCAGGAACTCCTGGTTGCCTTGCGCGCCGGTGATGGGCGAGTCGACGAGCGCAAGCCGCTCCAATCCTACTGCAGCCGCCGCGGCGGTCACCTCCGCGACGACACGGTGGTGCACGGCGGGGTCGGACACGACGCCCTTCTTCCCCACGTCGCGCCGTCCCGCCTCGAACTGCGGCTTGACCAGCGCCACGATGCGGGCGCCAGGCGCCAGGAGTGCCGGCAGCACCGGGAAGATGAGCGCGAGCGAGATGAACGAGACGTCGATGGAGACGAAGTCGACGCCCTCGCCGATGTCGGGCAGATCGGCCCGCATCAGGTGCCGCGCGTTCGCGCCCTCGATGACCGTGACGCGCGAATCGGTGCGGAGCTTCCAGTGCAGCTGCCCGTGTCCGACGTCGAGGGCGATGACCCGCCGTGCGCCCCGCTGCAGCAACACATCGGTGAAGCCACCGGTGGACGCGCCGATGTCGAGAGCCAGGGCGCCTGTGACGTCGATGCCGAACGCGTCGAGGGCGTGCGCGAGCTTGATGCCGCCGCGGCTCGCCCAGGGATGTTCGGGGCCCATGACGCGGACATCGGAGGCGACGTCCACCATCGTACCGGCCTTCTGCGCGCCGCGGCCGTTCACGTCCACCTGGCCGGCCAGGATGAGCGCGCGGGCCTTCTCGCGGGACTCGACCAGCCCCTTCTGTACCAGCAGGGCATCGAGCCGCATGCGCGTGGTCATGTCCGCCGCTCGACGATCCAGCGCGCGATGCCCGCGAGGGGCGTGCCGGTCAACCCGACCTCGGCGAGCGCGGCCTCGGCCTGCCAGAGGCACCGGGCCGCACGGGCCTTCGACTCGTCCAGCCCGTACAGCGCCACGTACGTGGGCTTGCCCGACGCCGCATCCTTGCCGGCTGTCTTGCCGAGATCGGCGGAGGCGCCCTCCACATCGAGGATGTCGTCCACGATCTGGAAGGCGAGGCCGATCTCGCGAGCGTAGCGATCCAGCGCCTGCAGCACGCGGGTGTCCGCGCCGCCCATGATGGCACCCGCCAGCACCGATGCGCGGATCAGGGCACCGGTCTTGCGCGCGTGCATATCGGTGAGCGCGGCAGCATCCATCATCGGACGCGCCTGGCCTTCACCTGTCCCACCGGGGTGACGGCGCGAGGGGGCGGCGTCGAGATCGAGAGCCTGGCCCCCTACCATGCCGGCCGCGCCCGCCGCTTCGGCGATCACCTCGAGCGCCCGCAGCTTGCGCGACGCCAGGTCGTGGTCGGTGGTCTCCGGGCGACGCGCCAGCAGCGCAAATGCCTCCGCCTGCAACCCGTCGCCCGCCAGGATGGCCATGCCCTGGCCGTACACGACGTGCGATGTGGGCCGTCCGCGCCGCAGCGAGTCGTCGTCCATCGCCGGCAGGTCGTCATGGATGAGCGAGTAGGTGTGGATCAGCTCGATCGCCGCCGCCGCCGGCAGGTAGCGGGCCGGCTCGGCGCCGAGCGCACGCGCGGTCGCCAGGGCCAGGACCGGCCTGATCCGCT
>DAIRFN010000006.1:25788-26971 GCA_036795065.1 Vicinamibacterales bacterium
TCATCTCCACGGCGCACGCGGCCGGCATGGCGAGCGCGTTCACGGTGGCGGAGGATCCCGGCCGCACGGCCTCGCAGCCGGCCAGCACCAGGATGGGCCTGAGGCGCTTGCCCCCGCCGAGCAGCGAGTAGCGCATGGCCTCGAAGATGATGGGGGGGCAACGGGGAGGCGCGGGCAGCGCCTCGATGAGCGCGGCCTCGACATCCGCGCGGCGCGCCTCGAGGTAATTGGCCAGCGTCACCGTGCGGCTAGGCCTCGTCGTCGCGATCCAGCCCGAGCGCCGGCGACGCAGGGCGTGCCTCGCCCCGCTCGTTGAGCACCTCGATGCGGCGCTCGGCCGCTTCCAGCCGGCCGTGGCAGTAGCGTGAGAGCGTCACGCCGCGCTCGTACAGCTCGAGCGAGGTCTCGAGGGGCAGGTCACCTTCTTCGAGCTTCCTGACGATGCCCTCGAGCTCCGCGATCGCGGCTTCGAAGTCCTTGATGGTGGGGTCCATGGACGCGCGCTTCGATTGTATCGCGGCCTACGAGTCCGTGACCCGCGCCCGGATCTCGCCGCGTTCGAGAGTGACGCGGATGGGGTCGCCCGGCGAGACGGAGCCTGCGTCGCGCACCACCCTCTTGCGATCGCCGTCCCAACACACCGCGTAACCGCGTCCCAGGACGGCCAGCGGGCTCAGCCCATCGAGCCGCGCGGCCGTGGCCCTGAAACGCGACTGCAGGCGGTGCAGGTGACGGGCCATCACCGCGTCCAGCCTTCCGCGCCCGGTGATCAACGTCGCGCGCACCCGGCCCAGGCGATGGCGTGGGTCGAACTGTCCCAGTCCCCGGCGGAGCCCCTCGACGCGCCGCCGACGGCGTTCGAGGCCCTCGCGCGCGATGGCCGACAGGCTGGCCGAGAGCTCAGACACGTGCCGGGCGCGCCACGCCAGCCGTCCCGGCAGGCCTGCGTACCCCGGACGCGCCAGCAGGCCGTTCAGGCTCGACTCCATTCGGCGGAGCCGGCCGCGAACCGCCCCCCCGAGTCGCTGCTCGAGCCGGTCGATGTGCGCCTGGAACTCGTCTTTCCTCCGAGGGTGAAGGTGATCAGCGTCGCGCCACTTCCTGATCGCCTTTGCGGCATCCTTGAGACGACCCTGGGCATAGAACACGCCCATCTTGACGCTGTGGTCGGAGATGGTCGGGG
>DAIRFN010000006.1:26981-43159 GCA_036795065.1 Vicinamibacterales bacterium
CGCCTGGAACTCGTCTTTCCTCCGCACCACGAGTTCGGCGGCGGCCGACGGCGTGGGGGCGCGCAGGTCCGCAGCGAAATCGGCAATGGTGAAGTCGGTCTCGTGGCCGACCGCGGAAATGACGGGGACCGGAGAGCAGGCAATCGCACGCGCCACGGCCTCTTCGTTGAAGGCCCACAGATCCTCCAGCGCCCCGCCGCCGCGGCCCACGATGATCACGTCCACGTCTTCGATGCGGTTGACCAGGCGCAGCGCGCGGGCGATGTCGCCCGCCGCTCCGTCGCCCTGCACGCGGGTGGGCGCGATGACCAGGTGCGCATTCGGGTACCGGCGGCGCAGCACGCGCACGATGTCGCGGAGCGCCGCGCCGTCGATGGATGTGACGATGCCGATGCGACGCGGGAGCGCGGGCAGGGGACGCTTCCGCGCCTCGTCGAAGAGCCCCTCGGCGGCCAGCTTCTTCTTCAGCTGCTCGAAGGCCAGCTGCAGTGGGCCGTACCCCTGCGGCTCCAGGTGCTCGCAGACCAGCTGGTACTCACCCTTGGGCTCGTAGACGCTGATACGCCCGCGCGCCACCACGTGAAGCCCGTCCTCGGGGCGGAACTTGAGGAGCCGCAACGCCGAGCGAAACACCACGCCCTTCACCTGGGCGCCAGCATCCTTCAGCGTGAAGTAGAAGTGGCCCGAGTTCCAGACGCGGCCGTTCGAGATTTCGCCCTCCACCCAGAGGTCGACGAACTCGGACTCGAGGACGCCGCGGAGGCGGGCCGACAACTCAGATACGGAGAGGACGCGCCGCCGCGACACAGACGTGGAGGGGGCCGCAGACGCAGATGGGGCCGCAGATGGCGCAGGGGCCGCAGATGCCGCAGATGCCGCAGATGCCGCAGATGGCGCAGATGGCGCAGATGGCGCAGATGGCGCAGATGGCCGAGAGGGGGCCGCACGCTCAGTTGGGCGCGACGGCGGCGACAGTGCCGGGGGCAAGTCGTCGAAGGGGAGCTGGCTCATCGCGCGGCGGCCTCTTCGGGGGCGGCGAGGGCGTCGATGTCGGCGGCGCTCAGGCTGAGGCGTTCGATGGCGGTGGCGCGGCCGGTGGCAGGATCCGCGGTCACGATGGCGCCGTTCAGGCGCGGGTCGCCGGAGGCGGGCTCGAACCGTGCCGGCATGCCGGTGCGGAAGCGCGTGAGCACCCCGGCGCGATCCATGCCGATGACACCGTCGTGCGGCCCGGTCATACCGGCGTCGGTGAGGCAGGCCGTGCCGCCGGGCAGGATACGCTCGTCCGCGGTCTGCACGTGGGTGTGGGTGCCGATAACCGCCGTCACGCGGCCGTCGAGGCACCAGCAGAGCGCGATCTTCTCGGACGTCGTCTCCGCGTGCATGTCCACGAGGATCACGTCGGCACCCTGTTCGCGGAGGGCCGCCACCTCGCGGTCGGCCACGGCGAAGGGGTCGTCGATGGTCGCGAGGAATACACGGCCCATCACGCTCAGCACGCCGACCATGGTGCCTGCGTCAGTGCGTACCAGCGTGGCGCCGCGGCCGGGTGTGCCCGGCGGGTAATTCGCGGGGCGCAGCAGGCGGGGCTCGCGATCGATGTACTCGATGATCTCCTTCTTGTCCCAGATGTGATTGCCGCCGGTGATGACGCTGACGCCGGCTTTGAAGATCTCGTCGGCGTTGTCGCGCGTGATGCCCGCGCCCGCCGCCGCATTCTCGCCGTTGGCCACCACCAGATCAATCGCGTGGGCACGGATTAGCGGCCGCACGGCGCGCTTCACCAGATCGCGGCCGGGCCGCCCGACGATGTCGCCGATGAAGAGGAGCTTCAAACCTCGGCCCCGGGCTCCACGGGCACCATGATCTCGCGGCCGCGTCGTTCGTCGATCCGCGGGAGCACGATGCGTAACTCGCCGTGGGCCAGCGTCGCGCGGGCTCGCGCGGTGTCGACCGCTGTGTGGATGCGCACCGCGCGTGCGAAACGTCCGAAGTCCCGCTCGACCAGGTGGTAGCTGGTCGGCGTCCGCGAGGGTTCGGCCCGCTCTTTCTCGCCGACGATCAGGACCACGCCGTTCTTGACCATGACGCGTAGCGCGTCGGCCGCGAGGCCGGGCACGTCCACGAGCACCTCGACGGTGGCCTCCGTTTCGAGCACGTCCAGGGTGGGCGAGCACTCGCCCGAGACGAACGGGCGACGATCAGGCCGCCGGCGGGCCAGGTCCTCGAAGAGGCGCCGGACCTCGTGAGCGAGGTCGGGCGGGTCGTGCGGGGAGGCGATGTACGACATCGTCCCGATTCTAGCGCGCCGGGCACACCCGTGAACGGGTGGCCGCGGCGGCAAGTCCGCAGCGTCGCGCGCGGCGTGGCGGGGTTTATGCACCCACAGGCTGTGAGGCGCGCCCTCGGACGGATTCCCGTCACCGGCGCGCCGATTCGGGGGTGTGCGATGTTGGTTCGCCAAATGAGTTCATTGATCGTGGCTGTGGCGCTCGCGGCCACCTCCGCCGTCGTCACGCTGGCGGCGCCACAAGGTCCGTCACCGGCCGGAGCGGCCGCCCGCGGGCCTGTTGAGGAGGGCGCGGGCTTGTATCGCGGCTACTGCGCCGCATGTCATGGCCGGAAAGGCCTGGGCGATGGTCCGGTGGCGGCAACCCTCAAGGTGAAGCCGACCGACCTGACTCGGTTGTCCGCCGCCAACAAGGGGCAGTTTCCCGCCCAGCGCATTGCGATGGTGCTGGACTTCGGCGCGGTCGTGCCCGCGCACGGCTCCACCGACATGCCGACGTGGGGGAACACGTTCCGCGTGATGGGCGACGAGACCAGCGTGCGGCAGCGCATCACGGCATTGACCCGCTACCTGGAGACCATCCAGGTCAAGTAGGGGGACAAGAGCTCGTCCGCGGACTACTCCCATTGGCCATCAAAGCCGTCGGCTGACGTGAATATGAGTTATTAACGCTAAGATTTATTGCTTGACAGACACTCATTTGATGCCTATTCTGTTTTCATCATACGGAGGCGAGGCAATTCAATGGCGACGAGCAGAGTGATCGGCATCGACCTGGGCACCACGAACTCGGTGGTGGCGGTCATCGAAAACGGCCAGCCCGCGGTGGTGGTGAACCAGGAGGGCGCGCGGACGACCCCCTCGGTGGTGGGCATCACCAAGGATGGTGAACGCCTGGTCGGCCAGGTGGCCAAGCGCCAGGCCGTGACCAATCCCGAGAACACCGTGTTCTCGGTGAAGCGATTCATGGGGCGGAAATTCAGTGAGGTCTCGGAAGAGAGCCGCCGCGTGCCGTACACGGTGGCGGCGGCATCGAACGGCGACGCCTGGATTGACGTGCGCGGCAAGCAGTACTCGCCTCCCGAGATTTCCGCGATGGTGCTGGCGAAGCTGAAGCAGGCCGCCGAGGACTACCTGGGCGAGAAGGTCACCGATGCGGTGATCACCGTGCCCGCGTACTTCAACGACGCCCAGCGCCAGGCGACCAAGGACGCCGGCAAGATTGCCGGCCTCAACGTGCAGCGCATCGTGAACGAGCCCACGGCGGCGGCGCTGGCCTACGGCCTCGACAAGAAGTCGGACGAGACCATCGCCGTCTACGACCTCGGCGGAGGCACGTTCGACATCTCCATCCTCGAGGTGGGCGGCGGCGTGGTGGAGGTGAAGTCCACCAACGGCGACACGCACCTGGGCGGCGACGACTTCGACCAGGCGGTGATGGAGCACCTCATCGCGGAGTTCAAGAAGGCCGAGGGCATCGACCTCGGCAAGGACCGCATGGCGCTCCAGCGGCTGAAGGAAGCGGCCGAGAGGGCGAAGATCGAGCTCTCGTCGGTGATGGAGACCGAGGTGAACCTGCCGTTCATCACGGCGGATGCCTCGGGCCCCAAGCACTTCGCGCTGAAGCTCACGCGCGCGACCCTCGAGCAGCTGGTCGAGCCACTGGTCCAGCGGACGCTCGGGCCCGCGAAGCAGGCTCTCGCCGATGCGGGCCTGAAGCCCTCGGACATCGACGAGGTGGTGCTCGTCGGCGGCTCCACGCGCATGCCGCGCGTGCAGCAGGTCGTGAAGGAACTGTTCGGCAAGGAGCCGCACAAGGGAGTCAACCCTGATGAAGTGGTCGCCGTTGGCGCGGCGCTCCAGGGTGGCGTCCTGGCGGGCGAGGTCAAGGACCTCCTCCTGCTGGACGTCACGCCGCTCTCGCTCGGTATCGAGACGCTTGGCGGCGTGATGACGACCCTCATCCCGCGCAACACCACCATCCCGACGAAGAAGAGCGAGATCTTCTCGACGGCGGCCGACAGCCAGACGTCGGTCGAGGTGCACGTGCTGCAGGGCGAGCGGCAGTTCGCGCGCGACAACCGGACGCTGGGCCGCTTCCACCTGGTGGGGCTGCCGCCGGCGCCGCGCGGGATGCCGCAAGTCGAAGTGACCTTCGACATCGACGCGAACGGCATCGTCAACGTAGCGGCGAAGGACAAGGCCACGGGCAAGGAGCAGACCATCACCATCAGCGGGTCGAGCGGCCTCAACAAGGACGAGGTCGACCGCATGGTGAAGGACGCCGAGTCGCACGCGGCCGACGACCAGGCGCGCCGCGAGACCATCGACGCGCGCAACCAGGTGGATGCGCTGGTCTACTCGGTGGAGAAGACCCTCACCGAGGACAAGAGCAAGTTCGACGCGGCGCTCACAGGCCGCGTGGAAGCTGCCCTCGAGGCCGCGCGCACCGCGGTCCAGGGCGATGACAAGGACGCCATCGTCCGCGCGGGCGACGAGCTGCAGCAGGCTTCGCACGCCGCGGCCGAGGCGCTCTACCAGGCGCAGCAGGCGCCGCCCGCATCCGGGCCCGCGTCGCAGGCGGGCCCCGACGTCACGGACGCCGAAGTGGTGGATGCGGAGTTCGCGGAGACCAAGTAAGGAGATGAGATCAATGGCGATTGCGCGATTCGACCCGTTCCGTGACCTGGCGGTCCTGCAGGACCGCGTGAACCGCCTGTTCGGCGACGCCTATGGCGCGCGTGAAGAGGGTGTGCTCAGCAACTGGGTTCCGGCGGTGGACATCTTCGAGAACGAGAGGAAGGAACTGGTTCTCAAGGCCGAGTTGCCCGACGTGAGGAAGGAAGATGTCTCGGTGACCGTGGAGAACAACACGCTCACGCTGACCGGCGAGCGCAAGCTCGACAGCGAGGTGAAGAAGGAGCAGTACCACCGCCTCGAGCGGGCCTATGGCAGCTTCAGCCGATCGTTCTCGCTGCCGACGACGGTGGACACGGGGAAGATTGGCGCCGAGTTCAAGAACGGGGTGCTCACCGTGCGCCTGCCCTTCCGCGAGGAAGCCAAGCCGCGGTCCATCAACGTGGAAGTGACCGCCTGACGGCTTGCGCGCGTGCCGCGCCAGCCGAACAGGGAAGTGAAAAGAGAAGAGTAAAGAGAAGAGTGAAGAGACCGGCGTGCGCACGCCGACAGTGAAAGAGCCCGGCATCGACCGGGCTTTTTCACTTCTTACCCTTCGTCTTACCCTTCGTCCGGTTAGCCACCATCCGCGCGGACGTAGGTGGCGTGGGCCGTGAGGGTGAGGAAACCACTCGCCACCAGGTGCGACAGGACGCGGTCGCACACTGGGGCGTCGAGCCCCCAGAGGCACCGGGCTTGATCGCGTGTGAGGCAGAGGCCTGGCATCTCCATGTACTCGGCTCGCACGCGGCGGGCCACCTGTTCGATGAGTGCCGGCACCGGTGTCGCGGGTGTGTCCACCTTGACTGGACGGGCCTTGGGCACGCGCGCGAACAGGTCTGCCGACGGGGCAGCGGGCTTGGGGGAGTTCCAGTTGACGGCCATGGAGGCCTCCACGACAGGATGAGTGAGTGCACGCGGCCGGGCGAAGGGGGGACTGCAGCGCCGACCATTCTTATCCTCCTCCTGCCGCCGATGCGTTGTCTACACAAATCCACACTTCGATCTGTTCCGCGAGGGCCATCGCGGGTACAGTCGGGAGTGACACCGCGGTCGCAGTCGCCTCATGCCCGGACTCTCCTCGGAACAAGCGGCCAGCCTCCTCCTCACGGCTGGTCCGAACGCCCTTCCCGAGCAACCACCGGTGCCGACCTGGCGTCGGTTCCTCCGGCAGTTCGAGAGCCCGCTCATCTACATCCTGATATTCGCGCTGGCGTTCGACCTGGGGCTGTGGGCCTACGAGGGCTGGCACGGCTGGCCGATCGATGCCGTAGCCATCGCCACGATCCTGCTCTTGAACGCCGCCCTGGGGCTCTATCAGGAGCGGCGGTCCGAATCGGCCCTGGCGCGGTTGAAGGCCATGGCGGGGGCCCAGGCGTGGGTGCTGCGCGACGACCAGCTCGTCCGGGTTCCAAGCACCGAGGTGGTCCCGGGCGACTGGCTGCGCCTGGAGGCAGGCGATCGGTTGCCGGCAGACGGACACCTGCGCGACGCCCACGGCGCGATGCTGGACGAGGCGATGCTGACCGGCGAGTCGGTGCCGATCGACAAGGTGGACGGCGACGAGGGCTTCAGCGGCACGTTGCTCGTCCGTGGCCGAACGTTCCTGGAGGTGACGCGGACCGGCGCGACGAGCGCGATGGGACGCGTCGCCACCCTGCTCGGTGACATCGTCGCCACGAAGACGCCTCTCGAGCGCCGGGTGGATCAGCTCGGCCGGCAGGTGGCGCGGTGGGTGTTGCTGCTGGCCGCCGGGCTCGGGCTGTTCGGCGTCCTCGCCGAAGGTGTCGAACGCGCGGGCGAGATGCTGATCTTTGCCGTGGCGCTGGCGGTGGCCGCCGTCCCGGAGGGCCTGCCGGCCGTGCTGACGGTGGCCCTCGCGCTCGGCGTGGAACGCATGGCACGGCAGCGTTCGGTCGTGCGCCGCCTGGCGGCGGTCGAGGCGCTCGGGTCCGTCACCGTCATCGCCACCGACAAGACCGGCACGTTGACCGAGAGCCGCATGGACGTCAGGTCCATCGATACGCCGGACCCCGGTCGCGCGCTCTCGGCCATCGTGCTCGCCAACGACGCCGACCCGGCCACCGGGGCCGGCGATCCGCTCGATGTCGGCCTTCTCCGGTACGCGGCGGCGCAGGGCATCGACGTGGAGGCCGTGCGCGGGTCGCATGCGGTGGTCTCCGATCGGCCGTTCGACAGCGCCTGGAAATTCACGCGCGTCACCGTCGTCGACGACGGCCAGCCGGTGAGCTACCTGAAGGGCGCGCCGGAGGTGCTGCTCGACCGCTGCGGGCTCTCAGCGGGTGAGCGCGAGTCGTGGCGCGAGAAGGCGGACGCCTACGCGCACGAAGGCGTGCGCGTGCTGGCCCTGGCATGGGCGCCGGGGGAGACCGAGAAGGAACTGCGGTTACTGGGCCTCGTCCTCTTCTGGGATCCGCCGCGCGCCGAGGTGCCCGCCGCGGTCGCCACGGCCCGGGCGGCCGGCATCCGCGTGATCATGATCACGGGTGATCATCCCGCCACGGCCCTCGCCATCGCGCACAAGGTCGGGATCGAAGGCGTGCGCGTGCTGATCGGCGAGGACCTGGATGCCTTCGAAGGGGCGGCCCTCACCCGGGCTCTGGCCGAGGTGAACGTCTTCGCGCGCGTGCGCCCGGAGCAGAAGCTGAGGCTCGTGGAGGCGCTGCAGGCGCAGGGCGAGATCGTGGCGATGACCGGGGACGGCGTGAACGACGCCCCGGCGCTGAAGCGATCGGACGTCGGTGTCGCCATGGGTGAGCGCGGCTCTGACGTGAGTCGCGAGGTGTCGGATCTCGTCCTGCTCGACGACAACTTCGCCACCATCGTGGGGGCCATCGAGGAAGGGCGCGGGATCTACGAGAACATCCAGAAGTTCCTGCGCTTCCTGTTTTCCACCAACCTGTCCGAAGTGCTCCTCGTCTCCGGCGGCGCCGTGCTCGCCTTCGTGCTCGGCCTGCGGGACGCGTCCGGCGGCCTCTTGCTGCCGCTCACCGCCGCGCAGATTCTCTGGATCAACCTGGTCACGGACGGGTTGCCGGCGCTGGCGCTGGCCTTCGACCGCACGCCGGGCGTCATGCGCGAGCCTCCGCGGCCCCCGAATGCGCCATTGCTCGATCGCCCGTCGGTGCAGTTCATCGTCGGGGCGGGCACGATGAAGGCGCTCCTGGCTCTGGGGCTCCTGGGCCTCGTGCCGCGACTTGGATACGAGCCCGACGTTGCGCGCGCCGTGGCGTTCCACTTCATGGCCGTGGGCCAACTGCTGCTCACCTATCCGTCGCGCCACACGTGGACGAAGCCGCTGCCCAACCGGTTCCTGTTCGCGGCCGTGGCTGTCGGCATCGCCATCCAGATCGCCGCGGCCGGCGTGCCGTTCGTCGCGGCGCTACTCGGCAACGCAGGGCTTCCGGCGGAACTCTGGGCCCTGGTCGGTGGCGGCGCGTTGCTGTCGTGGGGACTGGCCGAGGTCTGGTCGCGCCTGGTGTGGAAGAACCATCGCGCTCGAGGCGGGGCATGACCTGGTTCCTGTTCCTGTTGACAGCCCTCGTCATCGTGGCCGCTGGCACGCAGCTGGCGCGCTACGGCGACGTGATTGGCGAGAAGAGCGGCCTTGGCCGCAGCTGGATCGGCGTCGTGCTGCTCGCGGCCACCACCAGCCTGCCGGAGCTCTTCACCGGCTTCGGGGCCACGGCGCTCGCCCCGTTGCCCGACATCGCCGTGGGCGACGTGCTCGGCAGCTGCATGTTCAACCTGCTGATCCTGTCGATGATGGACGCGATACAGCCCGAACCGCTGAACACACGCGCCCACCAGGGGCACGTGCTGTCGATTGCGCTGGGGCTGCTGCTCATCGCCGTGGCGGGCATGGGCCTGGCTGGCGGTATGGCGATGCCGCGTCTCGGGTGGGTGGGCATCACCACGCCTGCCCTGATCACGCTCTACTTCCTGTCCATGCGGGGCATCTTCACGCACGAGCGGCAGCGCCGCGCGCGCGAGACGGCCGAAGTGGCCGAGAAGCTGGAGTACGAGGACGTGCCGACCCGCGTGGCGGTGACGCGCTATGCGAGTGCCGCCGTCTTCGTCGTGGGTGCTGCACTTCTGCTGCCCCAGCTGGGCGCCCGGCTGGCGGAGGAGACCGGGCTCGGCGAGGCGTTCGTCGGCAGCCTGTTCATTGCGGTCACGACCTCGTTGCCCGAGATCGTGGTGTCGCTGACCGCTGTGCGCATCGGCGCGGTGGACCTGGGCATTGCCAATGTGTTGGGCAGCAACCTCTTCAACCTGCTCATTCTCGGCCTGGACGACGTGTTCTATGTCCAGGGGCCCCTGCTGGCGTCGGTGGGCGACGGCCACGTGGTCTCGGTGCTGGCCGTCGTCATGATGTACGCGCTGTTTCTGGCAGGACTCACCTACAAGGCCTTGACCAAGCGGTTCGTCGTGGCATGGGACACCGGCGCGATCGTCGGCGTCTACGCGGTCGCCGTCACCCTGGTCTACCTGCTTCGAGGATGATGGACGCATCGATTGAGGGACCTATGAGCGCCAGCGCACGACTTCGAGACGTGATCCTCTGCGGCACCGACTTCACGCGGCCGGCCCAGCAGGCCGCGGACGTGGCCGCGTCCCTGGCGGCCACCCTGGAGCGTCCCCTGCTGCTCGTCCACGCCGCCGAGCCGGCGAGCGGCGCGCGCCTCTCGCGCGCCATCAAGGCGCTGGTGAAACCCAGGCGCGACGACCTGCGCGCCGAGGCCGCGCGACTCGCGGCGCGCGGCGCGACGGTGGTCGACGAAGTGCACGTCGGGCACGCCGACGAGGTGCTGGTGGCGCGCGCGCGCGCAACGGCGGCTCGGCTGATCATCGTGGCATCCATGGGCAGCCGCCGCGGCGGCCGTCACCATCTGGGCAGTATCTCCGAACGCACAGCGGAGTCGGCGCCCGTGCCGACGATCGTGGTCCGCGACGCGGCCCCCTTCCGCGCATGGCTCGACGGGGTGCGTCCGCTCAGGGTTTTCGTGGGGTTCGACTTCACCGTGAGTGGGGAAGCCGCCTTCGAGCTCGTGCGCGAGTTGAGGCGGGCCGGGCCCTGTGAGGTCACGGTGGGCCAGGCCAGCTGGCCCGACGACCTGGCGCGCGTGGGATACCCGGATGCGCCCTGGTCCGCGTCCGGCCTGTCCTCCGCCCAGGAAACCCTTGAGCGCTCGCTACGAGATCGCGCCCAGGCGCTGCTGGGCGACGAGCCCGCGGGGGTCATGATCCGGCCCGCAGGTGGCAAGGCCGATGCCGCGCTCGTCGAGATGGCGCGCGAGGCGCGCGCGGACCTCATCATCACCGGCACGCACCAGTACCAGGGGTTGCCCCGGCTGCTGGGGTCGTCCGTGTCGCGCGGGGTGCTGCGGCAGGCGCCCGTGAGCGTGGCGACGGCGCCGGCCCAGGCAGTGCGCAGGCGCCTTCCGCCAGTGCCGGCCATCCGACGGGTGCTCGTTACCACGGACTTCTCGCCGCGGGGCAATCGCGCCGTGGCACATGCCTTCGGGCTGACGCCATCGGGAGGGACGGTGCGCCTGGTTCATGTCACGCCCCCCCGATCCGTCTCCGCGAGTGAGTACGAGTCGACGCTGGCGCCGAGTGCCCGGCACAGCCGCTACGTGCAGGCGTGCGGGCGCCGCCTGCGCGAGCTGATTCCGCCCGAGGCCGGGCCCCTGGGCATCGCGGTCGAGACAGCCGTCGTCGAGCGGGCGGATGCGGCGCCAGGCATCTGCGAGGAAGCCGAGCGCTTCGGCGCGGATGTCATCGTGATGGGATCCCAGGGCCGATCGGCCCTGGGCCGGGTGGTGCTGGGCTCGGTGGCGCAAGCGGTGATGGCCGCCAGCACGCGGCCGGTATTCGTGGTGCGGTCGCCGAAGGTCTGATCGCACGCTGGGAGGGCACATGATCCTGTTCCTCGTCCATTGGGCGGTCGTGGCGATTGGCCTGGCCGCGGCAGCCTACCTCATTCCAGGCGTCACCCTCTCGTCCGGCGTGGCCCTGGCCGTCGGGGCGCTCGTCCTCGGCTTCGTGAACGCGGTCGTCCGGCCCGTCATGACCATCCTCACGCTGCCATTGACCGTGGTCACGCTGGGCCTCTTCTATTTCGTCGTCAACGCCGCCGCGTTCGCCCTGGCGGCGGCCCTGGTGCCGGGCTTCAGCGTCGCGTCGTTCTGGGCGGCCCTCTTTGGCGCCTTGATCGTCAGCCTGGTCTCCTGGTTCATCGGCGCGTTCCTGGCCGCGACGGCCTCGTAGATGCGCCCGATCGCAGTCCTGGACCGTCCTGCGGGCCTGAGGCGGCGGCGGTGCCTGATCCTCCGGCGCATCAGGGCGGCCCCCCGCCCGGCGGGTGTCAGGTTCTGCAATCCCCGTGCTAAACTGGTCTGCTATGTCCGACGTGGAATCCCAGAACGACCAGTCCGAATCCGAGCAGGCCGCCGAGCGCCGGAAGGCGCCTCCCATCGAGAGCCGCTTCCTGTTCGTGGACGTCTCGGCGCTGCGTGCCAAGCAGCTTCGTCGGGGTGCGAAGTCGCGCCTCGAGCCGGCCGAGCCCGAAGAGTCGCAGCCGGTGGCGCCCGCCGTCCCCCCGGTTCCCGGCGCGCCTACCGCCCGGAAGATCAAGGCCGAGCGCGTGGCGATGCAGGAGGTCCGTAGGGGCCTGGTCGACTGGCAGCTGCCCGACTTCAAGGCCGTCTTCGACATCCGCTGATTGGGGACGGGCCGAGCGGAACCCGGGCCCGCCATGGTTCGTCTTCTTCAGTGAGATGATCGAACTGCTGGTCTTCGGTGGGCTCGTGGCTGCCGGCCTCGCCGTCGCGGCCGTCCTCGGGTTCGTCTTCTTCCTCCTCAAGCTGGTGTTCTGGGTCATCCTGCTGCCGTTCCGGCTGCTGCTCAAGGCCCTGATGATTCCCGTATGGCTCACCCTGGGCGCGGTCGGCATGGCGGCCGGCGCCGTGCTGCTGCCGGTGGTCCTCATCGCCCTTGCCGCGGTCGCCGTCATCGGCGTCGTCGCCACGCTGTTCGCACTGCTGCTCCCGGCCGTGCCGTTCATCCTGCTCGGCCTGATGCTCTGGGCCATCTTCTTCCGCAAAGCTCCCGCCGTCGCGTAGCGCAGCCCACGCCGTATGATGGTGCGCCATCAATCTGGTGCGCCCTGCGCTCGTCTGTCTCGCGTTCCTCCTGTTTCACATCCCGGCCTCCGGCCAGGCTCCGTGACCGCCACGCCGGCTACCTGCGTGAAGATCGGCGTGCTGGCTCTGATGAAATCGGCGCGGCACGGGAAGGGGCGATGCAGGGCATCCCGTCCATCGCGTCGTCGATGGACATCGCCAACGGGTGGAGCGACTACGCCGCGGCGGCGACGTTCACCGCCAAAGGTGGCCGCGATGGTGAAGCGCAACGGCCTGCCGGCGGGGGTGTTCCTGAACGTCAACGTGCCGACGGGCACGCCGAAAGGGCTGCGGGTGGCGGCGCAGAGCATGGAGACCGGCCACGAGACGTGGGTGGAGCACAAGAACCCGCGTGGCCGCCGTTATTTCTGGGACGACTACCGCGAGCCCGAACAGGACGCGAACCTCACCACCGACGTCGCGGCCCTCGCGCAGGGGTGCGTGGCCGTCACACCGCTGCACGCCACCGAGTACGACCGCCCTACAGCCAATCGCCTCAAGGCTCTGATCAAGTCACGAGAAACCACGAAGTCACGAGGGCATCACGACGGGCACGATCTTCGTGATGCCTTCGTGGTCTCTCTTAGATCTCCAGGGCGTGCGCGGCGGCGAACAGCGTCGCCTCGTCGAACATTCGTCCCGTGAGCTGGACGCCGATGGGCAGCCGTTCGGGTGAGAGCCCGGCCGGGATGCTGATGGCGGGCAGGCCCGTGAGGTTCGCGCTCACCGTGAAGACGTCGCTCAGGTACATCTGAATCGGGTCGTCGGTCTTCTCGCCGAGCTTGAACGCCGGCGTGGGGGTGGTGGGCATGGCGACCACGTCGCACGACGCGAAGGCGTGCTCGTAGTCCTGCCTGAGCAGCGTGCGCACCTGCTGTGCCTTCAGGTAATAGGCATCGTAGTAGCCCGCGCTGAGGACATAGGTGCCGAGCATGATGCGGCGCTTGACCTCGGCGCCGAACCCCTCGTCGCGCGTGCGCTCGTACATGTTCTTCAAGCCATCGTCCCGGCCGGGCGTCGCGCGGTGCCCGTAACGCACGCCGTCGTACCGCGCCAGGTTGGACGACGCCTCCGCGGTGGCGATGAGGTAGTAGACCGGGATGGCATACCGCGCGTGTGGAAGCTCGACGTCCACTATCTGTGCCCCAGCGGCCCGCCAGCGGTCCAGCGCGTCGGCAAACGCGCGCTGTACCGAGGCGTCCACGCCCTCGCCCACGAAGGCGCGCGGCACTCCGATGCGCAGCCCGGCGACGCCGCGGTCGAGCCCGGACAGAAAGTCGGGCACGCTCTCGGTCGATGAGGTGGCGTCGTGGGGGTCGTGGCCCGCGATGGCCTGCAGCACCAGCGCGGCGTCCTCGGCCGTGTGCGCGAACGGGCCGATCTGATCCAGGGACGAGGCGAAGGCCATCAAGCCGTACCTCGACACGCGCCCATAGGTGGGCTTCACGCCGACCAGGCCACAGAACGCGGCTGGCTGTCGAATGGAGCCGCCGGTGTCGGACCCGAGCGCGACCGGTGCCATGCGCGCCGCCACGGCCGCGGCCGACCCGCCGCTGCTGCCGCCCGGCGTTCGCGAGACATCCCACGGGTTCTTCGTCGGGCCAACGGCGGAGTTCTCGGTGGACGATCCCATCGCGAATTCGTCCAGGTTGGTCTTGCCGATCACGATCGCGCCCGCGGCTTCGAGCCGCGTGACGACGGTGGCGGAGTAGGGCGGCACGAAGCCGCGCAGGATGCGCGACGAGGCGGTGGTGGGGACGCCCGTCGTGCACATGTTGTCCTTGACGGCCACCGGCACGCCCAGCAGCGGCTGATCGCGGAGGCTCGTCTGACCTGCCGTTCGCGCGGCATCGATGGCGGTGGCCCGGGCCATGGCCCGTTCGTGCACTACGGTGTTGAAGGCGCAGATGCGCGGCTCCTCCGAGCGGATGCGGTCGAGGAACGCCTCGCACACCTCCGCGGCCGGGCGCGCACCGGTGGCGACGTCCCGCGCGACGGCGCGGGCCGACTGCTCGATGTGGGCGCCCATCAGATGACCCGTGGCACCTTGAACAGTCCGGCCTCGGGGGCAGCGTCCGGCGCATTGGCCAGCGCCGCGGGCCGCGCCAGCGGTTCGACGATGACGTCGGGGCGTTCGACCGGGAGGTTGAGGACGTGCGACGTGGGCGCGACGCCCGAGGTGTCGAGCTCGCGGATCTGCTCGACGTACCCCAGGATGTCACCGAGCTGGCGGGTGAACAGATCCAGTTCGTCGGTGGTGAGCTCGAGACGGGCCAGCTCTGCGATCCGCGTCACGTCGGCGCGCGTCAGCGTCGTGGACATAGACTGACAATTGTAGTGCGGGTGGGGTTGTCGGGTTCTGCGGTTCTCAGGTTCTCGGGCTTGCCGCGCCGAAGCTCGTGTCGCCCGTGGCCACGAGCGGAGGCGGGTTCAGATCGATGAACGTGCCTTCGTCGAGCAGCCAGGCCCGGCCCGCGTAACCGCTCGCGGCGACCTGGCGTGCGAGCGTGGCCACGGCGCCGGGACGCTCGTAACGAATCGACAGGTGCTGTAACACCAGGGCGCGCGCCCCGGACAGGCGGGCGACCTCGAGCGCCTCCTCGGTGGTGGCATGAATGGGCTCGCGCCGGTCGGTGGGGGCCAGGAACGTCGCGTCGTGGACCAGCAGATCCGCGCCGCGCACCTCGTCCGGCGAGACGGGCATGGCGTCGCCGCTGTGCGCGAAGACGATGTGGCGCGAGTCTTCCATCAGGGAGTCGCGAAGCCCCTG
This sequence comes from Vicinamibacterales bacterium, assembly GCA_036795065.1. Classification (GTDB taxonomy): domain Bacteria; phylum Acidobacteriota; class Vicinamibacteria; order Vicinamibacterales; family UBA2999; genus VFZN01. The sequence continues at coordinate 41,926 of DAIRFN010000006.1, forward strand.
CCGGGCGCGGGCCTCGATCTCGGCCTGGGGCAGCGACGCGAACTCGGGCTTCAGGCGGCGCCGGTGCTCGACGATCCGGTAGCCGAGCGCCATGTCGCCGGGCGTGTGCCGGGCGGCAAACGCCTCGATCGCGCGACCCTTGCCGAGGGGCGCGACAGCGCCGGGTGTCATGGGCACCCAGGTCAACGGAAACGCCACGCCCGCATAGGCGCTCGCCAGCAGATCCCGTAGCGCGCGCACGCCACGTGACCCCTCGGGGTGAAAAATGGTCAGGGGCTTGTCCTGCGCGCCCTTGCCGAAGCGCCGCGCGGCAACCAGGCCCGGGAGCCCCAGCACATGGTCCGAATGGCCGTGCGTGATGGCCAGCCACGACGGCGCGAAGACGCTGCTGCCGAGGGCGAGTTGCAGGCCCTCGCCGGCGTCCACGAGCAACTGCAGCGGCTTGTGCCACAGCCAGTTGCTGTACATGCCGCGCGAGAAGCCGAGGAGGTCGGTGGGGAGGGTCATGACGCCGCGCGAACGCGGCGGGCGGGCGCCCGGCGGCGCGGGGCCTGGGCCGACGTGAGGGGAGCGGGTGCGGGCGGTTTCGAGCGGACGGCGGCGCCGCGTCCGGTGGTGGCCACGGTGTAGGGACCGAGCAGCGTCTCGAGGTTGGCCTTCACCCAGGCCTCTGGAGAGGTGTGCTTGCCCACGGCGTTCCAGGTGAGCAGCGAGCCGCGCACCATGGCGATGACGCCGCGCGCGAGGGCCTCGGGGCAGCAGGGGATGACCTCGCCGCGTTCCTGCGCCTCGACCAGAAGCTGGGCCATCTCTCGCTCGAGGGCCGCGTCGTGTCGTTCGGCGCACGCGCGGAACTCCTGGTCCTCGAGGCTCAACTGGAGGAAGGCCAGGAGGTTCGCGAGGTGTTGGGGGTCGTCCGCGATGTCGCGCACGCACTGGGACACCGCGGCGACGGCGTGCAGGGGCGAGGCGGCCTGGCGTCGATGCTCACGGAAGTAGTCGGCCATGCCGGCGATGCCGTGCTCGGCGACGGCCAGCAGCAGCTTCTTCTTGCTCTTGAAGCGCTGCAGCAGCGTCAGCCTGAACTGGTAGTCGGAGCCCGGCCGCGCTACTTTGTACAGACGGGGCGTGGTCTCCAGGTTGTGGTTCATGACGTCGGGCGGCGCGGTGTCGAGGATGTGCAGCGCCCGGTCGGCGCGGCCGCGGAAGTCGGGCACCAGGATCTCGATCTTGG
>DAIRFN010000087.1:0-5370 GCA_036795065.1 Vicinamibacterales bacterium
GGAACGTGTCGCGCCGTAGCTGGCCGGAAAGGTCATGGCGAGCGACGGCGGAAACGGCGCCAGCGCGGCCAGCAGCGGGGCCATCTGCGACGCCAGCAGATTGGCCAGCGCCTCGGCGTCCGGTGACACCTCGGAGCCAGACGCCGGATCGATCTCCGCGGTGAGGACGCCCACCGACAGCCCGTCGCTCATCACCGGGACAGCAATCGCGGCGGGCCGGCTCGCGCCCTTCGCCCGCGTGCAGGTCCGATGCTCGGTGAACGCGACGGTGGTGAGCACTCGCGCGTCCAGCGAGAGGGGGCTGATACGGCCGAGGAACGCTTCGCTGTAACCGTGCGACGCAAGGACGTCCAACCGGGTTCGATCGGGACTGCACGCCCAGACCGCAAGGCCGCTGGCGCCGAGGAGGCGCGCGGCCGGCTCGAGACGCGCGGCGGCCTCGGCCAGCCCCGTGACGTTCCTCGAGGCCGGCGACACGACCGTCGCCGCGGCGGCCCCCTCGTCGGAAGGACGGGTGACGGGCTCGGATGGCTCCACGACGCGCCCCGTGAGCACGCGGTCGCCCGCGGGCGAGGACGCCGGTGCAGACAGCCCGAGTGTCGACGTGCTCCGCCCTGGAGAGTTGTCGTCGGGTCCACGCCGGCGCCGCCGCCAGAGCGTGACGGCAATGCCTACGACAAGCAGGGTCGGCGTCGCGACTGCGGCGGCGACCTGGACCATCCCAGGACTCACGGTCGGGGTTATCGGCCACATGTGACAAAACCGTCATGGTCGCGGCAGCCGCGTGCAGGAGCGTGAAGCCGGTCTTCGCACGCAGCACCCCGCACCCTGCCCTCTGCACTCTCCACCCTCCCCATCCGATACCCCAATCGATGAGTTCGGTCCGGACTGCCCTGCTCGCCTGCCTTCTCACAATTTCCTGGGGCGCCGCTGCCGCCGCGCAGCCGCCGTCCGGGACAACCGTGCTGAAGGACGCACGGACGGCTGCGACCAGCGGGCGCCGAGACGAGGCGCTGGCCATGCTCGAGGCGCGCCTCGCTGCGGCGCCTCGCGACGTGGACGCGAGACTGCTCTACGGCCTGGTGCACTCGTGGGCCGGCCGCTATGACGAGGCGCGCCGCGAGCTGGAGCGGGTGCTGCAACAGGCCCCCGGCTACACCGATGCCCGTGTGGCATTGGCCAATGTCGAGTGGTGGTCCGGGCAGCCGGAGCGCCTGCAGGACGTGGCCGCTGAAGGGCTGCGCCTGCAGCCCGACGATCCGCGATGGCTCGTCTACCAGGCACGGGCGCTCGACGGGCTGGGCCAGCCGCGCCAGGCGCGCAACGCGCTGGACCAGGTGCTCGCGCGCGACCCCGGCGACGTCACCGCGCGCGCGCTGGGCGAGCGCATCGACGCGAAGCTCCAGCCGTGGTCGGCGCAACTCACCCACACGTCCGACTGGTTCGACGATGGGCGGGAGGCGTGGAAAGAGACGGTCGGCACCATCGGCTTGATGACCGGCATGGGCACGGTGCTCGCCCGCGTCAGCTACTCGGAGCGCTTCGGCCGATCCGACACGCAGTTCGAGGTTGAGGCCTATCCCCGCTTTCGTCCGGGCACCTATGCGTACGTCAACCTCGGCGGCAGTGCGGATCGGACGTTGTATCCCACCAGGCGCGTGGGCCTCGAGCTCTACCAGTCGCTCGGTGGCGGCTTCGAGGCGTCGGCGGGGTGGCGAAGCCTGGACTTCGGCAACACGACGAACATCTACGTCGGCTCGCTCACGAAGTACGCGGGCAACTGGATGCTGACCGGGCGTGTGTATCACGTGCCGGGCGAGGTGAGCGATTCCACCACCTACCAGGGGCAGGCGCGCCGCTACTTCGGCTCGGACGGCACCAGCTTCCTGGGCGTGGGTTACAGCCACGGGTTCCAGCGCGAAGAGATCCGCAACCTCGCGGACCTCGCGTCACTCGATTCCGACACCTATCGCGGCGAGCTCGACGCGCGCGTGAACCGCCGCCTGCGCGCGGCCGTGTCGGGCAGCACCAGCCGACAGCACCGCGCGTGGGGGCCCCTGCGGCAGAACACCTTCTCCGCCAGCCTTCGCGTCATCTTCTAGGACGGCATGTCTCCCCTCGCGCGGCTGATGGTGGCCATCGGGATGCTGGCGACGTTCAGCTGGACGCTGCTGCCCGCCGCCGAGAGCACGGCACCGCTCGGCGATCCCGACGCGGAAGCCTGGATGACCGCCAGTCGCGACGCATTCGCCGAGGCGCGGTGGAGCGATGCGCTGGCGCCCACCCTGGCGCTGGTGGAGCGGTTTCCCACCCAGCAGGTGTACTCGGACCGCCTGGCGCGCGTGTACTTCGGCCTGGGTCGCGCCGCGGACGAGGCCGCGGCGTGGGAGAAGTTCGTCAAGGTCTCTCCCACACCCGAGGATGCCTGCCCCGCGATCGGCCACGCGTACTTCCGCGCGGCGGATCGCGCGCGCTCGCTCGACGCGTTCAAGCGGTGCCGCGACTTCGATCCGATGAGCGCGGAGCTGGCGTACTACCTGGGCCGCGCCTACCAGCGCGAGGGCCGGCACCGGGAGGCGCTCGAGACGTTCCGCGAAGCCGTGCGCGTTGATCCCATCCACAGCGACAGCCGGGTGGGGCTCGCCAGTGCGCTGCTGCGGAACGACGACCCCGCCCAGGCGCTCGCCGTCATCGAGCCCACCCTGGCGCGGGTGCCTGGCAATCCCGACGTGCACCTGATGCAGGGGCTGGCGCTCCAGCGTCTGGGACGGCGGGCATCCGCTCGGGCCGCACTCGAGCAGGCGGCGGAACTCACCACCACCGACACCGACGTCCACGTGGCCCTCGGCATCCTCGACTACAGCGAGGGTCGCATCACGGACGCGAGGACCCGCTTCGATCGCGCGCTGGCGCTCGATCCGGGCCGGCAGGCCGAGCTGCAGGTGTGGCTCGACCGCACGGCCGAGGCGGGCCAGTGATCGCACGCCTCGAGGGCCCGGCCCGTGTCCTTGCCGTGGGGTTCTGGTTTTTCACGGCCGTCTTCACCTGGCTGGTGTCGATTCCGTTCGCAAACGCCAACTTCATCCAGCCGCGCCTGCTGCCCGACTTCATCCGCCTGGCCGAGAAGCACGCCTGGCTGACGGTGGTGCTGTTGCCTGTCGCGTGGGTCAGCCTGCGCAGGCCGCTGGCGCATCTCAGGTCGCGGCGGCTGGCGCAATGTCTGCTCGGCGTGTGGACCCTTGCCGCGCTCGTCCAGCCGTTCCTGCCAAGCCTGGCCGCCATCAAGCCTGATGGATGGGCACTGGTCGTGTGTTTCGCGGCCCTCGGCTTTCCCCTCGGCTGCAGCCTCGTCGACCTGCTGAGCGCCGCGCCGCTGCCGGAGGTGCCCGCTACGGATCGGACGGGGCACGACTTCGTGGCCGTGGTGCTCGCGGTGACGTTCGTCGTGCTCTTCTACGCGTCGCAGGCCGCCTCGGCCGGCCCGACGTCGGTGCTCGGCGTGGGCGCAAGCGCGCTGACGCACGCGGTGGCCGCCGCCGCCGCGTTCCTCGTGCTGACGGCAATGCGCGCCTTCGCCGCCCTGCGCGAGCGCCCCGTCCACGCGGAATTCTGGCTGGCCACCACGCTGCTGTTCCTCAGCCTCGCCACCGTGGTCGGCACCATCATCCTTCCCACCATCTCGGTGACGACCGGCGCGCGCTGGTATGCGGGACTGGCCTTCGCGTTCACGCTGACGATGGTGCTGGCGGCACGCGGACGGCTGAAGGACGCGTCACACGGCGACGGCGTGCTGGTGGCGCTCGGTGCGCTTGTCCCCACGAAGCTGGCCACGCCGGCGCTGTGGGTGTGGCTCCTCTGGCTGTCCACGGTCGCAGGCGCGGGGTTGAGCATCGCCGCGGTTGGACGGATCGTGGACTGGAACTTCCTGGTCGCCACGCTCGGCGTGATGATCGTGTGGCTGCTGGCGCTGGTCAGCGGCCTCTCTTTCGTCGTCCTGCTCGGCGCGGGGGAGATCGCGCCGCCGCTTCCCACGCGCGCCGCGTTTGCCGGGTGCCTGGTCGTGCTCGGCCTCTACCAGGCCGTCGTCCCGGCGCCCTCGCACGCCGGGACCGCCACACCGGTCGATGCCTGGGCCCTGGCCGATCCCTCGTTCCGCACGCTGCGCGAGGTGCTGCGCCCGCCCGCTCCGGCCGACGCGGATTTCTATCCGTTCCTGCAGCAGCACACCAACCTCGGCCCCGAGACTCCGGTTGCGGCGTTCGACGTGCGGCACGCGACGTTGACCGGCGTTCCCGCGACGACGCGCCCGCACGTGTTCCTGTTCGTCATCGACAGCCTGCGGCGCGACTACGTGTCGGCCTACAATCCGTCGAACACGTTCACGCCGGCGCTGAAGGCCTTCGCCGCCGAGAACATCGTCTTCGATCGCGCGTTCACACGATACGGCGCCACCGGGCTGTCGGTGCCGTCCATCTGGGTGGGCGGCATGGTGCCGCACAAGCAGTACCCGACGCCCTTTGGCCCGTTCAACGCGCTGTACGCGTTGCTGATGGATCAGCAGTACACGCCGTGGCTGTCGTGGGACAACGTCGTGGACGTCATCGTGCCGCGCGAGGGCACGGGCCCGCGGCTCAGCGCCAACCGCGCGGTGAAGGACTTCCGCTTCTGCGAGATGGTGGGCGACATCCGGGACCGGCTGGGTGAGCTGACGCCGGGAGGCCCACCGGTGTTCACGTGGGGCCTCGCGCAGGACGTACACATCTCGGCGATGACTCGTGAGGGCGGCGGCGTCGTGGACGACCAGCCGTACCCGGGGTTCCACCCGCCTTACGCGTCCCGCGTGCGCCGGCTGGATGGCTGCTTCGGCGCGTTCGTGGACGACCTGAAGGCACGCGGCCTCTACGACCACAGCATCATCATCTTCACCGCGGACCACGGCGACTCGCTGGGCGAGGAGGGGCGCTGGGGCCACGCCTACACGCTGTTCCCTGAAATCCTGCAGGTGCCGCTGATCGTGCACCTGCCGCGCGCGATGCGCGAGCGGTTCGAGACCGACACGACGGCGCCGGCCTTCACCGCCGACGTCACGCCCACGCTCTACGCGCTGCTCGGGCACAAGACGACGCCACCCTCCCCCGCGTTCGGGCAGCCGCTGTTCTGGCCGAAGGGCGAGGCGCGCCAGCCTCGCGCGAGCGACGGCGTGCTGGTGGCCTCGAGCTATGGCAGCGTGTACGGCTGGCTGAACGACAACGGGCGCCAGCTCTATGTGTCGGACGGGGTCTCGCTGCGCGATTACCGCTACGAGCTCGACGGCTCGCCCACGGGCCGCGCGCTGCCCGTCACCCCCGACGATCGACGGGAGGGGCAGAA
>DAIRFN010000087.1:5470-17203 GCA_036795065.1 Vicinamibacterales bacterium
ACTTCTAACTTTCGGAACCCCAACTCGTCCCGCGGGGTCATACCATATGGGTATGGCCCTCCTGGTCGCGACGGACCTCACGAAAACCTATACCGGCGGCACGGCCACGGTGAGCGCCCTGGCGGGCGTGTCGTTCGGACTGGAGCGGGCCGACTTCGTGGCGCTGATGGGGCCGTCGGGGTGCGGAAAGTCCACGCTGCTGCACCTGTGCGGCGCCATGGACCGGCCCACCTCCGGCACCGTCGTGCTGGAAGGGCGCAATCTTGCGGAGCTGCCGGACGACGAACTGACGAAACTGCGGCGGGATCGCATCGGGTTCGTGTTTCAGTTCTTCAACCTGCTGCCCACGCTCACCCTGGGCGACAACATCGCCCTGCCCTGCCTGCTGGGCGGCATGGCGGCGGCGGAGGCCGAGGGCCGTGCGGCCCGCCTGGCCGCGCGCGTCGGGATTGGCCATCGCCTGCGCCACTACCCGCAGGAAGTGTCCGGCGGCGAGATGCAGCGCGCCGCCATCGCTCGTGCGCTCGTGCACGAGCCGGCGCTGCTGGTCGCCGACGAGCCTACGGGCAACCTCGACTCGGAGAATGGGGCGCGCGTACTGGCGCTGCTCGGCGAACTGAACCGCGAGATGGGCATCACCATCCTGCTGGCCACGCACGCGCAGGAAGTGGCCGCCGCCGCCGGCCGCGTGATGCGGATGAAGGACGGGAAGTTCGCGGAGTCCGTATCTGCGCCATCGGTTCCCGGCGCGGATGCCGTCCCGGTTCCCGACGCGAATGCAGTCCCGTCTGTTTAGGCACTTCATCCTCCGCCGCATGGCGCAGGAGCGCGCGCGGACCATCAGCACGGTGATCGGCATCGCGCTGGGCATCGCGGTGGTCCTGGCGATCCAGCTGACCAACGCCAGCTCGGTGCGCGGCTTCGAAGCCGCCCTCACCTCGGTGGCCGGCCGCACGTCCGTGGAGATCCTCGGCACCGGCGGGATCGACGAGACGCGGCTGCCGGATCTCGGATGGCTGCGCGAGTTCGGCGCCATGTCGCCGGTCATCGAGGGCGAGATGGCCATCGTGACCAGCGGGCCTGGCCAATCGAGCCAGGCCTCGACCTCCGACGCCCTGCGCGCAGAGGGACGACGCGTGCCGCGGAGCGAGGCCGTCAAGGTGCTCGGGGTGGATATCCTGCAGGACCGCACGCTCCGGGACTACGCACTGGGAGCGTTCCACGAAGGTGCAAAGCCCGGAGATTCAAAGCCCGGAGGTTCGGAGCCCGAGGGTTCAACGCACGAAGGTTCGGTGGGCGATGAGCTGACGTCTCAGCAGTTCCTCGAGCTGCTCACCAGCCCGCGCGCCATTGTGATTACCGAGAAGCTGGCCCGGCGACGCGGGTATGCGCTGGGGGACGAGCTGCAGCTGATGGCCGGCGACCGCGTCAACACGTTCGTCATCCGCGGGCTGCTCGAGGACGAGGGCCCCGCGACGGTGATGGACGGCAGCTTCGTGCTGATGGACATCGCGGCGGCGCAGCTGGCGTTCGATCGGCTGGGACGGATCGATCGGCTGGACGTGCAGTTGACGGGGGCCGGAGCCGGCGGCAATGCGCTGGAATCGGCGGAGATCGACGCGGCCCTTTCCGCCATCGCGGCGCGGCTGCCTGGGGGGCTCACGGCCCAACGGCCTTCGCGGCGGGGCGAGCAGGTTGAACGCATGCTCGCTGCGTTCCACCTGAACCTCACGGCGCTCTCGTGGGTCGCGCTCGTCGTCGGCCTCTTCCTCGTCTACAACACGGTGACCATCTCGGTGATCGCCCGGCGCGACGAGATCGGCATGCTGCGCGCCCTGGGCGTGACGCGCCGGCAGGTGCTGGGCCTGTTCCTCGGGGAGGCCGCCGTCCTCGGCCTCGCGGGCACGCTCGTCGGCATCGGCCTTGGCCGGGTGTTGGCCGACACGGCCGTCGGGCTCACGCGCTCCACCGTCAGTACCTTGTACATCGCCACCGCGGCCTCCACGCCCGCGCTCGCCTGGTGGCATGTGGCGCTCGCCTTCGCCATCGGCCTGCCACTCTCGCTGCTGGCCGCGTCGCTGCCATCACTCGAGGCCAGCCGCGTGCCGCCGACCGCGGCCATGCGCGGCAGCGATCGCCTGGAGTCGCGCGTGCGCCTCCGCCTGAAGACGCTGATCGCTCCGGCGCTGGTGCTCGCGGGAGCCTTCGCGCTGTCGCAGATCGGACCGATCGACGGACGCCCGCTCTTCGGGTACGCCGCGTCGTTTGCCACCATCATCGGCGCCTCGCTGCTGGTCCCGGCCATCATCTACCTGATGGCCCGGAGCCTGGCCGGCGTGCTCCGTCGTCTTCTCGGGGTGGAAGGCCTGCTGGCGCACGCCAACCTCGCCGCCGCCATCCCGCGCCTGTCCATCTCGGTGGCCGCCCTCTCGGTCAGCCTGTCGATGATGGTGGCGGTCGCCGTGATGATCGGCAGCTTCCGCGATACCGTGGCCTACTGGGTGGGACAGACGCTGCAGGCCGATCTCTTCATCGGCCCCGGCGTGCAGCCGACCGTGGGCTCGGAGCAGACGCTCTCGGCGCCGGTCATCGAGGCCGTGCAGTCACACCCCGGCGTAGAGGTGGTGGACTCGTTCCGCAACATCGACCTGGTCTACAACGGCAACCTCGTGGTGCTGGGCGCCGGCAACTTCGACATCGTGCTCTCACACGGCGCGCTCCTCTTCAAGTCGCCGGCGGACGGGCGCGGGGCGCTCAGGCGCGCCATCGGCACCGAGTCGGTGGTGGTGTCCGAGGCCTTCGCCAACAAGTACGGCACGCGTCCGGGTGACACGCTCACCCTGCAGACGCCCCAAGGCCCGCGCCCGTTCGCGGTGGTGGCCGTCTATTACGACTACGCGGTGGACCGGGGGGTGATTGTCATGGATCGCGGCACCTTCACGCGTTACTTCGGCGATCTCACGCCCACCGGCATCGCGGCCTACCTGAAGCCGGGCTTCGAACCCGAGCGCGTGCGGGCCGACATCCTCGGCGGGCTGGACGAGGGCCACCGCGCGTTCATCTACACCAACCGCGACCTGCGTGCCGAGGTGCTGCGCGTCTTCGACAGCACCTTTGCCATCACCTACGCACTGGAGATCATCGCCATCGCGGTGGCCATGCTCGGCGTAGGGGCGACGCTGCTGACGCTGGTGCTCGAGCGACGGCGCGATTTGTCGATGCTGCGGCTGATTGGCGCGGCCCGCAGGCAGGTGCAGCGCGTCATCGTCATCGAGGCGGCGCTGATCGGCGCCGCAAGCCAGGCGATTGGGCTGGTGGTGGGCCTCGCGTTGTCGGTGCTGCTCGTGTACGTGATCAACGTGCAGAGCTTCGGCTGGACCATCCAGTTCCGGGTGCCCGTGGTGTTTCTGGCGCAGGTCTCCCTCGCGGTGGTCGTGGCCACGGCCATTGCCGGCATCTATCCGGCGCGGAGGGCGGCGACGCTGGTGGTGGATCATGACGAGTAATGGAGAGTGCAGAGCCCGCCGCGCCGAGGCGCGAACCGCGCCGGCGCGAAGGCGGGTGCGAGTGCCGAGTGCCCTGGCGCTCGTCGCGGCCATGCTGCCGGCCATCGTCTCCGCCGCCGACTGGCGTGAAGCTGCGCCGGGTTACCGCTTCCAGTTCCCGCGCGACCATGCCAGCCACCCGGAGTTCAAGATCGAGTGGTGGTACTACACGGGTAACGTCCAGACCACGACGGGGCGGAGGTTCGGGTATCAGGTGACGTTCTTCCGCGTGGGCGTGGACCAGGCGCCGGTCAACCCGTCGCGCTGGGCCGTGCGCGATCTCTACATGGCGCACCTGGCCGTCAGCGATCCCGAGGGACAGCGCTACCGCTTCGACGAGAAGCTCACGCGGGGCGGGCCCGGTCTCTCGGGCGCGGCGACGGATCGCTACCAGGTGTGGAACGAGGACTGGACCGCGTCGCTCGACGACCAGGGCCGTCATGTCATCAAGGCCCTGAGCGCCAGGGCCGGCGTGGACCTCGTCCTGTCCGAGGGCAAGACCCCGGCCATCAACGGCGTCGACGGCATCTCGCAGAAGGGCGCGCAGGCGGGCAACGCCTCGCACTACTACTCCCTGACACGCATGCCCACGCGTGGCGCGCTCACTATCGACGGCGAGCGCTTCGAAATCACGGGCGAGAGCTGGATGGATCACGAGTTCGGCACCAGCTTCCTCGAGCGCGAGCAGCAGGGGTGGGACTGGTTGTCGCTCCAGCTCTCCGACGGGCGCGAGCTGATGATCTACCAACTGCGTCGCGGCGACGGGACGCGCGACCCGCGGTCGAGCGGAACGCTGGTGGATGCCCAGGGGCGCACCATGCATCTGGCGGCCGGCGACTTCGCGCTGACGGCCACGGGACAAACGGTCCGCGCACCCTCTGGCGCCGTCTACCCTGCGGGGTGGATGGTCTCGGTACCGGCCCAGCAGATCGAGCTGCGCGTCTCGACGCCGCTCGAGAACCAGGAGCTGTTCACCTCGGGCGCCGGCATCGCATACTGGGAGGGCCTGGTGGATGTCGCCGGCACCGCGCGTGGTGCGCGCATCGCCGGCCGCGGCTATCTCGAGATGACCGGGTACAAGGGGAGTCTCGGGAGGGTGATGACGCAATGACCGGTCCGGTCCCCGGTCTCCGGTCTCCGGTCTCCCTCCCTGATTCCTGATTCCTGATTCCTGATTCCTGATTCCTGATTCCTGAAACGCTCATGAAAGTACTGACGATCGGCGCCGGTATTGCCGGCCTGACGGCTGCTCGACGGCTGCAGGACCGGGGGCACGTGGTGACCGTGCTCGACAAGGCACGCGCCCCGGGCGGTCGCGTGGCCACGCGTCGTGTGCTGAACGCCGACGCGGATCGGCCCGATCTGGTCGACCTGGCCTTCGATCACGGCGCGCAGTACTTCACCGTGCGTGACAGCCGCTTCGCCACCGAGGTCGAAGGCTGGCACAAGGCGCGCGCGGTGCAGGTGTGGCACGGCACGCTGGCGGCCTTCGACAGCGAGGGCCGCGAGCCGGTGGACGATGCGCACACGCGCTGGGTGGGCGTGCCGGGCATGAGCGCCATCACACGCCATCTGGCCCGTGGGCTCGACGTGCAGTGCGGCGCGCGTGTCACCACTCTCACACGCGACGGCGCTCCCGGTGGAGGCGCGGCCTGGCATGCCGCGCTGGCCGACGGGCGGAGGCTCGGTCCCTTCGATGCCGCGATCGTGGCGGTCCCGGCGCCGCAGGCCGTGCCGCTCGTGGCGGCGTCCGCGCCGCTGTCCGAAAGCGTGGGCGCCGTGCGCATGCACCCGTGCTGGGCGGTGATGGTGGCGTTCGACGATCGCGTGGCCACCCCTTTCGATGCGGCGTTCGTCACCTCGAGCCCGCTCGGGTGGATGGCGCGCGACCGCTCGAAGCCGCAGCGCGGCCTCGCCGAAACCTGGGTGCTGCACGCGAGCGCCGACTGGAGCGCGGCCCACGTGGACGACGACGCCGACTCGGTGGGGCCGTTCCTGCTGAACGCCTTCGCCGATCTCGTGCGGGCCCGGCTGCCGCTGCCCGCGCACCTGTCGGCGCATCGCTGGCGGCACGCGTGCGGCAACCCGCCGGCCCATCACGGTGCCCTGATCGATGCCGGGGCGGGGCTGGTGGCGTGCGGTGACTGGTGCGCCGGCAACCGCGTGGAGGGCGCGTTCCTGAGCGGTACCGCCGCGGCAGACGCGGTCTGACGGGCTACTCGCTGGGCTTCGGCTTCCTGGCCTTCCGGCGGCCCACGCGCCCGCGATCCCCGCCGGTCCAGTACATCTGCACCAGCGTGCCGGCGGCGCCCAGCGCCAACCACGTCCACGGCAGCCAGGCTTGCCCGGGTGCGGGGTTCATCGGGTACGCCACCCAGATGTCGCCTTCGGACGCGGCCTTGAGCGCGGCGGGATTCCCCATGAGCGCCGTGACACCGACGAGGAACGTCCATGCCCCGCCGAACGCGGTGGTCAGGATGAGGACGTAGCGTTGCAGCCACGTGGCCAGCAGCGCACCCACGATCGACAGCAGGATGACGACGATCGGGTGCGGATCGCCCTGGATGCGGGTCCAGAGCAGGTTGGCGACCAGCGCGCCGATCCCGGCGCCGATGAGCGCCACGCCGACGAAGTAGGCCGCCAGCAGCAGGAACGCTCCCGCCAGCCCCCCGACGACGGCCGCGATGACCATGGGCGTGGTGTCAGAGGCGCCGAAGACCGAGCTGGCCAGCAGCGCGCCGAGGATGAAGCCGAAAATCGCCAGCACCACCTTGAACAGGCGGTACCCGAAGAGGCACGACAGGAGCCCGCCGGCGACGAGGACGACGGCGGCCGGGACTTGATACTCGACTGGAAGCATGGCCAGGGGGTGGCTAGGGGGATCTTAGCACCGCGCGGGGGCAGCGCTCGCGCGACGCAGGGGCGCGCCGTGGGCGCTGCGCGTGGGCGGGCCTTCGGCCCGTGTGCGGCGCTTGCGCGCCGTGGGGACTCCCACCGAGCGAAGCGAGGCCCCTACCGCGCGCGAGCGCGGCCCACCGCGCGAAGCGCGGCCTATCCGGAGCGCGGCCTACAGCTCCCGCCGCCCTTCCAGCGCGCGGGTCATGGTGAGGTCGTCGGCGTAATCGAGGTCGCTGCCGACCGGAATGCCCATGGCGATGCGCGTGACCCGCACGCCGAGCGGCTTGAGCAGACGCGCGAGATAGATGGCGGTGGCCTCGCCTTCCACCGTGGGGTTGGTGGCGAGGATGATCTCGTCGATGCTGCCGACACCGATGCGGCCCAGCAGGCCCCTGATCTTCAGGTCGTCGGGGCCCACCCCCGAGAGCGGTGAGATGGCGCCCATCAGCACGTGATAGGTGCCCCGGAAGCCGCCGGTCTTCTCCACCACGTTGACGTTCTGCGGCTCCTCCACCACGCAGATGCTGCGGCGGTCGCGCGACTCGTCCGCGCAGATGCCGCACGGGTCCACGTCGGTGATGTTGTTGCAGATGGTGCAGTAGGTGACGCGGTCCTTCACCTGGCGGATGGCCTCGCACAGCCGCTCCGCGTCCTCGCGTGGCGTGCGAAGGATGTGGAAGGCCAGGCGCTGGGCGCTCTTGCCCCCGATGCCGGGCAGGCGCTTGAACTGGTCGATGAGCTGCTGGAGGGATTCGGGGAGCACGGGGACTCGGGTTCTCGGGTTCTCGGGGTTCTCGGGTTCTTACAGGCCCGGGAGGCCGAGGCCCGACATCATGCCGCCCATGCTGCGCTTCAGCTCGTCGTCCACCTTGCGGTGCGCGTCGTTCACCGCCGCGACGATCAGGTCCTGCAGCATGCCGACATCGTCCTTCGACACCACCTCGGGGTCGAGTTGGAGCGACAGCAGGTGCTTGTGGCCGTTGACGACGACCGTGACCATGCCCCCGCCGGAGGTGGCCTCGACGCGCAGGTCGGTCATCTGCTGCTGCAGGCGCTGCTGCATCTCCTGCGCCTGCTTCATCATCGCCTGGATGTTCATCGTGCTTCCCGCCGCAGTTCTCTCCCGATCGCCGTCTTCCTCCCGACGCGAGTTCCGAGTTCCGACTCCCGACTCCCGTCGCGATCGCACTCCCGACTCCCGATCTGATCTACTCCCCCTGCACCGTCGTCTTCTCCACCGGGAACACCTCGAGGAGGGTGCGCACGGTGTCGTGCTCGAGGGCGCTCTTCTGCCGATCGCCGGACACCGGCGTCGCCGTCGGCGCCACCGGATCCGCCGGCGCGGGCGCCGGCGCGGCCGACGCGTCGGTGAAGACGATGTGGACGGGCAGCTTCGCGCCGGCCACCTGTTCGACGATGCCCTGGAGCCACGCGCGGTTGTCCTCGCACTGGTTCTTCGGCATCTTCTGGTTCGGCTGGAACGCGAAGGTCACGCCCGACTCGTCCGCGTCGATGCGGAACGCCTGCGCCACGACCAGGTTGTAGAACGTCGGCTTGGCCGACTTCAATTGCGCGAGCAACGCGTCGCGGTAGCTCCCCGTGGGCCGCGCGGCCGCCGGGGGCGCCGCGGCGGATGCCTCGCGCACCGGAGCGGCTGCGACCGGCGGAGGCGCAACGCGTGTCGCGCGTGGGGGCCCTGCGGACCCCGGCGCGCGCGGAACTGGAGCCGGGCTCCGCTGCGCGACGGGCATGGAGCGCGCCACGGGCATGCGAGGCGATGCGGCGCTCGTGGGCCCCGCCGGGATCGTGGTCCTTGGCGCGCCCATCCCACCCGCCAGCAGCTCGGTGAGCGGCGTGAGCTTGCGGAGGTGCATCAGCCGCAGCAGCGCCATCTCCATGTTGTAGCGGGGCTGGTCCGAGCCGCGAATCTCCTGCTCGGCGCGGGTCAGCAGGTCGAACCCGCGCAGCAGGTCCTCGCGCGACCAGCGGTCCACCAGCGCGAGCAGGCGCTCGCGATCCCCATCGCCCACCACGTCGGGGTCCGACGCGCGCGACTTGTCCACCGACAGGATGAGCAGGTCGCGCATCGCGCGCGAGAGCTCGCGGCACAGGAGCTTGAGGTCGTAGCCGCGCTCGATGGCGCGCTCGGTGAGCGCGAACGCCGCGGCGGCGTCCTCGGCCACGACGGCGTCGAGCATGTCGAGCACGAGGTCGCGGCCGACCAGCCCGAGCACCGTGACGACATCTTCGGTGGTGATGGTGTCGCCGGCGAAGGCCCGCACCTGGTCGAAGGCGCTCAGCGAGTCGCGCATGCTGCCCTCGCCCGCGCGCGCCAGCAGCATCAACGCCTCGTCCGGCGCCTGGATGTGCTCCTGGTCGGCGATATAGCGCAGCCGCTCGGACACGGTCTTCGCGGAGATGGTGCGGAACTCGTGCACCTGCGATCGCGAAAGCACGGTGTCGGGGATCTTGTGCAGCTCGGTCGTCGCCATCATGAAGATGACGTGCGGCGGCGGCTCCTCGATGGACTTGAGGAGGGCGTTGAACGACGAGGCCGAGAGCATGTGGACCTCGTCGATGATGAAGACCTTGTAGCGGTTGCGCACCGGGGCGATGGAGAGCCCCTCGATGATGACCTCGCGGACGTTGTCGACGCCGGTGTGCGTGGCGGCGTCGATCTCGAGCACGTCGATGTCGCGTCCTTCGGCAATCTCGACGCAGGGGTCGCACTCGCCGCACGGCTCGGCCGTGGGCCCCTTCACGCAGTTGAGTGCGCGGGCCAGGATGCGCGCGCTGGTGGTCTTGCCGCACCCGCGCGGGCCGGCGAACACGAATGCGTGGGCAATCCGCCGGCTCTTGAGCGCGTTCCGGAGGGTCTTCGTGACAGCCTGCTGGCCGAGCACGTCGTCGAAACGCTGGGGCCGCCACTTGCGGGCGAGTACCTGGTAGGACATGGACGGGCGGCGAGGTGTAGGTTCTGAGGTTCTGGAGTTCTGGAGTTCTGCGCTACCGGCCTGCGAGGGCTGATTCCAATCCGGGCAAAGGTTCGACGGCGCGGCCGAGCGCGACGTCGACCCTCAGAACCCGAGAACCCCAGAACCGTGCCCGTTTGGCTCCACAGGCCCTACCGCGACCCGGGATGGCTGCACACATCACGGAAACGACTTAGCGCTGCTGCCTTCCGGCCCTGACGCGGTTCGCCGCCCTGAGATTGCACAGGTCCCGGGCCGCGGTGCGGCCCGCCACCGGCTGGTGCAGACACGGAAGGCGCCTGCCCGGTGAAGGAACGTGACGTTCAGTCTAGCACCCCCGGGCGGCGTGTGCACATCCAGCCGCAGATAACGCAGATGACACTGATGGCGGGCCCCGGCGTTCCAGCCACAAGCCCGGCGGGGTCATCCGCGTCATCTGCGGCATCTGCGTTCCTCTGCGTTCATCTGCGTCCCATCAGTGTCGTCGCCAGGCGCTCGTACAGCGTCACAGCCTCGAGCAGCTCGTCGACACGGATGTGCTCGTGGTCGGTGTGCGCCACGTGGATGGAGCCCGGGCCCAGCAGGAACGGCGTGCCCCAGTTCGACAGCAGCGGGATGTCCGTGGTGTAGGCGAACACGGCCGTGTCGAACCCCTCGCGTGTCTGGAGCTGGACGGGCGGGACCTCGAGCACCTCGATGATCTGCGCGCGGTCGCCGACAGTCGCCCTCAGGACGGCGCGAATGTCGTCGTGCGGGCCCACGCTGCGGAAGATGATCTCGGCCTCGGCATGCGCCGGCACCACGTTGGGGGCGACGCCTCCGGAGATGAGGCCCACGGTGTACGTCGTGAGGCCCAGCAGCGGGTCGTCCGGCCACGAGGCCGCGCGCAGCGACACCAGCACGTCCACCAGCGCTTCGATGGCCGAACGGCCGAGCGCAGGATAGCCGGAATGCGCCGCCTGGCCCGTGGTAACGAGTCTCACCCGGAACACGCCCCGGGTGGCCGCGCCCAGGCGGTTCTCGGTGGGCTCGCCATTGATGAGGTATCGCGATCGCGATGCGATGCGGTTCGCCGCCACGGCCCCATCGCTCCCGCGTTCCTCTCCCGCCACGAACACGAGGCCAACGCGCGTCTCGCCCGCCGCGCGCAGCCGCTCGGCCGCCGCCACCTGCGCCGCGAGGATGCCCTTCGCATCGCATGCGCCGCGGCCGTAGAGCAGGCCGTCCTCGAGCCGGCTGGGGAAGAACGGCGGCACGCAGTCGATGTGCGTGGAGAACACGAGGCTCGGCTCGCCGACCGCCGCGATGACGTTGATGCGCCCATCGAGAGGCCTGTCTCGAGCTCCAGCGACGCCGTTGTCGAGTGGCTGTTCCAGGACCGAGTACCCACGGTCCCGCAAGTACGCCGCGAGCACGCGGGCGGCCGCGCCCTCGCGTCCGGTGGTCGAGTCGAGGTCGATGAGTTGCCGCGCGAGCGCGATGGGATCTACCGGATCCACGTCTCGAGCTCCGTGCGCGTGTCGGTGCGATCGTCGCGGTACTTGACGATGACCGGCGTCGCCAGCGACAGGCCCCAGTCCTTGCCAGCGCCCACGGTGACCGATCGGGCGCCCGGCACCACCACCGCGCCCTCGGGAATGACCAGGGGCTGCCCCGGCTCGGGCCGGATGATGCGGCCGTTCGGCAGGTCATACACAGGAGTGGAGCCAGTCAGCACCGTCCCGGCCGCGATGACGGCGCGTCGCTTCACGACGGCGCCTTCGTAGATCCCCGTGTTACCGCCCACCAGCACATCGTCCTCGATGACGACGGGGAGCGCGCCCACCGGCTCGATGACGCCGCCAATCTGCGCGGCGGCGCTCACGTGGACGCGCGCGCCCACCTGCGCGCACGATCCCACCAGCGCGTGCGAGTCGATGAGCGTGCCCTCGCCCACGTAGGCACCGATGTTCACATACATCGGCGGCATGCAGATGACTCCCTTCGCCATGAAGGCGCCCTCGCGCACGCTCGATCCGCCGGGCACGATGCGGATGCCGGCGCCGGGGCCGGGCCGCTTCAGCGGCATGGTGTCCTTGTCGTAGAACGGCAAGCCGTTGCTCATGTCGACGATGTCGCCGAACCTGAAGCCGAGCAGGATGCCCTGCTTCACCCAGGCATTGACGCGCCACCCGGTGGGCTCGGCGGCATCGGGTTCCGCGGCGCGCACCTCGCCGGCGCCGAGTGCCTGCTGCAACACCGAGAACGCCTCGCGTGCCGCGCCCTTGTCTGCCGCGGCCCCGGCCGCAAACAACTCCTCGATTCGCTCTCTCACGCCG
>DAIRFN010000358.1:0-5038 GCA_036795065.1 Vicinamibacterales bacterium
GCTCCATGTGAGCGCGCCGCCCGCGTGCTCGATGCGGCGCTTCATGCCTGTCAGCCCGCTGCCGGCCGTTACCTCACCTCCCACGCCATCATCCAGCACCACCAGGCGCATGGCCGTGTCCTCGCGCGCTTCGCGCGACACCGCGTCAGTCGCGATCCGGGTGGCCGCGGCCGCATCCACGTGCAGCTCGACGCCGGCCGGGGCCAGTACCGACCGGGCGCGCGACAGTTCCTCGTCCATCGTCGCTGTTCGGAACCCCTGCACCGCCTGACGCACCTCGGCCAGAGCCTGCCGTGAGACCTTCGCCACTTCCGCCACTTCCACCGCCGCGCGCGTGGGATCCCTGGCGATCAGCTTCGCCGCGAGGTCGGCCTTCAGCGCAATCACCGACAGCGACTGGCCCAGCAGGTCGTGAAGATCCGCCGCAATCCGGTCGCGCTCGGCGAGTGTGGCCAGCCGCGCGATCTCATCATGCGCCATGCGCAGCGAGGCATCGCGCCGGCGCACCTCCGCGTCGTGAAGGTTCACGAACCCGATCATCGGGACGAAGACGGCGACGAACACGGCCGAGAACGGGGCCCACGTGCCCGCGGACAGGGCCGCCGCCAGCCCCGCGAGCGTGATGCCCACGATCCACAGGGACGCCTCGCGCCCGGTCCGCGACCCGCCGATGAACGACGCGGCGTAGACGAAGAACACCGCCGCCGCCGGGTTCAGCCAGGTGAGCCCGAGCCCGAGCCCCACCAGGCCCACGACGATGGGCAGCCGACGCGCGCCGTCTACCCAGTAGCCCGCGAAGTAGAGCGGCAGGAACGCCACGAGGCCCAGGAGGTGCAGGGCCCACTGCGCGGGGCTGGTCGGAACGACGAACGGAAAGGCGATGTAGGCGCTCAGGTAGACGAGCCAGGCGTACGGCCGCCACCCGAGAGCGCGATCCGGGGGCAGCAGGCTCAGCGAATTGCTCATGCGGGCAGGGGGCCGAAGCCGCGTGGCCCGGCTCTAGGACGAAGGCATCTAGGGACGCTTGCGCTGGTACATCGCTTCGTCCGCTTCCCGGACCAGCCCCTCGAGCGTCTGACTGTCCCCGGGATCGAAGTGGGCGACGCCCACGCTCATGGCCAGCCGATAGGGGTGCCCGGAGCTGGTATTGAATCGGTCCAGGTGCCACTGCAGGCGCCTCATGATCGTCTCGACGTCGCCGGGCGGCACGATGGCCAGGGCGACGAATTCGTCCCCGCCCACGCGGGCGACGATGTCGGCGGCACGAAACGTGTTCTTCAGGACATCGGCGGCGCTGATGATGAGGGCCGACCCGGCGTCGTGCCCATAGCTGTCGTTGATGCCCTTGAGCCCGTCGATGTCGGCATAGACGAGGGCTGCCCCCCGGTGGAGCCGCACCGCGTCCCCCAGGATGCGCGATCCGTAGACGAAGAACCCGCGCCGGTTGTGCAGGCCGGTCAGCTCGTCGGTCATCGCGAGGAGGCGCAGCTGTTCCTGCGCCTCGCGGAGGGCCGTCACGTCCTGCGCATGCCCGAGCACGTAGGGCGACCGCCCGGGCTCGGTCACCTTCACGTTGCGGAACTGCCAGGCCAGCTCGCGGCCGTCCCTCGTGCGGACGAACATCATGCCCGCGTCCTCGCCCCGGTGATCGATGCGCTCGAGATACCGTGGGAACTCCGCCCGCGTCTCGTCGGTGACGAGGTCGAGGAGATTGTGGCCGATGACCTCCTCCGCGGTCATGCCGGTCAGCCGCAGGGCCGCCGGGTTGACCGACAGCAGCCGCCCCTCCATGTCGTGTGTGCAGATCAGTCCCTGGGAGTTGTCTACGAGATGCCGATAGCGGCGCTCGCTGTCGGCCAGGCGGGACTGGGCCTGCTGGAGGTTCGTGACGTTCATGGCCAGGCCGCCGATGCATCGCCGGCCGTCGGCGGTCGGAAATGGAAACCGGGCGAGCAGCCAGTGCTGCATGGTGCCGTCGGCCTGGGGCACGTCCTCGATGGACTCGATGGGCCGGCCCGTCTCCAGGACCCGGGGATCGTCCGCGCGCACGGTGCCGGCGAGATGGGGCGGCATCCACGCGACGTCGGCCTTGCCGTGGAGGTCGGCCAGCGACACACCGAACAGCCGTTCCATCGCCGGGTTCACGTAGAGATAGCGGCCCTGATCGTCCTTGACGAAGGCAATGGCGGGCCCCCCGTCCATGAAGGCCCTGAGAGGCGGCTCGCTGCCCGCGGCCGCGCGGTGATTGTGCCCGTGCTCGCTCATACCACGTCGAGTGGGTTATCGGCTGTTTTCACCTGCAGGACAGTCTAGGTGCCAAAAAGGGGTGGCCCCGCGCTCGGTCCGGCCGAGGGCCCGGGCGTGGTGATACAGCATCCAGCCCGCAACCGCGTAGGCGCCGGCCATGTAGAAGAGCGTCCACGGCAGGGCATCCTGCTGCATCCGTATTGCGATCGCGAGGGTTCCGATGGAGACGGCGGGTGCCAGCCACAGGTAGATCGCGGTGCGGTGGAGCCACGCGTAGGGCACGAGGTGACCGGCGGCCACCGATGCGATGGCCACACCCGTGGTCGCCGGCGCGAGGCTGAAGGCCAGCCGCACCATCGGCAGGGCCGCGATTTGCGACATGGCCAGCTGGATCGAGAGCGGCGCAGGGGATTGTCCGGCGACAGCTCGCCCCACCCCATACGGCGTTGCAGCCAGAAGGCCAGGGGCAGGGCGGCATTGCCCTGAAAGAGCAGGACGAGAGCGGCCGTCTTCGTCGGCAGCCAGAGTGCCGCGAGACCGGTGAGGAAGATGGTGAGCCCGAAGGCGAAGAGAAACGGGGCGCCCCCGGCGGAGCTGGCGGTGACTTCGACGCGCGCGCGGGTGAGATCGGTGGACATGCGGCCTCCTGTCGATGACGTGTCGTCCATCGTCCGGCAGGGCGAAGTCCGCTGCCAGTGAGGGGTGTCACGCGAGGGAAATGACATATGTCACCTGCGCTAGACTCCGCAGCCATGAGTTGCTTCCGACCCGCGGCTGGCGGGGTTCTCGTTGCGATACTGGCGGCGCCGGCCGTTGTCGCGGGGGCGCAGGATCCACCGCCCTCGAGTGGAGTTGAGCGGGCGCTGCGGGCGCTGCTCAGTCCCGAGCCGTCCGGGGAGCGGAGCGCCGCGGTTTCAGCCCCGGTGCAGGTCGACGGCGCAGGCCTCACGCGATTGGGTCGCCGCCTGTGGGCGCTCGAGTCGATTGGCGGAGGAGACGCCTCGCGCCCCAAGCTGGTCATCGTCGGCGGGCTCGATGGCAATGCTGCCGGCACCGAGGCCGTGATGCGCGTCGTGACGTGGTGGATGAAGGAGCGGAACGCCCAGGCCCTTCGCGACCGCTGGTCGTTGGCCGCGCTCCCGTGCGCACGACCCGAGCTCTGTGACGGCGCCCGGTCACCTTCATCCGACGCCTCGCCGCTTGCCTTCCCGCCGGCGGGCGGGTTCTTCGACGGCAAGCAGGACCCGACGCCGCACTACATCTGGCGCTGGACGACGATGCAGGCGCCGACGGTGGTGATCGAGGTGAGGGCTGGCGGGGAGGTGCGCTGGCGGGCGAACGCCCTGGCCACGTCCGTGGCTCCCGGCGCCGGGCCCGCGGAGGCGGGCACGCTGGCCGGTGCGCTGGGCTCGGCTGGTTCGGGCGCGGCCTGGTCCGCGCCGGCCCCGGCGCTGCAACTCGACGCGTCGCCCGATGCGGCCGTGGCGGCCATCCGCGATGTGCTCGTACGCGCGGCCGGGGTGACATCGCCGCAGCGCCGCACGATCCTCGCGCGACAGTCGCGCTCGCCGCTCGACATCGCGCGACTGCTCGCGCCGAAGTATCCCGCGCAGCCCATCATGAGCTATATCCCGGCGCTCGCGTGGTCGGGCGCGCTGCGCCTGTCGCGGATGACGGGCGACGCGCGACTTCGCGAGAAGCCACTGGCGGACATGGCGCCGTTTCTTTCTGGAGAGAAGCCCGCGATCGCGGAGCCTTATCTCCTGACGAGCCTGGCGGGCCATCTTGCGTTCTCGGACCTTGCCGAGATCGATGGCAACGCCGAGGCCGCGGCGCTCGCGCGCAAAGCAGCGGACTTCATCCTGCCGGAGGCGCCCGGCGAGATCGTGCGGTTCCCGCGCGCGTGGACCGACGACATGTTCATGGCCACCAGCGTGCTGGCGCGCGTGGCCGCGCGGGCGAGAGACGGCGAGCGTTATGCCGCGGCCGCTGGCCGGCTGCTCACCTCGTATGCCGCGGATCTGCAGCGGCCGGACGGCCTCTTCATCCACGCCAAGGAAGGCCCGCACGCATGGGGGCGTGGCAACGGCTTCGCCGCGTTCGGGTTGATGGAGGCGCTGACGCACCTTCCGGCAGCGTGGCCCGACCGCGGACGGGTGGTCCAGGGCTATCAGGCGTTGATGAACGGGCTGCTGGCGCAGCAGGTCGCGGACGGGATGTGGCGGCAGGTGGTGGACGAGCCCGGCAGCTACCGCGAGCTCACTGTCACCGCGATGGTGCTGACGGCCATGGCGCGCGGGGTGCGCCTCGGATGGCTCGACGGCAGCTACCGTCCGGCGATCGAGCGAGGGTGGCGCGGGCTGCTCGCACGCATTGCCGAGGACGGCACGGTGATGGACGTGTGCACGGGCACCGGCTCGGGGCCGACGAAACAGTACTACCTGGATCGCGCGGGCATCACCGGCGCCGACGATCGCGGCGGCGCCATGGCGCTCACCGCCGCGATCGAGATGGAAGGACTGAGGGGGGCTGTCCATTGAGTGATTGGCGATTGCAGATTGGCGATTCATTGGGGATTGGCGATTGGGGGGATTGAGCGATTCATCGGGCGATTGGCGAGTTGGGGCATTGACGATTGGGACCGGCGAATCGCCCAATCTCCAATCTCCAATCACCAATCGATCACTCAATCGACAATCATCAATCACGCAATGAATCGCCAATCTGCAATCGCCGATCGCTCAATGGACGCCTTTCGCTATACTCCCGCCCATGCGTTCCGCCCTGACCG
>DAIRFN010000088.1:0-17029 GCA_036795065.1 Vicinamibacterales bacterium
CGATGGAATAGGCCATCTGCATCCCCGCCCCACCCCGGCGATAGACCGACGGCGGCATGCCGCGCGTGGCTTCGCTCTCGTACACCCGGCTGGGCGACCCGTACCCGGCGGCGTAAATGGCCGTCGTCACGTCGTCTCCGCGGCGGAGGCTGGCCCTGAGCTGGCGGGCGCGGCACGCCGCCTGGAATTCGCGCGGCGACACCCCGACCAGGGCCTTGAAGCGGCGCTGGAGATGGGACGGGCTCATCGACGCCACCCGGCCCAGCCGTGCCAGCGTCACCGGCTCGTCCGAATGTGCCGCCAGGTAGGCCGACACGCGGCGCACCGCGTCCATGCCCGGCACCCCCGCATCCACCGCATCCGGCGTGCAGCGTTTGCAGGGACGGAAGCCGTCGGCGCGCGCGGCGCTGGCGGTATCGAAGAACCGCACGCGGTCGGCGCGCGGACGCCGGCTGGGGCAGCTCGGCCGGCAGTAGACGCCCGTCGAGGTCACGCCGTAGACGAACGAGCCGTCGGCGTTCGCGTCCCGCGCCGCCAGCGCCTTCCACCGAGGATCCAGTCCCGTGCCCTGCGCCATGTCGACAAGATCATGCTGCATCATGACGGCCACGATATGCCACCGGCCGGGGCCCCGACGATCCGGGGATTGCGGCCATAATCGAAGGACATGAGGATGCTGCTCCGCGGCGTGCTGGCGCTGGTCGCGCTCGTCATCGTCGTCGTGCTCGCGGGTGGGTGCTACGTGCGGTCCGAGCTGCGGGCGAGCCTGCCGGTGGTCGAGGGCACGCGCACCGTGCCGGGACTGTCCGCCCCGGTCACCGTCGCGCGCGATGCGCTCGGCGTGCCCGCCATCACCGGCGCGTCACGCGCGGACGTGGCCCGCGCGCTTGGTTTCGTGCACGCGCAGGACCGCTTCTTCCAGATGGACCTGCAACGACGTCAGCCGGCCGGTGAGCTGAGCGCGCTCGTGGGCGAACGTGCCTTCGACGCCGACGCACAGGCGCGGGTGCACATGTCTCGCCGCGTGGCCGAGCAGGCGTACGCGCGCACCGAGCCCGAGTGGAAGGCCACCCTCGATGCCTATGCGGCCGGCGTGAATGCGGGCCTGGCGGAACTGGGTGCGCCGCCGTTCGAGTACCTGATGCTGCGCACCACACCTGAGCCGTGGAAGCCGGAGGACTCGATCCTGACCGTGCTTGCGATGTTCGAATCGCTGCAGGGCCGGCAGGCAACGTTCGAACGAACGAACCAGCAGTTGCGCGATGCGCTGCCCGAGCCCATGTTCCGCTTCCTGGCGGCGACTGGATCGGCCTGGGAAGCGCCCGCTCTCGGCGAGCCCCTCTCGCGCCCGCCGGTTCCGGGCCCCGACGTCATCGATCTCCGTTCACCAGGTTCGGTGCGACCCGCCGCCTCGAACCACCGCGTGGCGCCCCTCGAGAACCCGGCCTGCGGTCGCATCGCCTGGCCCTCCCGCACGGCGCTCACGTGCGACGAAGCCGCCACCATCGGCTCGAACAACTGGGTTGTCGACGGCGCGCGCAGCGCGAGCGGCGCGGCCCTGCTCGCCAACGACATGCACCTGGGCATCTCGGTGCCGAACATCTGGTATCGCGCGTCGATGGAGTTTCCCGATCCGGCCGATCCGCTGGCGCGCTCGCGCCTCGTCGGCGTGACGCTGCCGGGCCTTCCCGGGATCGTCGTCGGCAGCAACGGTTTCGTGGCGTGGGGCTTCACCAACACCGGCGGCGACTGGAGCGACCTGGTGCGCATCGAGCCGGACCCGCGCGACGCGGCGCTTTATCTTTCGCCGGATGGCCCGCGGCCGTTCCACGTGTCCGACGAGCCGGTGGCCATCAAGGACGCGCCGTCGCGGGCCGTCACGGTGCGCTCCACCATCTGGGGGCCGATCGTGTGGAGGGACAGCAGCGGCCGCGAGTACGCGCAGCGCTGGGTGGCGCACGATCCCGATGTGTTGTCGAGCGACCTGACGCGCCCCGAGCGGACCCGGACCATCGATGAGGCGCTCGTGGCGGTCGCGGGGCTGGGCATTCCCAACCAGAACGTGGCCATGGCCGATCGCACCGGCCGCATTGCGTGGACGGTGGGCGGCGCCATCCCGCGCCGTCGCGGGCTCGACGGATTCACCTCCGAGTCGTGGGCCGATGGCTCGAAGGGGTGGGACGGGTACCTCCAGCCCACCGAGTTCCCGCGCATCGTGGATCCCGCGAACGGCCGCATCTGGACCGCCAACGCGCCCGTCGTGGACGGCGCGATGCTCGGCCTCATCGGCGACGGGGGCTACGCGGAAGGCATTCGCGCGCGCATCATCCGCGACCGGCTCATGGGCATCGAGCGCGCCACGACCAACCAGATGCTCGACGTGCAGATGGACGACAGCGCCTTGTTCCTCGACCGCTGGCGCACGCTCGCGCTGACGACGCTCGACTCGCGCGCGGCCTCCAGTGGGGCCGGCCCGTTGCAGGGATCGCGCGCCGAGTTCCGCAAGCTGCTCGAGACCACGTGGACGGGCAGGGCCTCGCCCGACTCGGTGGCCTACAGGCTGGTGCGCACCTTCCGCGCGCAGGTCGTCCGCGCAGTGCTGGGTTTCGTGACCTCGCCGGCCGCGTCGACGGACCCGTCCTTCGATTTCGCGCGAATGCTGCGGCCAGAGGCCCCGGTGTGGCAGCTCGTCACCGAGAAGCCGTTCCATCTGCTCGAGAGCCGCTACGCATCGTGGGACGAGTTGCTGCTGGGCGCCGTGGACGCCGCCATCGTCGAGCTCACGGCGGACGGCGGGTCGCTCGACAGCCGCACATGGGGGGAAGCCAACCGCGCGCAGATTGCCCACCCGCTGGCGTCGGCCGTGCCGCTGCTCGGCCGCTGGCTGGCGATGCCGGACGATCCGCTGCCGGGCGATGTCTTCACGCCGCGCGCGCACTCGCCAAGGACGGGCCCGTCCGAGCGGATGGTGGTGTCACCCGGCCGGGAAGAGGAGGGCATTCTGCACATGCCCACCGGCCAGAGCGCGCACCCGTTGTCGCCGCACTTCGACGATATGCATCGCGCCTGGCTGTCCGGCCAGCCCGTCCCGCTCCTCCCGGGCCCGCCACGTGAGACGCTCACCCTGACCCCCTAGAGCGGCTGGCGATCACAATTTTGATCGCGTTCGTCCGGAACTCGCACAGCGCTCCAAGCCCTGAACGCCCGTTTTCGTCGGCCCCGGCCCGGCCCCATCCTTGCTGTGTTCGGCGCCATGTCCAGTCGCAGATCTCGTGTCCTTCACGGAATTGCCGGCGTCTTCGCCAGCCTCGCTCTCGGCAGCCAGGCGCTGGCCGACCCGACAACCACGTCCACCCTGGGCTGGGCCATCGACGGCATCGTCAGCGAGGTGGTTCGTGCCGGGGATGTCGCCTATGTCGGCGGGTCCTTCCGCACGGTCGCACCCTCACCCAACCTGGTGTACGGCTTCGCGACGTTCGCGACCGACTCCGCCGTTCCAGTCCTGCCCCGCCTCGACGTGAACAATCGGGTGCGCGCCGTTGTGGCGCTGCCGGGCGGCGGCTGGCTGATCGGCGGCGATTTCAGCCAGGTCAACGGCGAGCCGCACAACCGCATCGCGCGCCTGCTCGCGGATGGCACGCTCGACTCGTCGTTCACCGTATCGCTGAACGGTTCGGTCCGGGCGATGGCCGTCAGCGGGACCCGCGTGTTCATCGGCGGATCGTTCACGACGGTCGGCGCGACGCCGCGGCTTCGCCTGGCGGCGCTGGACGCCGCGACGGGAGCGCTCGACCCCGCATTCGCGCCCGATGTCGAGGGTGGCTCGACGCCGACGGTGCGAACCCTGGTGGTGAGCGGAGCCACCGTGCACTTCGGCGGCTCGTTCGCCACGGTGAACGGCGCGCCGCAGGCGAACCTCGGCGCAGTAGACGCCGCCGCGGGCGGCTCGGTGGCCGGCTTCACGGGCACGGCGGACGGGCTGGTGAACGCGCTGGTGACCGATGGCACGTCGCTCTTTGCGGCCGGCGAGTTCGTGAACGTCGGCGGCGCGCCTCGGCGCGGTGTCGCCCGCCTGGCGGCGGCGACCGGCCTGGCCGACACCGCCTTCGATGCCGCCAGCGATGGCGACGCCTCGGCACTCGCCCTCTCCGGGACGACGCTGTTCGTCGGCGGTTCGTTTGGTCAGATCGGCAGCCAGTCGCGCGAGCACATCGCGCAGCTGAACGTGGCCGACGGTAACGCCACGTCGTGGAATCCCGGCGCGAATGGCGACGTCGAGAGCCTCGCGCTGGCAGGAACCGCGCTGGTGGTGGCCGGCGACTTCGACGAGGTGGGCGGGGTCGAGCGCATGTATGTCGCGGCTCTCGACACCACGAGCGCCACCAACATCGCCCTGCCGTGGAACCCGTCGCTCAACGACGGCGCGGACTTCGTCCATGTGGACGCGGCGGGCCACGTGTTCACCTCGGGCGCTTTCACCTTCTTCGGCGCCGTCAAGCGCGAGAACCTGGCCGCCATCGATCTGCTGACCGGCGAGCTGCTCCCGTGGAACCCCGGCGCCAACGGCTGGATCCGCGCACTGGACATGCTGGGCAACACCGTCTACATCGGCGGCGATTTCACCACGATCGGCGGCGTGTCGCGCAGCCGCATCGCCGCGCTGGATGCCGTGACCGGCGAGGTCACCGACTGGACCGCCCAGCCGAACGCGCCGGTGAACGGTCTCATGGTCTCGGGTGACGCCATCTATTTCGTCGGTGATTTCTCGCAGGTGAAGAACAGCACGTCGCGCGGGCGCGGCGCCGCCGTCGGCGTCGATGGCACCGTGCTGGCGTGGAACCCCGCCGCGAACGACTCCATCGAATCGCTGTTCGTCGACGGCCAGCGCGTGTACCTCGGCGGGCTGTTCACCACGCTCGGCGGCGTCTCGCACGACCGGCTGGGCGCGGTCGATGCGACCACCGGCGCCGAGGTGACGGCGTTCGATCCTTCGGTGAACGGCCCTGTCTACCGCGTGGACGCGCAGGATGGCCTCGTCTTCTTCGGCGGCAGTTTCGACCTGGTGGACGGCTCCACGCGCGACAACGCGGCGGCGGTGAAGGCCGCGCCCGGCATGCCGGACGACGGGCAGCTGCAGGGATGGAATCCCGGGGTGGGCGGACCCGTCTACGACATCGATGCCTTCGGCGGCCACGTGTACCTGGCGGGTGGATTCGGCTCGGTAGGGGGCAGCTCGCGTCCGGGGATTGCCATGGTGGACGCCCTGGCCAACGGCGGCGCGCTGGACGCGTGGGAACCCGAGGACGTGAGCGGCGGAGCGGTGTCCGTCATCGACACCTCGGAGACGGCGGTCCTGTTCGGAGGCCTGTTGCGGGACCTGGACGGCATCGACATCGGCGCCGTGCTCTATCCGGAAGCCAGCCTGCCGGGTGCGCCGCCGCCGCCCACCACCCCCACCATCCTCGTGCGCGGAGCGCAGCTGACCTTGACGTGGACGGCGCCGCCGCTGGGCGCGCGGCCAACGGCTTACGTGATCGAAGGCGGCAGCGCTCCCGGCGGCCGCAACCTGGCGAACTTCTCGACCGGCAACACCTCGACGTCGTTCACGGCCAGCGGGCTCGGCGCGGGGACCTACTTCGTCCGCATGCGCTCCCAGAACGCGTTCGGGGCCGGCGCCACCAGCCTCGAGCAGGCCTTCGTCGTCGGCGCGGCGGGCTGTTCCGGCCCGCCGGCGCCGCCGCTCGATCTGCAGGCCACGGTGAACGGTTCCTCGGTGACGCTCAGCTGGCGCGAGGCGCCGCAGTCCATCGCGACCGGCTACCGCCTCGTGGCAGGAACCTCCAGCGGCGGCAGCAACATCGGGACGATCCCCGTGGGCGCGGCGACGACCTTTACCACCACGGCGCCGCCCGGCGCCTACTTTGTCCGCGCGCAGGCCGTGAACCCCTGCGGCGTCGGCGCACCCTCGGCCGAGGCCGTGGCGGTGGTGGGCGGCGCGCCCGTGCCGCCGGGACCGGTGTTTGCGCTGTCGGGTGGCGCAACGGGATCGACCGTGTCGCTGGAATGGGCCGCGCCGTCTGTCGGCACCGGACCCTTCCAGTACCGCGTTGAGGCCGGGAGCGCGCCCGGGCTCTCGAACCTCGCCGCGCTGACCGTGGCGACGCCGTCGTTCACGTCGCCCGGCGTGCCGCCGGGGATCTACTACGTGCGCGTGCGCGCCATCGGCGCGGCGGGCGTGGGTCCGGCCGGAAACGAGATCGTAATCGTCGTGCAGTAAGGGCCTGGCACGATAGGGCCAGAAACGCGGCGGCTTCTGCACCGCTGATCAACGCGTTACAGAAACGGCTGCCAACTCGGCCCGATCGTGCCAGGCCCCGGCCGGCCTACAGTACGGCGCGAGCCGCCACTGCGCGGTCTACCGCTTGTTCCGCCGTATCGGCCACCACCGTGATGTGACCCATCTTCCGGCCCGGGCGCGGATCGCCCTTGCCGTACAGGTGGAGCGCCGCGCCGGGCACCGCGAGGGCGGCGTCCCAGTCGGGCTCGCCTTCCGCCCACACCTCGCCCAGCAGGTTGACCATTGCGGCCGGACGCGCCTGCGCGGTGGACCCGAGCGGCAACCCGCAAACCGCGCGCACCTGTTGCTCGAACTGGCTGGTGGCGCAGGCCTCGATGGTGAGGTGGCCCGAGTTGTGTGGCCGCGGCGCAATCTCGTTCACCAGCAGCTGGTTCTCGCGCGTGACGAAGAACTCCACGCATAGCACGCCGACGTAGCCAAGCTCCTCCATCACGCGCTGCGCCAGCGCGCTGGCCTCGGCCGCCACGGTCGTCGGCACGCGGGCGGGCGAAATCGACAGGTCCAGGATGTGGTTGGCGTGCTGGTTCTCGATGGCGCCATAGTCCACCATGGCGCCGTCCAGCCCTCGGGCAGCGACCACTGAGACCTCGCAGGCAAAGTCGACCACGCGCTCCACGATGGCTTCCTGGTGGCCGATGAGGCCCCACACCGGCTCGGCCTGCTCGATGGCGGTGATGCGGTGCTGCCCCTTGCCGTCATAGCCGAACGCGGCCGTCTTGACGATGGACGGCAGACCCACGGTGCCGAGCGCCACGGCGAGCTCGTCGAGCGACTGCACGCGAGCGAAGGCCGGCACGGGGAAGCCGCGATCGGCCAGGAAGGCCTTCTCGCGCGCGCGCTGTTGGGTGACGTGCAGCGCCGACCCGCTTGGCCGTACGGGTGCCAGCTCCGCGGCCAGCTCGGCGGCTTCCGCCGACACGTTCTCGAACTCGAACGTCACAACATCGACGCCGCCCACGAACGCGCGGATGGCGTCGAGGTCCTCGTAGTCGGCGGTAATCTCGAGATCGGCCACCTGGCCGGTGGGCGTATCGAAGCCCGGCGAGAGGGTATGGACGCGGTAGCCCATGCGGCGCGCGGCCAGGGCCATCATGCGGCCCAGTTGGCCGCTGCCCAGCACGCCAATCGTGCCACCCGGATGGACGATGCGGTTCACGGCAGATCCGCGGCGCGTACCGTGGAGGCCTGCGCCTCGCGGAACGCATGAAGCTTCTCGCGCAGGTCGGGCCGTGTGGTGGCGAGGATCGCCACCGCGAGCAGCCCTGCGTTGGTCGCACCCGCCTTGCCGATGGCCATCGTGCCCACCGGGACACCGCCCGGCATCTGCACGATGGAGAGCAGCGAGTCCAGTCCCTGCAGCGCCGCGCTCTGCACCGGCACGCCCAGCACGGGCAGCACCGTGTTCGCGGCCACCATGCCCGGCAGGTGCGCCGCCCCGCCGGCGCCGGCGATGATCACCTGCACGCCCCGCGCCTCCGCGCCCTGGGCGAACTCCGCCATCCACACCGGCGTGCGATGCGCCGAGACCACAGCCTTCTCGTAGGGCACGCCGAAGCGCTCGAGCTCCTGGACGGCATGCGCCATGGTGTCCCAGTCGGACGTCGAGCCCATAATGACGGCGACGAGCGGGGTGGAAGGCGGCATCAGAGGCAAAGTATATTGCAGCTCACTCGGGGCGCTCGGCGCACTCGGCACTCAGCACTCGCACCCTGCACTCTGCACCCCTGCACCCTGCACTCATCCTCCTATGGACTGGCTCAACTACCACCACCTCCTCTACTTCTGGATGGTCGCACGCGAGGGCAGCATCGCGCGCGCCAGCGAGCAACTCAGGCTCGCCCAACCAACCATCAGCGGCCAGATCCGCATGCTGGAGGATCAGCTCGGCGAGAAGCTCTTCCAGCGCTCGGGCCGCAACCTCGTGCTCACCGACGTCGGGCGGCTCGTGTTCGAGTACGCCGATCAGATCTTCGCGCTCGGCCGCGAGATGCTCGACACGCTGAAGGATCGACCCACCGGACGCCCCATGCGGTTCCAGGTAGGCGTCACCGACGAGGTCTCGAAAATCATCGCGTGCCGGTTCCTGCAGCCGGCCCTGTCGCTTCCCTCGCCCGTCCACATCGTCTGCCGCGAGGGCCCGCTCGAGCGGCTCGTCGCCGATCTGGCCACGCACGCCGTGGACCTCGTCCTCGCCGACGCGCCCATCGGGCCCACCGTCAAGGTGAAGGCGTACAACCATCTCCTCGGCGAGTCGGCCATTACCATCTGCGGCGCGCCGAAGCTGGCCGCCTCCTGTCGCGCGCGGTTCCCGCGCTCGCTGGACGGCGCGCCGTTCGTCCTCCCGACCGAGAACAAGACGCTGCGGCGCGCGCTCGATCAGTGGTTCGAGAAGCAGGGCCTCAGGCCGCGCGTCGTGGGCGAATTCGACGACTCGGCGCTGCTGAAGACGTTCGGCCAGACCGGCGCCGGCCTGTTCGCGGTGCCGAGCGCGGTGGAAGCCGAGGTCGTCAAGCAGTACGGCGTGACGGCCGTCGGGCGGCTCGACGAGGTGAAAGAGCGGTATTACGCGATCTCGGTGGAGCGGCGGCTGAAGCACCCGGCGGTGGTGGCGGTGTCAGAGGCCGCGCACGGGGTACTGACGCCGTCGAGGAAGAAGTAGGAGCACCCGATCATGTCGGGAGTCGGGAGTCGGGAGTCGGGAACAGGGACGTAAGCCGGGGCGTCGCCGGAGCGCCGGTGGCCCCTCACATCCGGAGGGGGCGGCGCCCGGGGACACCGGCCTGGTCCGCCGTAGCCTTGGCGATTGAGCGGGCTTGCCCGCCGTAGCCTTGGCGAAGGCGCGTCAGGCCGCGAGGCCGCGTGACGTGCGGGCCAGGGCCCTGAGACGCGCCACGCGATCCTCCATCGGCGGGTGCGTGGAGAACAGA
Source organism: Vicinamibacterales bacterium (assembly GCA_036795065.1). GTDB lineage: Bacteria > Acidobacteriota > Vicinamibacteria > Vicinamibacterales > UBA2999 > VFZN01. The sequence goes on from DAIRFN010000088.1 coordinate 9,286, forward strand.
CGCGCGAACCCACCCGCACCCGCAAACGGGTTCACGATGAACAGACTGGCCGTCGCCGGCCGCGCCGCCTCCGAAGGAATGAGCGCGGTGCCCTGGTGCAGGCGCTCCAGGGCACGCGCCAGCGATTCCGGATCGCCGGCGAGACGCGCGCCCAACTCGTCCGCCATGTACTCCCGCGATCGCGAGATGCCCAACTGAACCAGGGTGGCCGCGATGGGCGCCACAATCGCCATCGCCAGGGCGCCGAGCGGCGAGCCGCCTTCATCGCCATCGCTGGACTGCCCGCCGCCGAACAGCGCCGAGAACTGCAGGGCGTTGCCGACGAACGACACCGCCGCGGCCATGGCCGCCGCCACCGAGGCGACGAGGATGTCGCGGTTGGCGATGTGGGCAATCTCGTGCGCGATGACGCCGCGCACCTCGGGCCGCGGCAACAGGCGCAGCAGGCCCGTGGTTACCGCGACCACACCGTGCTCGGGGTTGCGGCCCGTGGCAAAGGCGTTGGGCTGCTGGTCATCGACCAGGTAGAGCCGCGGTGTCGGAATCCCCGCGCGGCCGGCCAACTCCTGCACTATGTGCCGCAGTTCCGGCGCCTCCGCCGCGTCGAGCGGCCTTGCCCCGTGCATCCGCAGCACCACGCGGTCGGAGAAGAACCAGGCGCCCAGGTTCATGGCCACCGCGAGCACCAGGAACAACGTCATGGCGCCCGGCCCCATCGCGCCGCCAATCGAGACCAGGATGGCCGACAGGGCGCCGAGCAGGAGGAACGTCTTGACCGTGTTCAATCTCATCGTCTTTTTTGACCTCGGCGTCCAGTATGGCGGCGGGTGACAATTCGAACAAATAGGATGTTTAGTGCTCATGTATCGGTTTTTTCGAACCACTGGCAATCCGGTGGACAATGGCGGGCATGACGAAGCGGGTGTTCCCGGCGACGCTGGCCCTCGCGGCCATCGGCGGCGCCATCCTCTCGGCCCAGGCGCCCGGCGGGGCGCCGGCGGCACGGCTCGAGGTGCCCTATGTGCAGTTCACGCTGCCCAACGGGCTGCACGTGATCCTCCACCAGGACAAGACCGTGCCCGTGGCCGCGGTCAACGTCTGGTATCACGTGGGCTCGGGCAGCGAGAAGCCGGGGCGGACCGGGTTCGCCCACCTGTTCGAGCACGTCATGTTCGAGGGCTCGGAGAACGTCGTCGAGGGGAATTTCGACAGCTGGCTCGAGGCCGCGGGCGGCAACAACAACGGCTCGACGTCGGTGGACCGCACCAACTACATCACCGACGTGCCGAGCAACGCCCTCGAGCTCGCGCTGTTCCTCGAGTCGGATCGCATGGGCTACCTGCTCCCGACCCTCACCCAGTCGAAGCTCGATGGCCAGCGCGACGTCGTGAAGAACGAGAAGCGCCAGAGCGTGGACAACGCGCCGTACGGCCAGGCCTTCATCGAGCTGGGCGCGATGCTCTACCCGAAGGGACATCCGTACAGCTGGCCCACCATCGGCTCGATGGAGGATCTGTCGGCGGCGGCGCTCCCCGACGTGGTGGAGTTCTTCAAAACCTACTACGCGCCGAACAACGCCAGCCTGGTCGTGGCGGGCGACATCGAGTTCGAGCCCACGCGCCGGCTCGTGGAGAAGTGGTTCGGCGGCATTCCCCGCGGCCCCGAGGTGCCGCCCCTGGCGCCCGCGCCGGCCGCGCTCACCGACGTGAAGCGCAAGACGCTCACCGATCGCGTGCAGCTGCCCAGGCTCTACATGGCATGGCACACGCCCGCGTACTTCGCGCCGGGCGACGCGGCCATGGACGTCGTCTCGAGCCTGCTCACCGGCGGCAAGAACTCGCGGCTCTATCGCCGCCTGGTGTACGACCTGCAGATCGCGCAGGACGTGACCGCCGGCCAGCAGTCGCAGGCCCTCGGCAGCATGTTCCTGGTCATCGCCACCGCGCGACCGGGGCACACCCTCGACGAGATCCAGAAAGTCATCGACGAAGAGATCGAGAAGCTGAAGCAGGCGCCGCCAGACGAGCGTGAGATGACACGCGCGATGAACCAGATCGAGGCGTCGTTCTTCCGGCGCATGGAGCGTACCGGCAGCTTCGGCGGGAAGGCCGACCAGCTGAACGGGTACTACGTGGCCACCGGCACCCCCGACTACTTCGAGGAGGACCTTGCCCGCTATCGCGCCATCTCGGCCGCCGACATCCAGGCCGCTGTCCAGCGGTACCTTCCGGCCGATCGGCGGGTGGAGCTGAGCGTGGTGCCGCAGGGTAAGTAGGTTGTGGGTCTTGGGTCTTGGGCCTTGGGTCCTGGGGGTTCGCCGCGTCTAGGTTCTCGGGTTCTCAGGTTCTCGGGTTCTCAGGTTCTGGGGTTCGGAGTTCCGTGGTTCGGATCCGCTTTGATATGAACTCTTCTCATCTGCGTCATCTGCGTCATCTGCGGCCTTCCGTGTCTGCCGCATCTGCGTCCCATCTGCGGCTGTTCGTGTCCGTGCTCTCGCTGTGCCTGGCCATCTCGGTCTCCGCGTCGCAATCGCCGGATCGCTCTCAGCGTCCGCCTCTCGGCCCCCCGCCGGCGTTGAGGCTCCCGGCCATCCAGAAGACCACGCTCGCCAACGGTGTGCCCCTCTGGGTGATCGAACAGCACCGCGTGCCGCTGGTGCAGGTGAACGTCATCCTGCGCGGAGGCAGCAGCCTCGATCGCGCCGGGCGCTTCGGGATGGCGAGCCTCGTGGCCAACATGCTGGACGAGGGCGCGGGCACACGCTCGGCCCTCGAGCTCGCGGACGCGGTGGAGTACCTCGGCGCCGAGCTCTCGACCAGCAGCTCGTTCGACTACAGCGGCGTGCGCCTCTCCACGCCGGCCAGGAACCTGACCTCGGCGCTGCCGCTGCTGGCCGATGTCGTGCTGCGCCCCGCCTTCCCCGCCACGGAGCTGGATCGCCTGAAGAAGGAGCGCCTCACGGCGCTCCTCCAGGCGCAGGACAACCCGGCGGCCATCATCGGCTACGCGTTTCCGCGCGTCGTCTTCGGCCCTGCACACCGGTACGGCACGCCCGCCACGGGCCTGGCGCCGGCCATCGAGGCCATTACGGCCGACGATGCGCGGGCGTTCTACAGGGAACATTACGTGTCGGGCAACGCCACCATCCTGGTGGTGGGCGATGTCACGACCGCCCAGGCGAAGACCGAGCTCGAGCGCGTGTTCGGCGAATGGCCCGGCAGCGGGCCGCGCGCGCCCACCGCGGCCATCCCCGTGGCGCCGCAGCTCACGCGGCGCGAAGTGGTACTGGTGGACAAGCCCGGTGCGGCGCAGTCGCAGATCCGCATCGGGTGGGTGGGCGTACCGCGCTCCACGCCGGAGTACGCCACGCTGCAGGTGCTCAACACCATCCTCGGCGGGTCGTTCACCTCGCGCCTCAACCAGAACCTCCGCGAGCGGAACGGCTACACCTACGGCGCCGGCTCCATCTTCGACATGCGGACCTCCGCGGGCCCCTTCTTCGCCACCGCCGGCGTGCAAACGGACAAGACCGCCGACGCGCTCCGGGAGTTCTTCGTGGAGCTCGAGGGCATCCAGAATCCCATGCCGGCTGACGAACTGGACAAGGCGAAGAACTACGTCGCGCTCGGCTTCCCCTCAGAGTTCGAGACCACGCGAAACCTGGCCCAGAAGCTCGAGGAGCTCGTCGTCTACAACCTGCCCGAGCAGACGTTCCAGAACTTCGTCAGCGAGGTGACGAAGGTGACGGCCGGCGACGTACAGAGAGCCGCCGCGCGCTACATCCGGCCCGACAGGATGGCGGTGGTCATCATCGGCGACCGCAAGGTGATCGAGCCGGGCATCGCCGCGCTGAAGCTCGGCACCTTGCGTGTCGCACCGCTCGAGGAGTTCTTCAAATAGATCCAACCGTCGTCGTGGGCGCCGGCGCGGCCGGCCTCGTGGCCGCCATCTTCGCGGCCGGGGGGCCCGCGCCGGTGGTGGTGCTCGAACGCACCGCCGACGGCGGCCGGAAGATCCTGATCAGCGGCGGTGGCCGGTGCAACATCCTGCCCTCGGTGCTCGCGCCCGAGCGCTTCGTCACCGACTCGCCAGCGCCCCTGCTGCGCGGCATCCTGCGCTCGTGGCCGCTCGCGGCCCAGCGGCGATTCTTCGAGGAGGACGTCGGCGTTCCGCTGGCGCTGGAGCCCGAAACCGGCAAGCTCTTTCCCCGGTCGAACCGCGCGCGCGACGTGCGCGACGGGCTGGTCGCCGTGGCGCGGCGCCGCGGCGTGCGGTTTCAGTTCGGGACCACCGTCACCGGGCTCGGGCGCGAGGGCGATGGGTGGCGGCTCGACACTTCGTCTGGTGTGATCCATGCATCGCGCGTGATCCTGTCCACGGGCGGCCTCTCGGTGCCGGCCACCGGCAGCGACGGCACAGGCCTCCGCATCGCCGCCGCGCTGGGCCACGTCGTCCACGAGACCTATCCCGCGCTGACGCCCCTGACCGGCACTCCGCACTCGCACCCCGCACCCGGCACTCCACACTCGCACTCAGCACCCCCCACTCCGCACCCTGCACTCCTCTCCGGCCTCTCCCTCCCCGTTCGCCTGCGCGCGAAGGGGCAGGGCCGCACCAGCGAGTCCCACGGTGGCTTCCTGTTCACGCACCGTGGCTACAGCGGACCGGCCGTGCTCGACATTTCGCACGTGTGCGTGCGCAGTGTGATGACAGGTGCGGGCGGGCCTGGCGCGCCGTCGCGCGAACCAGAAGACGGCGAGGGCGAAGGCGGGTGCGAGCAGGTGCGGACAGGCCTGCCGCGCCGAAGCTCGGACCAGGAGACCGCGAGAGCGAAGGCGGGTGCGACAGGTGCGACCAAGCGGGCCACAGTACGCGTCTGCTGGTCCGACGTCTCGGCGGCCGACTGGGAAGAGAGGCTGCTGGCGGGCGCCGGCGATCGGACGGTGGCCGGCCTCGTTGGGCAGGCGCTGCCGGAACGTCTTGTCCTGTTCCTGATGGACCAGGCGGGTGTACCCCGCGACCGGCGCACCTCGTCACTCAAGCGGACGGAACGCAATGCGCTCGTCCTGCATCTAACCGCTTACGACCTCCCATGGACGGGACACGAGGGATACAAGAAGGCCGAGGTGACGGGGGGCGGCGTCGCCCTGGACCAGGTGGATCCACGCACGCTCGAAAGCCGGCATCATCCCGGGCTGTATCTGTGCGGAGAGTTGCTGGACGCCTTCGGCCCCATCGGCGGCCACAACTTCGCGTGGGCCTGGGCTTCAGGGCGCGCGGCTGGGACAGCCGCGGCAATGGTTCAACGGCCGTAGCCCCTGCCTTCGCGCATGCCGAGCCTCGGGCGATGTCGGCGGAGGCAGGCGCCGCACCCGGAAGTCGCACTCGCACCCGGCACTCCGCACTCTGCACTTTGAACTCGTGGCCCTCTGGCTCCTGAACTACTCTTCCCCCATGGACACGTACTACCACCCGCCCGACCTGGCGAAATTTCCGGAGGTGGGTAAGGACGCGCCGGAGCTCTGGGAGAAGTTCCTCGCCTGGTACACCGCCGTCTTCGCGGAGGGCGCGCTCACCGAGCGCGAGAAGGCGCTCATCGCGCTGGCGGTGTCGCACGCGGTGCAGTGTCCCTACTGCATCGACGCCTACACCACGGGCAGCCTCGAGAAGGGCGCGACGCCCGAGCAGATGACCGAGGCCGTGCACGTCGCCTCCGCGATCCGCGGCGGCGCGTCGTTGGTGCACTCCGTGCAGATGCGCAACAAGATCGAGAAGATTGGGATGTAGATCTCGTCGGGAGTCGGGAACCCAGTATGGCGCTGGCCACATTGATCAACACGCGCAGTCCGCTCGCGTCGAGCGCCGCCCAGCGGGCGCTGCTCGAGTCGCTGCCGCTCGCGCGAACGTTCGAGGCCGCGCTGCACGCCGCCGATCGCCCGGTGCTCTCGCGCACCACCGCGCGCGTGCTGCAGGTGAACCTCGGCAAGCGCTGCAACCAGGCGTGCCATCACTGCCACGTCGACGCCGGCCCCGATCGCACCGAGGTGATGCCCGACGACATCATCGAGGCCACGCTCACCGTGCTCGAGCGATCCGCCATCCCGACCGTCGACATTACCGGTGGCGCGCCCGAACTGCATCCACGCTTCCGAGATATCGTCTTGCGCGCGAAGGCCATGGGCCGCCACGTGATGGATCGCTGCAACCTCACCATCACCACGCTGCCCAACTACGCGGGCCTGCCCGAGTTCCTCGCCGGCCACGGCGTGGAGATCGTCGCCTCGCTGCCGTCGTACGCCGCGGCACAGACCGACCGCCAGCGCGGCGAGGGCGTGTTCGAGTCGTCCCTCGCGGCGCTGAAGCGGCTGAACGCGCTCGGCTACGGGCGCGAGGGCAGCGGCCTGGTGCTCAACCTCGTCACCAACCCGGTGGGCGCGTTCCTTCCAGCCAACCAGGCCGCGCTCGAGCGCGACTGGAAGCGCGAGCTGAAGCGGCGGTACGACATCGACTTCAACCGGCTGTTCACCATCACCAACATGCCCATCAGCCGCTACCTCGAGTGGCTGGAGCACTCGGGCAACCTCACGGCCTACATGGCGAAGCTGGTGCAGGCCTTCAACCCCGCCACGGTTGAGGGACTGATGTGCCGCGACACCATCTCGGTCGGCTGGGATGGACGGCTGTTCGACTGCGACTTCAACCAGATGCTCGACATGCCCGTGGACGCCCACGGGCCGCGCACGATCACGGATTTGCTGAACGCGAAGACGCTTCTGTCGTTGCCGGTCGTCACCGGCCCGCACTGTTTCGGCTGCACGGCCGGCGCGGGGTCGAGCTGCGGCGGCGCAACGGCTTCGCCGAAGTGAAAGGTGAGCAGTCGTTAATCCCCCCGGCGCGTGCGGGTGCCGGGCGGCACCTGCTCGCTGCGCGTTCGTGCTCGAATTGGCGCGGTCATGAGCACCGCGTCCGACCGGCTGTCCTCGCCGTGCCCTGAGCGGGGCCCGCGGTCCCCATCTTGCAGCCGTGGCGACCCGTCACAGAGGGGCCACGGCGAGAGATGTCCAAGCGCTTACAGAATTCGACGGTGACCGTCTTCCTTCGGAACATCCGTCGCTCCGGATTGTTCCTGGTCGTCACCATGGCGATGATCAGCGCGCTCCCGGGGCGCGCGGCGCAGCCGCTGGCGCCCGGCCTGCTCGCCGAGCTGCCAGCCGGCGTGATGGCGCCGCCCGCAGACGCGCTGGCCGCCGCGGACACGTTGAGCGCCCGCGCGGTCGCCGTGGATCTCTCCGCCCTCGCCGCGGACGCCCTTGACCTCGACGTCGAGCCCGGAGTGACGCTTCGCGCGGAGATCGATCGGCGTTCGGTCAATCCCGACGGATCGGAATCGTGGTCGGGTCACATCGTCGACAGCCCGTGGAGCGCGGCCACCTTCGTCCGCGCTGGCGCCGTCCTGCAAGGCTCCGTCCGCACGCTGGATGCCGCGTACTCGATCGAGCCCATCGCGAATACGCCGTTCCATGTCGTGCGACAGGTGGATCCCTCTGCGCTGGGCCTTGAGCTGCCTCCCCTGGTGGCGAATCTCCCGCCACAGCTGGCGGACGACACGCCCCCGGCGCCCGCCGACGATGGCGCGACGTTCGACGTGCTGGTGGTCTACACGGCAGCCGCGCGAACCGCGGCCGGCGGCTCCGACGCGGCGGTGCTGGCGCGCATCAACCTCGGCATCACCGAAACCAACACC
>DAIRFN010000359.1:0-5002 GCA_036795065.1 Vicinamibacterales bacterium
CGCCGCAGCAGGGCGAGACGTCGCTCTTCATCCGCCCTGGCCACGCGTTCCGGCTCGTGTCGGGACTGATCACGAACTTCCACCTGCCCCGCTCGTCGCTGCTGATGCTGGTCTCGGCTTTTGCCGGCCGCGAGCATGTGCTGGCCGCCTATCGCGAGGCCGTGGCCGCGCGCTACCGCTTCTACAGCTATGGCGACGCGATGCTGATCCTCTAGGCCCGGCCTCGCGTGTAGGCTATAGGCGCGCATGAAGCTCCCGTACGAAGAGTTCGACCTCTCGCACGTCCGCACCTACCCTTTGCGGTCCCGGGCCAGCAAGGTCACCCTGTCGCAGTTCGCGCGGCCGCACCAGAAGGGCGAGGGCGTGGGGGCCTTCGTCGACGGCCTCCCTCGACTGCTCGCGGGCGACGACCTCCGTGCGGTCATCTCGTCGGTGCTGGCGGCGCGGCGCGGCGGCCGGGCGATCGTCTGGGGCCTGGGCGCGCACGTGGTGAAGACCGGCCTCTCGTCCGTCCTGGTGGACCTCATGGCGCGCGGCTTCGTCTCGGCGATCGCCACCAACGGGGCGGGCCTGATTCACGACTTCGAGATCGCGCTGGCCGGCTCGACCTCGGAAGACGTGGACAGCGCGCTCGGGCCGGGCACGTTCGGTATGGCCGAGGAGACGGGCGCCGAGCTCAATCGGGCCATCAGCGAGGGCGTGAGCCGGGGCCTGGGGCTGGGGCAGGCCGTGGCCCAGTACCTGGCCACGAAGCAGCCCCCGCATGCGGACCGGAGCCTCTTCGCGTCGTCGGCGCGCCTCGAGATTCCCATCACGGTTCACGTGGCGATCGGCACCGACATCATCCACATGCACCCGGGCGCATCGGGCGCCGCCATCGGTGAGGGCAGCCTGCGCGACTTCCGGTACTTTGCGTCTTCGGTAGCCCGCCTCGAGGGCGGCGTCTATCTGAACTGCGGATCCGCGGTCGTGCTGCCGGAGGTGTTCCTCAAGGCCGTCGCGCTGGCGCGGAACGCCGGACGCTCGCTCGACGGGCTGACGACGGTGAATCTCGACTTTCTCAGGCACTACCGGCCGCAGACGAACGTCGTGACACGGCCGACGGCCGGCGTGGGGCACGGCTACTCGCTCACCGGTCACCACGAGATCCTCATCCCGCTTCTCGCTGCTGCGCTCGTGGAAGGCGCGGATGGGTAGGCTGCTCGGCGCGCTCGTAGGCGCCGGCTTCTTCGTGTGGATCGCCGGCACGCGCGCACTCGACCCGGGAGAGATCGGCTGGTTGATGCGCTACGACTGGCCGATCCACTTCTTCGGCTGGCACTTCTTTCGCGGCGAAGCGTGGCACTGGCCTCCGGGGCTCATCCATTCCTACTACGCACCCATGGGCACCTCGATCGGGTTCACCGACTCGATTCCGCTCGTCGCGTTCGCGCTCAAACCGTTCCACGCGTGGCTGCCGGCCACGTTCCAGTACATCGGCCCGTGGCTGCTCGCGTGCTTCGCGCTCCAAGGGGCGTTTGGCGCGTGGCTGATGTCGCGGTGGACGCCGCGCGTGTGGGTGCAGGTGAGTGGCGCCGCGCTCCTCGTGCTGATGCCGACGCTGCTGATTCGCATCGGCCACCCCGCACTCTGTGCGCACTGGCTGCTGCTGTGGGTGCTCGTCATCGCCGCGCGCGGCGAGGCCGGACGGTTCCGCGCGGGCGAGTGGGCCGCGCTGGGCCTCGTGGGCGGCCTGCTGCATCCCTACCTGGCGATGATGGCGCTGGCGATGCTGTCGGCCGTGGTCCTGACGCCCGCGTCGCGCGCATTCGCCGGGCGCGTATCGCTGCTGGTCCTTGCGGGCGCGGCCACGCTGCTCGGCTGGTGGGCCGCGGGGCTCTTCAGCGTGTCGGGCGCCGAGTCAATGGCGACCGAGGGGCTCGGGCACTACTCAATGAACCTGCTGGCCCCCGTAACCCATACAGGATGGTCGCAGTTCCTTCCGGACCTGCCCCGGGCGACGGCGGGGCAGGACTTTGAAGGCTTCCAATACCTCGGCCTCGGCACCTTGATGCTCGTGCTCACCGCCGCTGCACTCGTGGCGAGACGCGTGGGTCCCGTCGCCGCCTTCGCGCCGACGCGTTCGGCCTGGCAGGGCTTCGGCGCCGCCCTCTTCGCCGTGGCGGTCCTGATGGGCGCCTTTGCCTTGAGCCCCAAGGTCACCGCGGGCGGCGGCGTTCTTCTCGACTATTCGGGGCCGTGGACCGAGCGGTTTGCGGTGTTTCGTTCCACCGGCCGGTTCTTCTGGCCACTCGGGTACCTGGTCGTGGCGTGGGCGCTGGCGGCGGTGTCGACCCGGTTGCCGTCGCGCGTGGCGCTCACCATGCTCCTCACGTTCGTGACCCTGCAGGCGCTCGACCTGCACGGCGCCCACGAAGAGCGTCGTCGCAGCGCGCGATCCCCCGCGTTCTATGCCTGGGACAACCCGATGGTGTCCCCGGTGTGGAGTCGTGCGCTGCCGGAGTACGACCACCTGGTGCTATACCCGCCGCCGCAGTGCGGGGCCTCGCCAATGGCCTACGAGCCAGCGGCGTACCAGGCCGGCCTCCATGGCCTGACGCTGAACGCCGGAGGGGTGGCCAGGCCGGACGATGCGGCCCGGCTGCGGTACTGTCACGAGCTGGGCGATCAGCTGACAGCCGGGCAGATCGACGGCCGGTCGTTCTACATCGTGCTGCCCTCCGAGGTGGAGGCCCTGCGGCAGGCCGCCACGCCGTCCGTCGTCTGTGGCATGGTGGACACGCTGTCGGTGTGCGTGTCGGCGGAGTCGTACGAGCGCTGGCGCGACCTGGCCATCCTGCAGTGACATGAGCGAGCCCCTGCCGCTTCTCTCCATCGTCGTCCCTGCGTATCAGGAAGCCCAGGGCATTGCCGCCGGGGTGCGCGCCATCAGGGCCGCCGCGCAGGCCACCGGCCTGCCGTTCGAGATCGTCATCGTGGACGATGGCTCGACGGACGGGACGTGGGAGGCAGTGACCACGCTCGAGGGCGAGGTGCCCGAGCTCGTGTGCCTGCGGCTGTCGCGCAACTTCGGCAAGGAAGGCGCCATCGCGGCGGGCCTCGACGTAGTCGGTGGCGAGGCCTGTGTCGTGATGGATGCCGACCTGCAGCATCCGCCGGCCCTCTTGCCCGAGATGGTGCGGCAGTGGCGCGAAGGCGGTTGGGACGTGGTCGAAGCCGTGAAGGCGCACCGGGGGCGCGAGTCGGTGCTGCACCAGGTGACCGCCCGCACCTTCTACCGCGTTGCGGCCTGGCTCACCGGATATGACCTGCAGGATGCGTCGGACTTCAAGCTGCTCGACCGGCGCGTGCTGACCGAGTGGCGGCGGCTGGGTGAGCGCGCCACGTTCTTCCGGGGGCTCGTGGCCTGGCTCGGCTTCAAGCGCACGCAGGTGACCTTCGAGGTGCCCGAGCGCCGGAACGGCCGCTCGCGCTGGTCGCTCTCGGCACTCGGCGGCCTCGCCGTGCACGCGGTCACGTCGTTCAGCGCGCTGCCGCTGCAGGTGGTCACGGTGTTCGGCCTCGTGATGCTGCTCGTGGCCATCGTCGTGGGCGCGCAGGCCATGCGCCTGTGGTTCGAAGGGCGCGCGCTGCCAGGGTTCACCACCGTCATCCTGTTGCAGCTCATCATCGGTGGCTTCCTGATGATCAGCCTCGGGATCATCGGCACCTACATCGCGCGCATCTACGAGGAAGTGAAGGGGCGGCCGCGCTACGTGGTGCAGGAAACGCGCGGGCGAGAGCGACCGTGAGCGCGGCGGGCCCGGCACCGAGACGCCGCGAGCGCGATGCGGTGGAGATTGCGGGCGACTACCAGGCGCGCGCGCTCGAGTCGCGATTTGCCGCGCAGCGCTTCTGGCACGCGGCGAAGATCCGGCTGCTCGACCGCGTGGCGCCGGCTCTCCCGGGGGCACGCGTCGCCGATGCGGGGTGCGGATCAGGCGTCATTGCCGACCACCTTGCGCGGACGGCTGGCCAGGTGGTGGGGTTCGACTCGAATCCGGCGGCGGTTGCACACGGGTCCGCCGCGTACCTGCGGCCGAACCTTCGCTTCGTGCTGGGGCCCTTCGAGCGGATGGTGGACGAGGGCCCGTTCGACCAGATCGTCTGTCTCGAAGTGCTGGAGCATCTCTTCCTCGAGCAGGCCGAGTCCACGCTGACGCTCTTCGCGCGCGCGGCGTCGCCGGGCGCCACCTTGTTCGTGACCACGCCCAATGCGCGGAGCGCGTGGCCGGGCATCGAGTGGCTGCTGGACCGCTCGGGCCTCGTGCCCACGCTGGACGAAGCCCAGCACCTGACGTTGTTCTCGCGCGGGATGCTAGCGGGGTGCTGCGAACGCGCCGGATGGGCGGTCGAAGAGCTGGGGGCCTTCAACGGTGCGGCCCCGTTCGTGGCGCCGCTGGCCGAGTCGCTGGCTCGGGGCGTCGAGCGCCTCGAGTTCGCGGGCCGTCGCTGGCTGCCGCTGAACCTCCTGTACTGCCGCGCCCGGCTGCGATCGTGAGTCGCCCGGGAGTGGAAGCCTCCAGCTGAACCCGTGTACAATCAATGGTTCGTGCCGGAGTAGCTCAGCCGGTTAGAGCGAGCGTCTCATAAGCGCTAGGTCGGCGGTTCGAGTCCGCCCTCCGGCACCATTCGACTCGGTTTGGGCTCGCCCATGGCACGCTCAAACCTCGCTCCTGGCCGGGCATTCGACTCGCACGCCAGGCCATTCGACTCGCACGGCAGAGCCACGGCGCTCATGGCGGGCCACTCGTCTTGGCCGGCCCCGCCGCCCTCCCGTCCCGTATCCTGAGCACGATGTCCCTTGTCGACCGCGTGCAGGCGTTTGCCAGCCGGCACGGCCTGTGGACCCCGGAAACCCGGGTCGTGGCTGCCGTGTCGGGCGGCTCCGACTCGGTGGCCCTCCTGTTCATCCTCGAGTCCCTGGCCCGCGGCGGCCTGCTGCGGCTGGCTGGCGTCGCGC
>DAIRFN010000089.1:0-16973 GCA_036795065.1 Vicinamibacterales bacterium
TCTGGCCGACGGCGCATTTGTCGGGCTCACAGTACGGCCAACCTCCAACGGTCTGGCCAGCGACGGCCCGTCGTTCAGCAGCCGCGTCAGGGGCCATCACCGCACGCTGAATCGCTGTTCGTCCAGCGCCGTGCCATCGGGGCCGAGCAGCGTGACGACCCACGCGCCGGCGCCGAGGCCGCTGACGGTCTGGCGGCTGAACGTACGGAAACCATCCGTCGGGTTCGCGCGAATCCGCAGGCGCACGTCCTGCACCACGCGCCCATCGCGCGACCAGCGGTGGCGGATTGTCGCGTCGCGCGTGGAGCGCACGCGCGTGTAGTAGTAGACCGAGCCCGAGCGCACCGGGTCTCCAGCCGCCTGGCAAGCCCACGGGTTGCGCGCGCGCGAGAGGGTGGCGCACAGGCGAGCGTCCGCCACGCCGAGCGGTCCGTTGGCAACCGGGCGCGACGCTGCCGCCGCGGGCGGCGCCGTATTGCTGGCGGCCACGGGGGTGGCAGCGGCGGGTGGAGTCGCCGTTCGAGCCGACGGCGCAGCCGCGCCCGGCGCGGGTGACGCTGGTGCCGGCGCCGCGGCCGACGCGGGCGGTGGTGTTGCGGACGCAGCTGGCGGCGCGACCTCGGGGCTCGGCGGGACGCTCGCCAGGGGCGCGTCAGCCGGCGCCGGGGCCGCTTGCTCGGCGACCCCGGAAACGGCTGGCGATTCCGAACGCCCCCACCACCAGGCGGCAACGGCCAGGATCACGATGGCGACGAGAATGCCAGGGCCGGGCGAGCGCGTCTTCCTGGTCGCGGGGCTTGCATATCGCCCGGCAGGGTGTGGCGTCGGGACGCGCACGGGAGTGCGCGCGAACTGGAGCGCCAGCTCAGGCTCAGGCTCGGGCTCGGGCCGGGGCGCGGTCTTCAGCCGGGGAGTGGGTCCCGGCTCGGCCGTCAGCTCCAACGGTGTCGCGAGGCCGGAGCCGGACAGCTTCTCTGTGACGGGGACCGGGGGACGCACAATACCTGGTCCGGGCACGACGTTGGCTCGGGGAGCCGTGCTGTCGACGGCGATCGGGAAATCCCTCAGCTCACCCCACACGCTCGGATCGACCGGTGCCGAGTCGTCGCCGTCGTCCGGCTGGGCGTACGTGGCGCGGAATGCGTCCAGATTGGCGCGGCTCACCTGGACCACCGGATCGTCCGGGCCCAGCGCGGCGGCGGCAATGGCATGCGCACGCCGATAGCACTTCCCGGCCTCCTTCACGTGCCCGAGCCGCTCGAGCATCAGGGCAAGATTGTTGAGCGTGGTCGCGAGGTCCGGGTGTTCGGGGCCGAGTGTCGAGGTCTGCAGCTCGACAGCCTGGCGGAGCAGCGCGGCGGCGGCAGGGATGTCGTCGTTGCTGGCCGCGCGGGCGGCTGCGGCCGTGAGTGAGGGGAGTTCGAGCGCTTCCGGCATGCTTAGCCCTTGTTGGGCCGAGCTTGGGGGATTCGCTCGGAGGTCCAGCGGCTATTGTAGCGAGGAACCGGTCACCTGGCGCGAATGATCTTGGCGATGCGCGTTGCATAATCGCCGGATGCGACAAATCGGCCCGCTGTCATCCCTCGGCCTGGTGATGGCCATTCTCGGCATCGGAACTGCGGCCGTCGGCGGCCAGGCAGCCTTGCAGGTCGCGCTGGCCCCGGTCTTCAAGGCCGATCCGCCACGATTCACGGACCCGGCGCGCCGGCAGAAGCTGGGCAGCGCCTTCGCCGGCATCGACCGCCTGATGCAGGACTTCGCCCGCCGCGAGCACATCCCGGGCGCCACGTGGGGCATCGTCATCGACGGGGAGCTGGCGCACCTCGGCACGACGGGGCTGCGCGACGTGGCCGCGAAGCAGCCCGTGGACGGCGACACGGTGTTCCGCATCGCATCGATGACCAAGAGCTTCACCGCGATGGCCATCCTGAAGCTGCGCGACGAGGGGCGGCTCTCGCTGGACGACGCGGCCGAGAAGTACGTGCCCGAGCTGCAGGGCCTGGCCTATCCGACCACCGACTCGCCTCGCATCACCATCCGGCACCTGCTCTCCCACGCGGCGGGATTCCCGGAGGACAACCCGTGGGGCGACCAGCAGCTGTCGGCGACCGACGAGACGTTTGTCGCCATGATGCGCGGCGGCATCCCGTTCTCGAACCCGCCAGGCGTGGCGTACGAGTACTCCAACTACGCCTTCGCCATCCTCGGCCGTGTCGTCTCCCGCGCGGCCGGCATGCCCTACAACGATTACGTCGCGGCCAACATCCTGAAGCCGCTCGGCATGACGTCCACGACACTCGAGCCTCGCGAGGTGGCGCCCGCGCGGCTCGCGCACGGCTACCGGTGGGAAGACGATCAGTGGAAGGAAGAGCCGCAATTGCCCGACGGCGCGTTCGGCGCCATGGGAGGGATGCTGACGTCCATCCGCGACCTCTCCCGCTATGTCGCGGCCTACCTCGAGGCGTGGCCGCCGCGTGACGGCGCTGAGATGGCGCCCATCAGACGCGCGTCGCTGCGGGAGATGCAGCAGGTGTGGCGCCCGCGCCCGGCCGCAGTCACGAGAATCGCTGCCACTGGCGCCACGGATCTCAACACCGGCGGCTATGGCTATGGGCTCGGTATCACGCAGACGTGCGACTTCGGCCACGTCGTCGCGCACAGCGGTGGGCTGCCCGGCTTTGGTTCGCTGATGCGCTGGCTGCCGGAGTACGGCGTGGGCATCATCGCCTTCGGCAACCGGACCTACACGGGCTGGGGCGGCGTGGCGAACGAGGCCATCGAGCAGCTGCGCGCGACCGGCGGCCTCCAGCCGCGAACCATTCAACCCTCGCCCGCCCTTGTTGCCGCCAAAGACAGCGCGTCCATGCTCGTCGCCCGGTGGGACGATGCCGTGGCCGACCGCATCGCAGCCGTGAACCTGTTCCTGGATCGATCGAAGGACCGCCGCCGGGCAGAAATCGAGCGGCTGCGCGCGCAGGTCGGCGCCTGCCGCGCGGCGGACGGCTTCGACGACATCGAGAACCCGCTGCGCGGCGACTGGCTCCTCACCTGCGAGCGCGGTCAGCTGCGCGCCTCCGTCACGCTCGCGCCGACGATGCCGCCGACGGTGCAGTACCTGGAGGTGCGGGCCGTGCCTCCCGGCGGCGAGGCGCCTCGTCGGACCTGCCGGTGACTCCATCGACACGCGCGCGCGTGCGCCGCTCGCTGCTGGCCCTGTCCGCGCTGGCCGCGACATGGGCCATGACCGTCGCCGTCACCGGAGGCTTCCTCCTTCGCCTGGGATCGATCCGGCTGTCGTCGCGCCGCTGGTATGCCGCCGCCATCGTGGCGCTCGTCACCGCGGCTGCCGCCTGGCTGATCTCCACGCCCGACGAGCGGAGGCAGGCGTGGCTCCGGCTTCGCGATTGGAGACGCTGGCCCCGGTGGCTTGACGCCGCCCTCATCCTCGCGCTCGTCGGCGTCGGGCTGCGCATCACGTTGTGGGCCGCGGGTCGGCCGCTCTGGCTGGACGAAGAGATGATCGCCATCAACGTGCGCGGCCGCGGGTTCACCGAGCTTGGCGGCGCGCTTTGGCTCGGGCAGACCGCGCCCCTCGGATGGCTGTGGCTGGAGCGCGCGATGGTGGTGGCCTGGGGCACGGGCGAGCTGGCCCTCCGATGGCCGCCCCTCGCGTTCGGGATTGGCATCATCGCCACCGCGCTCTGGGCCGGTCATCGCTGGATGAATCGCCCTGGCGCGGCTGTCCTCGTGGGCTTGTGTTCCTTCGGCCCGTGGCTCATCTACAACAGCATCGAGCTGAAGCCCTACTCGGCGGACGCCTTCTGGGGGCTGCTGCTGCCGGTGCTGGCCGCGTGGGCGCTGGAACGGGGCGGCGAAGCGACGAATCTCCGTGCTTTGAACCTCCGTGCTTTGAACCCGCGTGCTTTGAACCCTCGTGTCACCACCTGGTGGATCGTGGCCGCCGTCGGGCACTGGTTGGCCAATGGCGCGCTGCTGGTGACGCCCGCGTGTGCCGGGGTGCTGTGTGTGGTGTGTTTCCGTCGCGACGGGTGGCAGGGAACCGCGCGCGCGGCGATTCCGGGGCTGCTGTGGCTGGCGTCGTTCGGCCTCCACTACGCGCTGTCCATCCGAGTGACGCTCGGGAGCGAGTACCTTGCCGGCTACTGGGCGTTTGCCATGCCGCCCGCGTCGGCCGGTCTTGGCGAGCGGCTGCTGTGGGTGGCCAGCCGGCTCGAGTCCCTGGCGGTGAACCCCGGCGGCAGCCGCTTGTGGGTGATGTTCTGGCTGCTTGCGGCCGGCGGCTTCGCGCTCGGCTCCGTTCCCACGCGTGGGGCGTTGATGGCGGCCGTTCCTGTGTCGGCTGTGGCACTCGCGGCACTCCGCATCGTGCCGCTGTTCGAACGGCTGTCCATCTGGGCGTTGCCGGCCCTCTACGTCGGCATCGCGCTGCTGGTGGATCGCGCGTTCCAGTGGGCGGCGGCCGCCGTGGCGCGCCGTCGATGGGTAACTGCGGTGGGTGCACTGGCGCTGGTCGCCGCCGGCGTGTGGGTGGGGGTGGACGTCGCGCGGCCGGGCGCCGAGTTCCTGCGGGTGGACCTCCGCCGTTATGCCAGCGACGACAACCATCAGCTCGACGACCGCGCGGCGATCGCGTGGCTGCTGCAGCGCCAGAGGCCGGGCGACGTGTTCATCACGACACAGCTCGGGCTGCCCGCCATCTGGTGGTACGGCGGCGTTCCGATCACGAACCACGAGGACGCGGGCAGCCGCCTCTCGGACGGGAGTCCCATTCTCGTCGTGGGCTTCGCCGCTGCGCGGGCGGAGTGCCCGGCCAACGAGCTGAGCGCCGCACTGACCGGCCGGCAGCGTGCGCTCGTCTACCTGGGTTTCAGATTCGATGATGTGCCGGAGGGATTCGACGGGCGCCTGCTGAGCACTCTGAGCGAGCTTGGCACCATCACCGCGGCCGAGCGTTTCTCCAACGCCGGTCGAGCCGTGGTTTTCGATCTCGGCCGTCGGAGTGCGGCCGTGGGCACGCCATCCCGCCCGGTGGAACCGGCGAGGGCGCCGAGACTGCCGGGATGCTTGACGGTTCGCGACGCGCGCCGCTGGTGACGGGCGACCTCAAAGCTCAACCACACTACGCGAGCCACCTTCGCGCCTGCTTGGTCTATGCTCGTTGACGCTTGGCCCTTCCCCTGGCCGGATCTCAACCCAGGAACCTTGACATGACCAATCGCCGCCTTCTTCTCCCAGTCGTTGCCACTCTTGTCATCAGCGCGTTCGCGGCGAGCGCGTCCGCCCAGCCGATCGGCACGTTCGCCTGGCAGCTGCGGCCGTTCTGCAACATCATCACCGTCACCGTCGTGCAGACCGGCGCCGTCTACACGCTCGACGGGTGGGACAACCAGTGTGGACCCATCACGGGCGCGCAGCGCGCGCCGGTGGTGGGCACCGCCGTGGTCAACCCCAACGGCACCATCGGCCTCGGTATCAACATCGTGACGACGCCGGGTGGCGCGCCGGTGCACCTGGACGCCACCGTCACGCTGCCCAGCGCCAGCGGGACGTGGCGGGATAGCTCGGGCAACGATGGCCAGTTCGTACTCGGGGGCAATGACCCCGCACTCCTCGTGCCGCGACCGGCCGGCGGCCTCGTGACGCAGGTGACGGCGGGCCCTGGGCTCACTGGCGGGGTGGCAGGCGGCGAGGTGACCATTTCGGTGAACTTCTCCGGCTCAGGGGCGTCGCCCACCGTGGCACGGGGCGATCACAACCACGGCATCGGGAACTCGAATACGGTGATCGGCGATATCGCCATGACGGCCGCGACGACAGGCAGCAACAACACGGCGGCCGGCTGGTCGGCCCTGGCGGCCGCGACCACGGGATACCAGAACACGGCCGTCGGCAGCGCGGCGCTCAGCCTCAGCACCACGGGCCACAGCAACACGGGCGTCGGCGCCCAGGCGCTGCGTGACAACAGCACCGGCGATCGCAGCACGGCTGTCGGGTCCTACGCCCTGAGGAACAACACGATCGGCTACAGCAACACGGCCGTGGGCGACGCCGCGATGCAGGCCAACCTCGACGGCCGAAACAACGCCGCGTTTGGTGCATCCGCCCTGACCTTGAACACGAATGGCATCAACAACACGGCCATCGGCGATGGAGCGCTGCCGGATCTCGCGGGTGGCGACAACAACATCGCGATCGGCCAGAGGTCTGGCGAAGGCCTTCAGACGGGTGGGGGGAACATCTACATCTCCGCCGACGCGGCTGCCCCCGGCGAATCGAGCACGCTTCGAGTGGGGACGGGCCTGAGCCGCGCGTTCATCGGCGGCATCCGCGGCGTCACCACCGGCGCGGCCAACGCCATTCAGGTCATGGTCGACGCGAACGGGCAGCTCGGCACCGTGTCGTCCAGCCGCCGGACGAAGGACAACATCGCAGACCTCGGCGCGGCCAGCCGGGCCATCTTCGACCTGCGGCCCGTGCAGTTCACCTACAAGCGGCCGTTCGCGGACGGCTCGACGCCGGTGCAGTACGGCCTCATCGCCGAAGAGGTGGCGGAGGTGCTGCCCGAGTTGGTCGCGCGCGGGCCTGACGGCCAGATCGAGACGGTGCAGTATCACGTGTTGCCGACGCTGCTGCTGGCCGAGGTGCAGCGCCTCGAACGCGAGCGCGCGGCGCAGGATGCCAGGCTTGAACAGCAGGCCGGCGAGATCGCGGCCTTGCGTGAGATGGTGCTGACCATGCAGCGCCGGATGACCACCCCGGGCGCGCCGCGCTAGGCGCGCTCCTGCCTGTCGAGCCGGTGTCGCCGGAGCGTGCTGCCGGACCTTGACACTGACGTTGCACGAGCGTAGCGTCCCTGCGGGAGGCACCATCGTGCGGCTGAACCATCGAGCCTGGCGAGCACATCCGATGGCGCTGGCCATCGCGGCCACGGCCTGCGCCGCCGTGCTGGTGTTCTTTCTGCAGCACCGGGCGATCTCGGCGCTTCAATCCCAGACGCGCGTCATCCTGAGGCATATCAGCGAGCAGGCCGCGGCCGATGTGGCTCAGGACCTCCGCCGCACGCTCGATGGTCCGGTCTTCGAGACGCTGACCGCGGTCAACCATCCGGATCTTCGCGCCGGGAGGCTCGATCTCGTCGCCGAGAAATTCGCTGCCGGATTGCGCGACTACCCGCACGTGGACCGGTTCTTCGCCTGGCACGCCCAGACCGAACCCACCGCGCCGGGCGAGGTGGTGTTCTACGGTCGCGAGCGCCCGTTCACGCGTGACCCTGCGCTGGGCCGCGCCATCAGGGACCTGGCCCGCCAGCACGCGGGAACGCAGCAAATCTACGTCGCCGCGGCGAACGTCGGACCGGAGGCGCGTCACGAGGTGTTCCTGCGCCTGTTCTGGGTGGATGCCGAACGACGCGAGTACTTCGCCATCCTCGGCTTCGTCGTCGATCCCACGGAGGTCGGCGCGCGGCTCTTCGACGCGGCCGGGCGCTCGCGGATCCACGCGCTGCTCGGTCGGCGTGGCGACACCGACGTCCCGCTCCAGTTGCGCGTCACCGACGAGCGCGGCCGCGTCGTCTTCGGTCCGACCGCGGCCAGTGCGGTGGACGCCACGGTGTCGTTCCCCATGCAGTTCTATCCGGCGGACGACATTCAGTCGCGGCTCGCTGCCGGCGTCGAGCCCCGCGCCTGGGCCATCGAGGTCATGGCCCCGGCCACGCTCGTGGCGGCGGCGGGGGCCAGCCCGGGCTACTGGCCGACGCTCGTCACGATCGCGCTCATGCTGGTGGCCCTGGGTTTCACATGGCAGGCGCACCGCCGGTCGGAGGAGCTGACCGGGATGCAGCGGGACTTCGTCGCTCACGTGTCCCATCAGCTCAAGACCCCGCTCTCGGCTCTGAGCGCGGCCACCGAGACGCTCCAGATGAACCGTGTGCGATCGCCGGAGCAGCTGTCGCAGTACCTCGGCATCATCCAGAGTGAGACGGCCCGGCTGTCGTCGCTCGTGCAGCGGGTGCTCGAGTTCTCGTGCGTGCAGCAGCCGCGCCAGTACGAGTTCGACCGCGTGGACCTGGCCGCACTCGCGCAGGAGACCGTCGAGGCGTTTGCGCACGGGGTCTCGGGACCCCCGGTCGCCTTTCACGTGGATCTCCACGGGCCGGGGCCCATCGTGCGGGCGGATCCGGCGGCGCTCGAGCAGGTGGTCGTGAATCTCCTCGACAACGCCGTCAAGTACTCCGATACCCTCCGGGACATCACCGTCCGCATCCGCGCCCACGGCACCCACGCCGTGGTGGAGGTCGCCGATCGCGGTGTCGGGATCGCGCCCGGCGACCAGGCGCGCATCTTCGAGCGGTTCTATCGCGGAGCCGAGGCGTCGCGCCGGCGAGGGTTCGGCCTCGGCCTGCCGATTGTCCGCGAGCTCGTCCACGCCCACGGCGGCTGCGTCGAAGTGTCGAGCACGCTCGGAGTCGGCTCCACGTTCCGCGTCACGCTGCCGCGCGAGCCGGACCCTTCGCCATCGGGCAGCACACCGATCTCGACCGCCACCCCGCGGGAGGCCACGACATGATCCGTGAAGCCGCCGGAGTCCTCGAGGGTCGTGAGGTCCTGGTCATCGAGGACGAACTCCAGATGCGCGCCATGCTGACCGACAACCTCGCGTTCGAGGGTTACCGGGTCACGGCGGTGGAATCGGGCGAGGCGGGGCTCGACGCGATGGAGCGTCACGCCTACGCGCTCGTCCTGGTGGATGTGATGCTGCCCGGGATGAGTGGCTTCGACGTCTGCCGGCGCCTCCGCGACCGTGGCGCACGTGTTCCCATCATCATGCTCACCGCGCTGACCAACGAGCGGGATCGCGTTCAGGGGCTCGACGTGGGGGCGGACGACTACGTGAGCAAGCCCTTCAGCGTCCGGGAGCTGCTGGCGCGCGTGCGCGCACAGGTGCGGCGCGACGACTGGCGCGCCAACAGCGGGGAGGAGTTCTCGTTCGGCGACGTGACGGTGAGGCCCCGGCAGCGGCTCGTGCTCCGCCGGGGCCGGCGCATCGCCCTCTCGGCCCGCGAATTCGAGCTGCTGCGCTATCTCGCGGCCCACCGGAACGAGGTGGTGAGCCGGGAGCAGCTCCTGCGGGATGTGTGGGGCTACCACCAGCTGTCGGTGACGCGCACCGTGGACAATTACATCGCGAAGCTCCGGACCGAGCTCGAGCCCCGACCCCACGAACCGCGCTACATCGTCACCGTCCACGGCAGCGGGTATCAGCTGCTGCTGTAGTGGCTGCTGAGCACGAAAGAAACCACGAAGAACGAAGGACACGAACAAGGGCACGAAGCCTCTCTTGGGGATGTCCCGCGTGTTTCCCAAGATGACTTCGTGTTCTTCGTGATGCCCTTGGTGTCTTCGTGGTTTCTTGTGACAACGTTTCAGTTGGTCGTCGCCCTCATGTAGCGCCCCACGAGCGTGCCCGGATCCGCACCCGCCTTCGGGCGGAACTTCTGCGGGCGGCCGACGTGCACGTCCGCGGTGTAGAGATTGCCTTCGGTGTCGACGTGGAACTGGTGGACGCCCCAGAAGCCCCCGGGGAACGCTCCGAACGTGCCCCACGAGTACAACAGCCGACCGTTGAGGTCGTACTTGAGGAATTTCTGGGTAATGCCGTCGGCGACCCACAGGTGCTGATCCTCGGACAGCAGGATCGAATACGGCCGGCGGATGTTCGGCCACGCGTCGAGGAACTTGCCGTTCTCGTCGAAGACCTGGATGCGCGAGTTCGCGCGATCGCTGATGTAGACGCGGCGGTTCTTGTCGATGGCGATCGCGTGGACGGTGTTCATGTAGCCGGGCCGCGTCTCGGTAGGCTCGTTGCCCTTCTGTCCCCACGTCATGATGAACTTGCCGTTCCTGTCGAACTTGACGACGCGGGTGTTGACGTAGCCGTCGCTCACGAAGAACGTACCGTCCGGCAGCCACGCCACGTCGGTCGGGCGATTGAAGTGCGTTTCGTCGTTGCCCGATTGCATCGGCGTGCCCACCGTCATCACCAGCGTCTTGCCGTCGTTCGTGAACTTGTAGATGGCGTGAGCCCCATCGTCGACCAGCCAGACGTGGCGATCGGGGTCGTAGGGATTGATCAGCACGCGGTGGGGGCGCACGAACATCTTGTTGTGCTGCTCCCACGACTCCACGAGGCGGCCGTTCCGGTCCACGATGTTGACGATGTGATCCCAGCGGGGATGGCGGGCCGGATCCTTCTGCGAGAGGTCGTAGCCGGACGCGTTGCGGCTCGGGATGAAGCTGGTGGCCGCGCCACGCGTCTCCGTGAGCTCCGGCAGGCAGCCGCGGCTGAAGATGAACACGCGATCCGGCGATTCCGCCCAGATGCCCGCCGTCGAGCCGATGATGTGGCCCGCTCCGCAGTAGTTCTGCGGCCAGCCCGGGACGACATCGTACGGGCCGGTCTCGTTCCCCCCGCCCTTTTCCGACGGCGTCTGCCCGATCGCGCCTGCCGTCAGCAGGCACGCCAACCCGGCGACCGTCACGATCAGTCTCTTCGTCACGGCTACACCTCCTCCTTGCGCAGCTCCTTGATGAACATCGCAGCCTGTTCGGCCTCCGGCGTGCCGGGGTGGGTGGCGACGACCTTGTCGAACAGCTCCAACGCCTTCTGCACGTCCCCTTTGCTCGAATACACTTTGGCGAGGCCGAGCATCGGGGCCGCGGCGTCTGGACGGACGACGAGTGCCTTCTCGAATTGGCCGGCGGCCTTGTCCGCCTCGCCCCTGGCGAAGTACACCGCGCCGAGCGTCACCGCGGCCTCCCACGCGGTGGGCTCCTTGAGATCCGGCTGCCGGGCGAGGCCTGCCTCGAACGCGGCGACGGCCTTGTCGAGCTGCTTCATGTCGACGTAGGCGCCGCCGAGCTGGAATTGCACGCGCGCGTCTGTCGACCCGGCGGCTGCCACCTGCTCGAGTTGCGCGGCGGCGTCCGCCGGGCGGTTCAGGCGCAGGTAGGCGAGTGCGAGGTTGATCCGCACCTCGGGAAGGTTCGGCGCTTTCGCGAGCGCGGCCTCGAACATCTGTGCCGCGCCGGCGAAGTCGCCGGCGTTGTAGGCGGCGACCGCCTTGGCGAACTCGCCGGCCCCCGCCGGTGCGGATTTGGCGAGCTTGAAGTCGAGCCGGGGCGGTTCATTGCCGGTGACCAGCCGCACCTTGTCGTTGATCGGCTGATAGCCGTCCTTCTCCACCACCATCTCGTATTCCACGGCGGCCAGGCCGCGGCGGTAGAAGCGCCCGTTCTTGTCGCTCTTGAGCACGGTTTCCCGTCCGCGCCCCAGGTCGCGCAGGCGGATCGTGACGCCCTCGAGCGGCGTCCCGGCCTCGTCCCTGATCGTGCCCTGGAAGATCGCCAGCTCCATCTGAGCGGCGGCGACCGTCGTCCAGGAGAGGAGGATAGTCGCCACCAGACAGGCGCGCCACGTGGCGCTCGTCGTTTCAACCCGACACCCCATCAGAACCTCAGGCGCACGCCGAACTGCATCTGGCGCGGGAACTGGGCCGCCGTCGGGACCATGAAGACCCCGGAAGAGCGATTGCCGGTGGGCGGCACGTAGTTCGTCCGGTTGAACAGGTTGAAGATGTCGTAGAAGAGGTCGAGGCTGTCGAACCCCTTCCCGAGAGGCAGCTGGTAGCGGAACGAGACATCGAGCAGCACCGACTCCGGCCCCTTGAGGCCGTTGATGACGGCCCGGCCCTGACTGTCGACCTCGGAGAGGATGGGGCGTGTCAGGTCGTTGATGCCCTGGATGGGCCGGTCGTTGTTGTCCTGGTCGCCATTGATATCGCTCCCGACCGTCTCGTTGACGGGGGCTCCCGTGATGGCGCTCAGGACGCCCGCGATGGTCAGGGATCGCCAGGGGTTGTAGCTGCCGCTCATCGCCAGGACTTGACGGCGATCGAACTGGAAGCGGCCATAATCGGCCCGGAGGTCGTTGTCCAGCCAGACCCGGCGCGCGTCCGGGTTGCCGATGCCCACGTAGTTGCTCTTCTGCACCGTATAGGCCACCCGCGTGCTCCAGCGGTTGGCCATCCGCCGGTTGAAGGACACCTGCAGCGACTTGTAGTCGCCGTCGAACTCCGAACGCGTCTGCGTCTGCAGCACGCGCTGGTAGGCGACGTTGCGGGCCTCGGCCGGGATGAGCTCGCCGTTCGGGTCGAAGCCGTTGACGCCGGGCCGGACGCGGTTGACCGGCTCGTTGATGTCCACGACGCCGATCTGGTCCCGCGAGGCGTTGGCGACGTAGTCCACCGACACGGCCGCGTTGGCGAACAGCTCGTGGCTGATGCCCAGGCTCCACGACCACTGATAGGGCAGCTGCCGGTCGTCGCTGTCCAGGCGCGGATTACGGTTGAAGGCGGTGCCGCGCAGCCGGTTGATCTCCGCCTGGCCGGCGGCGCTCAGAACCGCGATGCCGGGATTCCCGGCCGAATCCGTCGCCACGTCGGGCCTGAGGACAGGGCTGTTCGGGTCGCTGATCGCGATGGTCGGGAATTGCGTGACGAGACCCGATTGCTGGTGCGTCAGGTCGAGCACCACCGGCACGTAGTTGTAGAACTTGCCGAAGCCCCCGCGCACGACGGTCTTGCCCGTGCTGAAGATGTCCCAGGCGAAGCCCGCGCGCGGGCCGAAGTCGTCGCTGCTCGCGGGCGTCTGACGCTGCTTGTCGTAGCGCAGCCCGAGGTTGAGCGTCAGGTTGTTGGCCACGCGCCACTTGTCCTCGACGAAGAAGTAGTAGCGCCGGTCCCGCGAGAACACGTCGAAGCCGTTGACGCCCGGGGGGCCGATGGCGATCTCGAACTGAAACGGGTAGGAGGCGGGGTTGTTCGGATGGTAGGGCGTGTCCTGGCGGAACGTGAAGGTGCCCGAATCGACGGTGGTCCGGGGTTCCATCCGGTTGAAGCTGATCCCGCCGCCCGCCTTGAAGGTGTGCTCGCCGCCCCACAACTCCGGGACGAAGTAGCTGAACGACTCGTCGAAGACGTAGGTGTGGATGATGGTGTTCACCATCGACCCGCCCTCGCCCGCCACGTAGCTCGGGTGCACGTTCGACGCCGGGATGCTCAGGGGGTCGCGTCCCGCAAACCCCACGAAGTTCACGTCGTCGTCGAAGTAGGTCTGCTGTCCCGTCCCCAGGTCCTCGCTGATGACGCCGAGGCGAATCACGTTCGACGCGCGATCGGTCAGCACGGACGTGTAGGTGCCGCTGAGCATGTGATCCCAGTCGCTCTCCCACGTCTGGGCGTCGAGGGTCTGGTTGTTGGTGTTGAAACCCTCGCCCTTGGTCGGGGCCGTTTCGAGCATCCACCGGACGTTGATGAAGTTGTTCTGGTTCAGCTGCACATCACCGCGGGCGAAGTAGTTGAACGCGTCCACGCTGAACTCGCCGAGCATGTCCGTCGCCAGGGGCGCCGCAGCCGCCGGGAACGTCTTGAATCCGGCAATCTGTTCCTGGTCGTTCTCGATGGTGAAGTAGAAGTGCGCGCGGTTGCGGACGATCGGGCCGCCCAGCCCGAAGCCGCTCTGGAGCGTCCGCTCCGGGGGCTTGGGCGCATCGTCTGGCAGGAGCGCGTTGCGCGAATTGAAGGTGTCGTCACGGAAGTACGTGTAGGCGCGGCCGTTGAACGCGTTGGTGCCGCCGCGGGTCACCATGTTGATAATCGCGCCCGCCCCCCCACCGTACTCCGCGCTGTACTGGTTGGACAGCACCTGGTACTCTTCGATGTTGTCGAGCACGACGCGGACCTGCGTGCCCTGGCTGCCACCGAGGCGGTCGTCGTTGTTGTACATCCCGTCGACCAGGTAGACGTTCTGCTGCGAGGGCGAGCCATTGGCCACCACCTGGCCGCCCTCGAAGGTCGACGCGGCCGGGTTGGGTGTGATGCCTGGAATGAGCTGCGTCAGCGCGGTGAAGTTGCGGAAGTTCGAGGGCACGTCCTCGATCTCCTTGCGCGACAGGCTCCCGCCAATCTGGTTGCTGGTCTTCTCCACGAGCGGTGACTCGCCGGTGACGACCACCGCCTCTCTGACTCCGGCCACCTCGGCCCTGAGGTCCAGCGTGATGGTGAGCCCGGCGGTGAGCAGGAGATCCGTGCGCCTGAGATCGGCAAACCCCGGCATCTCCACCGTCAGCGTGTAGGTGCCGGGGTCCAGGTTGGGAACCGAGAAGGCGCCGGTTTCCGCCGTGACGGTGGTCCGCGTGAACCCTGTGGCGGCCTGGGCCACGGTCACCGTTGCTCCGGGTAACGGCAGGCCATCCGGGTCCGAGACCTTGCCGACGATCGAGCCGCGTTGCTGAGCCAAGGCCGACGAGGCCGTAGCCAGGGTCAGACACGCGCCGAACACGAAGAGCCGCGCCGCAGCGCCCATGAAGCGCCTCCTTTTGTCGAGTGAATCTCGTGGCGCGAGGGTAACGCCATCGCGCGCGCCAGCAGTGTCAAAGGATGTCTAGCGTTTGTCTACGGTTTGTCTACAGGGAGTTCGTCGCGGCCATTGCTGGCCGACATATCGCGTCGTTAGAATCCGCGCGGTTGCGAAGGCCCGCAGACCTCAGCCGTTCCATCAGAGGAGGAGCCATGATGCGTCAACGACGGTGGGCGATTCCGATGGCAGTCGTCCTGCCATGCCTGAGCACGACGCTGCTGGCCGCCTGCAGCGCACCGGCCGGCACCTCCGCTGCCACGGCATCTGCGCCCGCCGCGGCGCCCGCTGCCAGTACACAGGAGAAGGGTGGCCAGGAAGAGTTCGGCCCGTACGAGATCGTCGAGAACTGGCCGCAGCCGTTGCCCGACGGTGCTGACGGCGTCAAGCATGACGGATGGACGTGGGGATCGGTGGGCGCCGTCTATGCCGAGACGACGGACCGCATCTGGATTGCCCAGCGGGGTGAGCTGCCCCTGCCGCCGGGCGCAAAGCCGTGGACCCCGTACTCCATGTTGAGACCCTCGCGCGGTAACGCCACCGGCAACACCGACGGCCTGAGCGCGACCTGCGAAACCGTGGAGAAGCGCGGCTGGGAGCGACGCTGGCACCACTCGGTCTTCGTGGTGAACCGGGACGGCAGGATCGTCCAGGACTGGCCGCACCTCGACCAGATGTTCTCGCAGACCGCCTGTGGCCGCGGCCCGCACAAGATCAAGATGAACCCCTACGATCCGGACCGTCATGTCTGGATCTTCGATGACCAGCAGCACGTCATCTGGAAGTTCACGTATGACGGCAAGCTCGTGATGACGCTCGGGACCGTGGGGCAGCGCGGGCGCGACGGCGGCCGGCTGTTCGATCGGCCGACCGACATCGACTGGCTGCCGGACGGCACCTTCTTCATCAGCGATGGTTACGGCGGCACCCGCGTCGCGAAGTTCGACAAGGACGGCAAGTTCCTGATGGACTGGGGCGGCCCGCCGAAGGATCCGAGGAATCCCGGGCCGAACGAGTTCAACACGGTCCACAGCATCCAGATCAGCAAGGATCGCAAGCTGTACGTCGTCGATCGCGGCCACCGGCGGATGCAGGTGTTCGACGAGAACGGCAAGTTCCTCGACATGTTCTCGACCGGCACCTACTCGTCGCCGTACGCGCATCTGATCACGACCGATCAGGTGCTGTGGGTCGCCGACGGCGCGACCCAGCGCGTGCTCAAGTACGACCTGAACGGGAAGTTTCACTACGGCTGGGGCCTGTCCGGCGGTCAGCCGGGGCAGTTGAATGGCCCGCACTCGATCACGGTGGATCAAGACGGCAATCTCTACCTCGCGGAAGTCTTCAACGGCCGCGTGCAGAAGTTCCGGCCGAAGGCGAACGCCGATCCGGCGAAGCTGGTGGGGCAGGAACTGCGATACAAGGCGGGTTCGAACTAGGGCAGTCAGCCGCGGGCGTCCCGTGGCGGGCTGCGCGGCGGCGGCCACTGTCGCCGCCTCACCGGCGGTCGTCGAGGTTGCCAATGGCCCACCGGACGGCGCGCCGGACCGCAGGGGAACGATCGTCGCGCGCCGAGGCGAGGAGACGGGCGACCGACTCGGCACTCCGAAGGTCGGGTTGCTGAACGGCCAGGGCGGCCGTTAGAAGAACTGCAGTCGTCATGATCGCTCCAGGGTGTGAACGTGCCCGATTGGACGGGCCGGCCCTGGCTATCGTTGGAAGACGACTTCGCGGATCAGGCGGGACTCGAACAGCGACCGCGGAGACCGCGGGGCTAGCGCCGCGCGGCCTCGAGGGCGGCGGCCCATCGCCGGGCCGCGGCGGCGTCGCCGGCCTCCTGGCTGAAGGCCACCAACGCGCCCAGGATGTCGGTGTTGCCCGGATGGCGGCGGGCGGCCCGTTCGAGGATGCGCCGCCCTTCGGCCGCCTGGCCGGTGTCGTGCAGGGCGACGCCGTAAACGAACGCGTAGCGCGCGTCCTCGGCGTCTCCCTCGGCCGCAAGCCGCAGCCACACCATCGCGTCGCCGTACCGCTTCGCCCGCACGAGCTGCAGGCCGAGCGCGTGCTGCAGGGGTGGTCGGCCAGGCGGTGGCACCACGCCCAGGCCGTCGCGCAAGACCTGCTCGCCCTGCGCGTCGCGGCCGGTCGCGCGGAGCAGGTCCGCGAGGTTCACGTAGGCAGGCGCAAACTGCGGCTGCAGCGCCATCGCCGTCCGATAGGCGGCCTCGGCGGCGTCGGCGTGGCCCAGGCGGGCTTCGAACGCCCCAAGGGTGACCTGGGCCTCCGGGCGCTCGGCGTTGGCAGCTTGTGACTGGCGGAACTCGTCGGCGGCGCGATCGAAGACGGCGCGGGCCTGCGGATTGGACGACGGCCCGGCAATCGTCACGAGCTGGGAGACGGCCTCGAGGCGAACGGTACGGATCGGATCCGCGAGGAGCGACGTGAGCACCGGCGCGGCGGCCTGCGGCGGGATCGCCTGCG
>DAIRFN010000360.1:0-4969 GCA_036795065.1 Vicinamibacterales bacterium
GCGTGAGAGTCGCCGACCGCATCGAGGCGCTGCGCCGCGAGATCCGGCGGCACGAAGAGCTCTACTACGTCCACGCCCATCCCGAGATTGCCGACGCCGAGTTCGACGCGCTGGTGAACGAGCTGCGCACGCTGGAGGCGGCGCACCCCGAGCTGGTGACGCCGGACTCACCGACGCAGCGCGTCGGCGGACGCCCGGCCGAGGGCTTCGTCACGGTCGAGCACGCCGTGCCGATGCTGAGCCTCGATAACGCGTACGACGAGGCCGATCTCCGGGCGTTCGACGAACGCGTGCGGAAGGGCCTTGGCGGGGCCGAGTCGCCGTCTTACGTCTGCGAGCTGAAGATCGACGGCCTCAGCATCTCACTCACCTACGAGCACGGCACGCTGGTGCGCGGCGCCACGCGCGGCGACGGCGTGCGTGGCGAGGACGTGACGTTCAACGTGCGGACGATTCGCAGCATCCCGCTCGGGCTGACCGGAGGCCCAGCGGGCCGCATCGAGATCCGGGGCGAGGTCTACTTCCCGCGCAAGGCGTTCGAACGGCTCAACGCCGAGCGCGAGGAGCAGGGCGAGCCCTTGTTCGCCAACCCGCGCAACGCCGCGGCCGGGACCATGCGGACGCTGGACCCGACGCAGGTGTCGAAGCGCGGCCTCTCCGCCTGGCTATACCAGGTCGTGGGGACTGGGACGATACCCCCCAAGAACGGTGCAGAATTTGCCACCCATGCCGAGATGCTCAAAGAACTGCGGGCGTGGGGGTGTCCTGTCGAGCCGCACTGGCACCAGGTAAACGGCATCGACGAGGTCCTCGCGTTCTGCGAGCAGTGGCGCGAGCAGCGCCATTCCCTTGCCTTCGAGACCGACGGCGTCGTGGTGAAGCTGAACGACCTGGCGCTCCGTGGGCGGCTGGGCACAACCTCGAAGTTCCCGCGGTGGGCTACCGCCTTCAAATACCCGGCGCAGCAGGCAACGACCCTGCTGAAGGAGATTCAGGTGAACATCGGCCGCACCGGCGCGGCGACGCCGTATGCCGTGCTCGAGCCCGTGCTCGTGGCCGGGTCGACCATCTCGCTGGCGACACTGCACAATCCCGACGACCTGGCGCGCAAGGACATCCGCGAAGGCGACACCGTCATCGTCGAGAAGGCCGGCGACGTGATCCCGCGCGTGGTCGGCCCGGTGCTGGCAAAGCGGCCCGCGCACTCGGAGCCGTGGGTGATGCCCTCGCGCTGCCCTGTGTGCCACAGCCACCTGCACAAGCCGGAAGATGAGGCCGTCTGGCGGTGCGAGAACAGCTCGTGCCCGGCGCGCCTGATGCGCAGCCTCGATCACTTCGTTTCCCGCGGCGCGATGAACATCGAGGGCCTGGGCGAGGTGCTCATCCGCCAGCTCGTGGACAAGGGCCTGGTGAAGAGCGCCGCCGACATCTATCACCTCACCGCCGAGCCGCTCGAGGAACTCGAGCGGATGGGGAAGAAGTCGGCCGCGAAGCTGATGGGGCAGATCGAGCGGTCGAAGCAGAACGAGGTGTGGCGGCTGCTGAACGCGCTGGGCATCCGGCACGTCGGCGAACGCGGCGCGCAGGTCCTGGCCGATCACTTCGGCTCGGTGGAGGCCATCGAAGCCGCGCCGGTCGACGAGCTCCAGCAGGTCAACGAGGTGGGCCCGGTGGTGGCCGCGTCGGTGCGCAGCTGGTTCGACGAACCGCGGAATCGTACGCTGGTGGCGCGCCTGCGCGAGGGTGGTGTGCGGACCCTGGGCGAGCGCAAGGTGTCGCCGAAGGGGCCTCAGCCGCTGGCGGGCAAGACCTTTGTCATCACCGGCACGCTCGACGCCATGTCCCGCGAGGATGCCGCCGCGCGTATCGAGGCGCTCGGGGGCAAGGTGACCGGCTCGGTCAGCAAGAAGACCTCTTACCTGGTGGTGGGCGCCGAGCCCGGCAGCAAGCTCGAGAAGGCGCAGGCGCTGGCAGTGGCGACGCTCGATGAGGCCGCGTTCCTCGGGCTTATAATGAGCCAATCATGACGCGCGGGTTCGTGTGGCTCACCGCCGGTCTGGCGGCCGCCGTAGGACTGCTCCTCGGCGTCGTGGTCACCGGCGTGCTCTCGCCGGTGCCCGCGATGCTGGCGCCGCCGGTCGCCGCCCGGCCCGCCACGATGTCCGCGGCGCTGGGGGACGGGACCCCGTCGTACGCGCCCCTGGGGCCCGCCGGCTCGGTGAACTTCGCCGACATCGCCCAGCGCCTCAACCCCGTGGTGGTGAACATCGACGCCAGTGCGCGCGGCCGCAGGGCGAGGCCGCCCGCCGAACCGCGCCGCCGCATCCAGACGCCGGACGATCTGCCCGAGGTGCCGCGCCCGCGCGGCCAGGAGCCGCCGCGCCGCGGGACGGGCACGGGCTTCGTCATCGATCCCGATGGCCACATCCTGACCAATCATCACGTCATCGAGGGCGCCGAGCGCATCACGGTGAAGCTGGCCGACGGCCGCAGCCTCCGGGCGACGGCGGTGGGCTCCGACCCCGATACCGACATCGCCCTCATCAAGGTGGACGCGCCAGTGCGCCTGCCGCACGCCACGCTCGGCGACTCGGACACGTTGCGCGTCGGGGAGTGGGTGGTCGCCATCGGCAACCCCCTGGCCTACGAGCACACCGTCACGGTGGGTGTGGTCAGCTTCATCGGGCGGAAGCTGTTCGACTCGAGCCTCGACAACTACATCCAGACCGACGCCGCCATCAGCTTCGGCAACAGTGGCGGCCCGCTCATCAACACACGCGGCGAGATCGTCGGCATCAACTCGGCGGTCAGCCGGCAGGCCAACAACATCGGCTTTGCCATCCCCATCAACCAGGCCCGCGCCATCCTGCCCCAACTGAGGAGCGAGGGACGCGTGTCGCGTGGCTACATCGGCGTGGCGCTGCGCGACGTGGACCCCGACGTGCAGGCGTCGCTCGGGCTGGCCCGCGCGGACGGCGCCCTGGTGCAGGACGTCACCGCCGGGGCGCCCGGCGCGCGCGCGGGCCTCAAGCCCTACGACCTCATCACCGCGGTGGACCGCGAGGTCGTCACGAGCAACAGCGCGCTCATTCGCGAGATCGCGGAACGAAAGCCGGGTGCGACCGCGCGCCTCGAGTTCCTCCGTGATGGCCGCCCCATGGAAGTGGCGGTGAAGCTGGCCGAGCGCCCCGGTCGGGTGGCGCCATCCTCGGCTCCCACCTCGCCCGCCGGCCGACGCCTGGCCGACGACGAGCCCATCGAACTCGGGCTCACCCTGATCGAGATCGACGCCGGCAACGCGCACCGCTTCGACGTGCCCTCCGGCATGACCGGGCTGCTCGTCCAGCGCGTCGAGCCGCTCAGCCCGGCGTACGAGGCGGGCATCCTGCGCGGGCAGATCCTGCTCGAGATCAATCGCCGCGAGGTGGGCTCGGTGGGCGGCTACCGCCGCATCGTGCAGGCGAGCCGTCCGGGCGACGTGTTGGCCGTGTTCCTCTACGATCCCGATCTCGACCAGCGCGTCATCCACACCGTCCGCACGGAGCCCCGTTGAAACCCAGGATCCTGGTCGTTGACGATGAAGCAAGCATCCGTGACACGCTGCGGATGATCCTGGAGTACGAAGGCTACGACGTCCTGCAGGCCGCGACCGGCGAGGACGGCGTGCGGATGATTGAGCGCGAAGCCCCGGACCTGGTGTTCCTCGACATCAAGATGCCCGGCATGGACGGCCTCGAGGTGCTCCAGAAGGTCCGTCACCTCACCGACAGCACCCCCATCGTCGTCATCTCGGGGCATGTGGAGCAGGGTGGGGCGAGCTCCACCGAGGCCGCGCAGGCCATGAAGCTGGGGGCGCGCGATTTCATCGAGAAGCCGCCGACGCAGGACCGCATCCTGGTGACGGTGCGCAACGCGCTCGACACCTCGCGCCTCAGGAGCGAGAACCGCTCGTTCAAGCGCGACATCGAGAAGCGCTACCAGATCGTCGGCGACTCACCCTCGCTGCTGGCCGTGCGCGACGCCATCCACAAGGCCGCGCCCACCAATGCCACGGTTCTCATCTGGGGCGAGAGCGGCGTGGGAAAGGAACTGGTGGCCCGGGCCATTCACCGCGAGAGCCTGCGCCGTGACGGCCCTTTCGTGCAGGTGAACTGCGCAGCCATTCCCGACGAGCTGATCGAATCGGAGCTCTTCGGGCACGAGAAGGGGTCGTTCACCGGCGCTACCGATCGCCAGATCGGCAAGTTCGAGCAGGCCGACAAGGGCACCATCTTCCTGGACGAAGTGGGCGACATGAGCCTGAAGACGCAGGCCAAGGTGTTGCGCGTGCTCCAGGAGCAGGAGATCGAGCGCCTCGGCAGCAATCGCGTGATCAAGGTGGACGTGCGCGTGATTGCGGCCACGAACAAGAACCTCGAGGAGGCCATCGACAATGGCTCGTTCCGCGAGGACCTGTTCTACCGCCTCAACGTGGTGCCGATTCACGTGCCGCCACTGCGCGAGCGCCGCGAGGACATCCCCGCGCTGGTCCGCCACTTCGCCGACCTCCTCGCCCGCGAGAACAACTTCCGGCGCAAGACCTTCTCGATGCAGGCGATGGAGAAGCTGAAGCAGCGCCACTGGCGGGGCAACATCCGCGAGCTCAGGAACGCGGTCGAGCGCCTCCTCATCATGACGACGGGCGACGCCATCGATGCGCGCGACGTGCCCGAGGAAGGCGCGGGACGCGTCGAGGCGGGGATGCCCGGCACCCCGGCGGCCGTCGGCGCCGCTCCCGTGTCCACGCCGGAGCCGGCATGGGCCATGGCTGCGACGCTGCAGGAGTTCAAGAGCGTCTCCGAGCGCGCCTACCTCGTGTCGAAGCTGCGCGAGAACGGCTGGAACATCTCGAAGACCGCCGAGGTGATCGACACGCCTCGCAGCAACCTTTACAAGAAGCTGGAGCAGTATCAGATCAGCGAAGAGAGGG
>DAIRFN010000090.1:0-16920 GCA_036795065.1 Vicinamibacterales bacterium
GCCTTCAACGAGCAGCGCGGGGCGCTCGAGAAACGCGAGGACGCGCTCGCCGAACGCGAGGAGGCGTTCAAGAAGCGCCTGAACGAGAAGCTCGACGACCGGCTGCGGCAGGCCCGGCGCGACATCGACGCGGTGATCGCCCAGCTGAAGGAGAAGTCCGACGCCATCGTCGAGAGGCCCTCGTTGCGGGCGGCCGGCGTGGTGCTCAACACCGGGGAATCCGGCGCCGCCCGGGCCGAGGCGCGCGCCGCCATCGAGCGAATCACGGAAGGTATCCGGCAGCCGGCGGCCGCCGGGACTGACGACCCTCGGAGCGCCGGGCCTTCAGCGCCCACGGCGGTCCCACCGCTGGCCGTCGGTTCGAAAGTGGCCGTGGGCGGGCTCGGCATCGAGGGCACGGTGATGTCCATCCAGGGCTCGCAGGTCGAGATTGACGTGCGCGGCAAGCGCATGCGCGCGAAGGCGAAGGATCTGCGTGTCGTTGGTGGCCCCCCGTCGCCTGCGGATTCGGCGAGGCAGGCGCAGGCCAGGGTGCGCGTGAACGTGGACCTCAAGCCGCGCGAAGGCCTGCTGAGCGAGATCAACGTGATTGGCTGCACGGTCGAGGAAGCCGTGGACCGCGTGACTCGCTTCCTGGACGATACGCTGGTCACCGACCTGCGTGAGATCCGCATCGTCCACGGGCACGGCACCGGCCAGCTTCGGCGTGGCATTCACGCGTTCCTGAAGGACCACCCGCTGGTCCTCAAGTACGCCCCTGCCCCGGAAAATCAGGGAGGCGGAGGGGCGACGGTAGTGGATCTGAAGGACTGAGCCCGACTTGGCGGCCCCGCCCGGGAGCCGGTCACCCGCGCTCGCCGGTCACTTGACTGCCGGAAACGCCCGCTAGGTCTCCTCCAGCCCCCTCACCATCAGGATCTTGCCCGATCGCACCAGCTCGATGATGCCAAAGGGCTTGAGCAGGCCGATGAAGGCGTCGAGCTTCTCGGTCTCGCCCGCGCAGCGCAGGATCAGCGACTCGGCGCCGAAGTCCACGACCTTGGCCTTGAAGTTCTCGGCAATCTGCAGGATCTCGGTGCGCTCCTTGAGGCCGACCTTGATCTTCACCAACGCCAGCTCGCTCTCGATGACCGGCTGGCCGGTGTGGTCGATGGCGTGGACGACGTCGACCAGCTTCTCCATCTGCTTGATGATCTGTTCCAGCGTGTCGGGATCGCCCGAGCAGGTGATGGTCATCCGCGAGTACTCACCCGGCATGGCGTCGAGGCCGGCAATCGAGATCGCGGGCGAGACCACCAGCGATTCCATGTTGTAGCCGCGGCGCGAGAACACCAGCGAGACGCGCACCAGCACGCCCGGCTTATTGCGCACCAGGAGCGAGATCGTATGGAGCGGGGGCGTGACGACGTCGGTCACGACGTGGCGGCGCGGGACCCGGCCCGGGTCCTGCTCGAAGGCCGCGCCGCGACGAACGATGGTAGATGCCATGAGCTTCTTTCCTACGTCGACCCCGTCGGCTTCTCCAGCTTGGTTGTCGGCCGGTCGATGATCATCCCGGACAACGGCGCGCCCGCCGGAATCATCGGGAACACGTTGTCCTCCTTCACCACCTCGGCCTCGACGAGGCAGGGACCATCGTCGTAGGCCATGGCCCACTTGAGCACCTTGTCGACGTCGCCGGCGCGTGTGACGCGCTTGCCCGGAATGTCGTAGGCGGCGGCAATCCTGATGAAGTCGGGGTTGCCTTCGAGGTCCGCGCCGGAGATGCGGTTGTCGAAGAACAGCTCCTGCCACTGGCGGATCATGCCGAGGTAGTGGTTGTTGATGACCAGGATCTTCACCGGCACCTTCTGCAGCTTCGCGGTCGCGAGCTCCGCGAACGTCATCTGGAAGCCGCCATCGCCCACCACGCACCAGGTCGGCTTGCCGGTCGCCATCGCGGCGCCGATGGCGGCGGGAAAACCGAAACCCATGGTGCCGGCGCCGCCGCTCGAGATCCAGTGGCGGTTCTTCGTCGTCAGGCAGAACTGCGCCGCCCACATCTGGTGCTGGCCGACGTCGGTGGTGATGATGCAATCGCGACCCCCGAGCTTGTCGAGCCGATCCACGACGTACTGGGCGCGCAGGCCGCCTTTCTTCGGGTATTTCAGGGGATGCTGCCGACGCCAGCCGGCAATCCGTTCGAGCCAGTCGGCCGTGTCGAGCTTCCCCACCAGGGGCAGCAGCTCCTCGATGGCGAGGCGTGCGTCCGCCGCCAGGCAGACGTCGGGCCGCACCACCTTGTTGAACTCGGCCACGTCGATGTCCACGTGGATCTTCATCGCCTCGGGGCAGAACTCCGAGAGCTTGCCCGTGATGCGATCATCCCAGCGCGCGCCGATGGCCATGATCAGGTCGCAGTGCTGAACGGCGAGGTTGGCGTAGGCCGTGCCGTGCATCCCGAGCATGCCGAGATGGAGGGGGTGGTCCTCGGCGCAGGCGCCCTTGCCCAGCAGTGTGTTGACGATGGGCGCGCCGATCGTCCGGGCCAGTTGCACGATCGCCTTGCCGGCGCCGGAGACGACCGCACCGTGGCCGACATACAGCACCGGTCGCCGGCTCCTGTTCAACAGGGCCGCGACCTTCGCGAGGGGCGCGGCGTCGGGCCGGCCCGGGACGTGATAGCCGGGGAGGTGGACCGTGTCGACGAACGGCGCCGTGCACGGGCCCTGCGTCACGTCCTTCGGCAGGTCGATGAGCACGGGGCCCGGCCGGCCCGTGGTCGCGATGTGAAAGGCCTCTCGCATCACGCGCGGGATGTCGGCGGCGTCCTTCACCAGGTAGCTGTGCTTGACGACCGGATACGTGATGCCGGTGACGTCGGCTTCCTGGAACGCGTCCTTGCCGAGCATGGACGTGATGGTCTGGCCGGTCAGCAGGATCATCGGCACCGAATCCATCAGCGCGGTCAGTAGGCCCGTCACGCAGTTGGTGGCGCCAGGGCCCGAGGTGACCAGCACCACCCCGGGCTTGCCCGTGGCGCGGGCGTAGCCGTCGGCCATGTGGGTCGCGCCCTGCTCGTGGCGGACCAGGACGAACCTGATGGTCGAGTCCACGAGCGCGTCGAAGATGGGCATCGCCGCACCGCCCGAATAGCCGAACACCACCTCGACGCCTTCGCGCTCGAGGCACTGGATGACCCTGTCGCCACCCGACGTCACGGCCTTCTGCGGCGCGGGTGCGGTGCGTTGGCGGCCGACTTCTCGGGAAACTCGCACGTCTCGGGCGGACGGAGCGAGCGAAACCGCCTTTTTCGAGGCCAAAGTGACGTGTCGACCCATATCGGTGCGGACAATGGTCCCCCAACGGCGCCCAACTTGGCAAAGTAGCTTTGGTAATGGACCCAAAACGTCGGCTTTGGGGTCAAAGTTGGCGATTCCACCCTACTTCAGCTCGATGAACGCCGTGTGTGCACGCTGGCGTCCGCAAGCACCGCGCGGATCTGCCACGTACGAGCGACATCTCGCGCGTGTCCAGATTGAAGCGCCACGACCCGGTGGCGCGCCGTCGCAGTCCGACAGCGTCGTCGTCACGGGGATTGTGTTCCACAGCCTGAACGCGCGCACGGGATCGATGGCCGTGCCGCCAGTGGCATCGGCACCGCCAGTGGCGGGCGTATGATCGGGCTATCCGCCCGTGAAGTTCCCCCAACCCTTTATTGACGAAGTCCGTTCGGCGGCCGACATCGTCACCGTCATCTCGGACTACGTCTCGCTGCGGAAGGCGGGGACCAGCTACAAGGGCCTCTGCCCGTTTCACGGCGAGAAGACCCCCTCGTTCAACGTCAACCGCGATCGCGGGTTCTTCCACTGCTTCGGCTGCGGCGTCGGCGGCGACGTGTTCAAGTTCATCGAGCTCCAGGAGCAGCTTGGCTTCCAGGACGCGGTGCGGCACCTCGCGCAGCGCTTCGGCATCCCGGTCCCCGACATGGAGTCGGGCGACGCGCGCGACAGCGCCGCCGAGCGCGAGTCGCTGCTGAAGATCCACGAAGTAGCAACGGCGTACTTCCGCGAGCAGCTTGCGCTGCCCCAGGCGGCGCGCATCCGCGAGTACCTCGCGAAGGACCGCGGCCTTTCCGATCAGACGGTCGAGCGCCTGCAGCTCGGCTACGCCCCGCCGGGCCGTGATGTCCTTCGGCAGCGACTCCTGAAGGCGGGCTTCGCGCCGGGCCTCGTGCTCGCCAGCGGCCTCGTCAGCCGCCGCGACGAGGGGAGCGAGGTGGACCGGTTCAGGAACCGGCTGATGGTACCGATAGCGCGGGACAGCGGATCGGTGGTGGCGTTCGGCGGCCGCGCGATGGAGAAGGACCAGGTGCCGAAGTACCTGAACTCGCCCGAGACGCCCATCTACACCAAGGGGCGCACGCTGTACGGCCTGAACCTCAGCAAGGCCGACATCCGCAAGGCCGGCTTCACCATCATCGTCGAGGGCTACTTCGACTTCGGGCAGGTCTTCCAGGCCGGCGGTCTGCCCGTCGTGGCTACGTGCGGCACGGCGCTCACCCAGGGCCAGGCGCAGCAGCTGCGGCGGTTCGCGCCCAAGGCTGTCCTCTGCTACGACCCCGACAGCGCGGGCCAGACGGCGGCCGAGCGCAGCTCGGAACTGCTCGTCTCGGAGGGCTTCGACGTCAACGTGGTCCAGCTGCCGGCGGGCGACGATCCGGACACCTTCCTCCAGAAGCGCGGCCGCGAGGGCTTCGTCCAGCAGCTCCGCCAGTCGAAGCCTTACCTCGACTACCTGCTGGACCGGGCCGCGGCCGGCCACGACCTGAGCCGTGACGAGCCGCGGCGTGAATTCCTGCGCAAGATGCTCGGCGTGGCGGCCCGTATCCCTGACCCGGCCGCGCGGGACCAGTTCGCCGACCGCCTCGCGCACAAGGCGAGGGTCACCGAGGAGGTGGTCCGGGCCGAGATCAGGAAGGCGGCGGCCGCCCGTAAGACCGAGCTGCCCGCGGCCCGGGTGCCGACGCTGTCCGGCCAGCTTCGGGGGGCCGAGCGTGGCCTGCTCTGGGGTCTCATCCACCAGCCGGACCAGGTGCTGCCGTGGATCCGGACACTGGAAGACGGTGACCTTGAAGGACTTAGCTCGTCAGAACTACTGCGGATGGCCCGGGATCTCGAGGTGAGCGACCCGGCCGAGGCCCCAAACGTGCTGATGGAGCGTCTAAGTACTGGAGAGGCACAACGCCTCGCGGCCATCGCCTCGGAGGCGTCCGCGCCCGTCCTCGATGCCGAGTCCTCCGTCAGGTCGCTGAAGAGGCTGAAGCACGAGCGCCAGCTGGCCGCGGTGCAGCGCGAGATCGACGGCCTCCAGGAGCGCGGCGAGCGGGGCGCGGACCTCGTCACGCTGCTCCAGAAGAAGCTGGAACTAGGCCGGTTACTGGGTCCCGAGAACAACTGAATCCGGGCTACAATAAATAGCTTCCCCCTTCGGGGGCGCGCGCCGTCATATCCGCAGGAGGTAGGGCCCTTGTCCCTCGAAGATAGGTTCGACGAAGTACGACAACTCATCATCATCGGCAAGGAAAAGGGCTTCCTGCTCTACGACGAAGTGAACGATCTGCTCCCCGCGGATCTGACCTCGTCGCCCGAGGACCTGGACGAGCTCATGAGCTTGTTCGCGGCGGCGGGCATCGACCTGGTCGATTCCGAGAAGGGCTACCGCGAGCGCGAGGGGATGGAGCGCGGCGAGGGTCCGGCGGCCGGCGAGGAGGGCATGGAGCTCGACCTCACCCCGGGCGCCCTCGACAAGACCAATGACCCGGTGCGCATGTACCTGCGCGAGATGGGCACGGTGCCGCTGCTCACCCGCGAGGGCGAGGTGGCCATCGCCAAGCGCATCGAGCAGGGCAAGCTCTCGGTCATCAAGTCCATCTCGCGCATGCCGGCCATCGCCAAGGCGGTCATCCGCATGGGCGAGGCGCTGAAGGCGGGCGAGCGCACCATCCGCGAGCTGGTGATCTTCAACGATGAGGAGATCACCGACGACCGCATCGAGGAGCGCGCGCAGAAGTTCCTCCGCGAGGTGGACGGCGTGCGCAAGGCGCGCCTGACGGTGGAGAAGCTGCAGGAGAAGCTCGCCGCGGTGCCGAAGTCCGAGAAGCGGAAGTACCGCCGGGCCCGGTGGAAGGAGATGCGCGCGGAGGTCGAGCTGTCGCGGCTCATCCGCAAGATCGAGTTCACCGAGCCGGTGAAGCGCCGCCTCGTCGAGGAAGTGAAGGAGATCGTCGAGCGCGTGTCGAAGATGCAGCGCGAGCTCGACAACCTGAAGAAGACGCTGACGGCGAAGACCCGCCGGCCGAAGCTGAAGGACGAGGAGCGCAAGGTCCTCGAGAAGCGCAAGAAGGATCTGACCGCCGAGATCAAGCAGCGGACCGACGATCTCGAGGAGAGCGTGGACCACCTGCGCCACACGCTCGAAGTGATCATGCGCGGCGAGGCACAGGCCGAGCAGGCGAAGAAGGAGCTGGTCGAGGCCAACCTCCGCCTCGTGGTCTCCATCGCCAAGAAGTACACGAACCGCGGGCTGCAGTTCCTGGATCTCATCCAGGAAGGCAACATCGGCCTGATGAAGGCCGTGGACAAGTTCGAGTACCGCCGCGGCTACAAGTTCTCGACCTACGCCACGTGGTGGATCCGCCAGGCCATCACGCGCGCCATCGCCGACCAGGCGCGGACCATCCGCATCCCGGTCCACATGATCGAGACGATCAACAAGCTCATTCGCACCTCGCGCGCGCTGGTGCAGGAGCTCGGCCGCGAGCCAACCTCGGAAGAGATTGCCCGGCGCATGGACATCCCGGTGTCCAAGGTCCGCAAGGTGCTGAAGATTGCGCAGGAGCCCATCTCGCTCGAGACGCCCATCGGCGAGGAAGAGGACTCGCACCTCGGCGACTTCATCGAGGACCGCACGGCGGTCTCGCCGTCGGAAGCGGTGATCAACCTCGACCTGAAGGAGCAGACCGAGTCGGTCCTGAAGACCCTCACCCCGCGCGAGGAGAAGGTCATCAAGATGCGCTTCGGCGTGGGCGACGGCAGCGAGCACACGCTCGAGGAGGTCGGCCAGAACTTCGCGGTCACCCGCGAGCGCATCCGCCAGATCGAGGCCAAGGCGCTCCGCAAGCTGCGCCACCCCTCGCGGTCGCGGAAACTCCGCGCGTTCCTCGAGGGGCGATCGTAGGAACCGTGTCGGGAGTCGGAGTCGGAAAGCCCGGGTCTCGACCTCTTTCTATTGCGGGGTCGTGCCGACTCCCGCTTCTCGACTCCCGACTCCCGACACTGTCCGTGAGGGCCCATAGCTCAGCGGTTAGAGCGGCCGGCTCATAACTGGTTGGTCCCTGGTTCGAATCCAGGTGGGCCCAGTCCACTCGCTGGGGCGTGCATGGTGCTGGGTGCGGGGTGCTGTGTGCGAGTGCGGAGTGCTCAGTGCGAGTGCTGCATGCGGCTCAGAGGCGTTTCGCAGCGGGCCACGGGGAAGCGCCCGGCCGCTTCCCTGGCGTCCGGCAATCTCCGCCGCATATCGAGCTCGAATCTGCACTAAACTGGCGGCACTCGCACACAGCACCAGGCACTCAGCACCCAGCACTCTTCCCTGTCCGATGCTTCCAGACCTCGAGCGCCTCATCCACCTCCAGGAGATCGAATCGCACACCGGTGCGGCCCAGCGCATCGTGGCCGCGGCCCCCGAGCGCATCGCAGCGCTCGATGCCAAGATGGCCGCCGCGCGAGAGGGGGTGGAGTCCGCCAAGGCGGCCATCGCGGAGAACCAGACGGCGCGGCGGACGGCCGACAAGGACCTGCTGGCCTCGCAGCAGCGGCTCGACAAGTACAAGGAACAGTCGATGGCCGTGAAGACCAACACCGAGTTCCATGCCATGCAGCACCAGATGGCGGCGGTGAAGGCCGAGATCGACCAGTTCGAGAGCCGCACCCTGGAGATCATGATGCGGGCCGACGAGCTCGCGGCCGCTCTGAAGGCGGCCGAAGCCCATCTGAAGACAGACGAGGCCGCCGTGGCCGCCGAGCGCAAGGCCATCGAGGCCGAGCGCGTCGAGAACGAGGCGGCCCTGAAGAGCCTGATCGCCGAACGCGCCGCGCTGGTGAAACAGATCAGCCCGCACGTGGTCTCGACCTTCGAGAAGGTGGCGCGGATACGCGGCGGCCAGGCGATGGCCCGCGCGGAACGCGAGCGCTGTGTGGTGTGCCAGGTCCGCCTGCGCCCGATGGTGTTCCAGGCGGTGGTCCACAACGACGAGATCGTCCAGTGCGACTCGTGCCAGCGCATCCTCTACTTCGTAGCGCCAGCCGCGGGCGAAGATTCACCGGCCACCGACTCCGCCCAGCCGCCGGCCGCACCCGGCCACTCGTGATCACCGCGTACTTCGACGGGGGCGCGCGCGGCAACCCGGGGCCCGCGGGCTGGGGCGCCTACATCGTGGACGATCAGGGCACGGTGCTGGCCGAGCTGCACGGCGCGCTCGGGCACGCCACCAATAACGTCGCGGAGTATCACGGCCTCATCGCCGCGCTGCAGTGGGCCGTGGACCACGGGGTCACCTCGCTTCACGTGCGGGGCGACTCGCTGCTGCTCGTCGAGCAGATGCGCGGCAACTACCGGGTGAAGAACGAAGGGCTGCAGGCGCTCTTCAAGCAGGCCCGTCTGCTGGTCATGCAGATCGGCGACGTTCGTTTCGAGCACGTGCGCCGCGAGCAGAACAAGGACGCCGATCGGTTGTCGAACATCGGCATGGACCTGAACGGCTCTACGGCACGCTGACGGCCGCCGCCATGCGGCCCGCGCGCGGGCCGTCCCGCCGGTAGGATTCCAGCCACGCCGGGTGTCGGAACGTGCTGAGCCCGCAGGCGTGCACGCGCTCCGGACGCACCCCCGCCGCGATCAACTGGTCCTCGTTCGCCCGCCACAGATCCAGATGCCACCGGCCGCTCGCGCTCCTGCGAAACCATCGCGCGAGGGCGGCCTCGTCGTGCCCTGCCCCCGCGAAATCGGCCAGCAGCGCCTCGCTCACCTCGTAATCGTCCGGGCCGATGCTCGGCCCGATGGCGGCCACCAGGTGTTCCGGCCGGGTCCCGCAGTGGCGGGCCATGGCCTCGACTGCCGCCGTGGCAATGCCCGCGCACGTCCCTCGCCACCCCGCGTGGACGGCCGCGGCGGCACCGCTCCGCGCGTCGGCCATGAGGATGGGCACGCAGTCGGCGACGAGCACCGCCAGCACCAAGCCGGGAACGTTCGAGACCACCGCATCGCCGTCGGGTTTCTCCCTGGGTCGGATGTCGGCGGCGGCCTCGCGCCCCAGCACCCGGACGCGGTTGCCGTGCACCTGCCGGACGCGCATCACCTGGTCGCGCCCTCGGCCCACCGACGCCGCGACCAGTTGCCACGCCTCGTCGTCGTCGCGCGCCGGGCCCGCTCCGGGCTCGACGTGGTCACCCGTCCCCAGCGGTAACGCCGGTTGCGCGGAGGTAAACAGATGTTGCGCGACCCCGGTGAGCGGCGCGCAACGGAGCACGTGGCCCCAAGTCTCCCGCTCCCAACGAAATGCGCCGACCGGCGGCGGCGGAGCCTCCTGGACCTTCGCGGGGGCGGGTGAACCGCGGTTGTCGCTTCGCATGTCGTCTCCCTGCATGATCGCCGAAAAACAGGCGTTCCTCGCTGGTACCGCTCTTGATGCATGAGGGTCGGGCCCGAGAGGCCCAATCACGAACGCTAACGGGCGTCGCGTCGCGCGGCGCCGGACTGGAGAGTCGCATCATGGTGGTCAAGATCACACCGAACGACAAAGG
This sequence comes from Vicinamibacterales bacterium, assembly GCA_036795065.1. Classification (GTDB taxonomy): domain Bacteria; phylum Acidobacteriota; class Vicinamibacteria; order Vicinamibacterales; family UBA2999; genus VFZN01. The sequence continues at coordinate 9,840 of DAIRFN010000090.1, forward strand.
GAGCCCCGCCGGAAAGCTGGCCGACGCCGAGCTGCACTTCGATGGCGGAGAGCTGCAGGGCATGAAGCTGGTCGGCTTCGCCGTGTGGGAACGCCGCACCGGAACCGGGCGCAACGTCACCTTCCCCGCGCGGGCCTACTCGGTGAACGGCGAGCGCCGGAGCTTCGCGCTGCTGCGCCCGATGAACGACACGGGCAGCCAAGATCGCGTGCGCGACGTCATCCTGCATGCCTACGCCGAGTTCGAGGCGCAGGCCGCCGTCAGCAGCTGACTGGCCCGACGGCACCGCGTGCTCAGCTGCCGCTGAGCCGGGGAGACACCGGCGCGGTCACCAGATACACCGACGTCCTCACCGTCGTTTCGAGGCGCGCCGTGAAGACGGGTGCGTCCAGCCTGGCGGCCAGTCGCGAACCGGAGAACCGCGACCGGAACTGAGGCTCTTCCCAGTCGTCCAGGACCAGGTACACCGTCACCCGGCTGGCCTCGAGCTGCTCCAGGGCGCGGTCGATCTCGGGCGGGGACACCCAGTCCCATCGCAGGATCGGCCGCGCGGTGTAGTACGCGAGGCTGCCCGAGTGCTGCAGCGTCACGAACAGGCTGGGCTCTGGCTGCTCGGCAGCGAAATCGGCAACCTCCACGTAGCGGTGCTCGGTGCGCTGCAACTGGAACACGCCGACCTCGCGCCCGCGCGAGAGCTCGCCCGTGGAGATGCCGATCAGCACCAGCAGCCAGACGATCACCCCCACGGGCGTCGAGAGACGGCCGGTCAGGCCCACGACGGCGACGCCCACCAGGGCGAACAACGCGGGCAGCGCCGGCAGCAGGAAACGGAGGAAGGCCCACGAGTCGAACGGCGGGTACAGCAGGTAGAAGACGAAGAGCGCGCCAAACAGCGCCAGCGCGCTCCAGCCCACGCGCACGGCGCGGCCGCGTTCGAGAGCGGGAGCCGCGGCGCCACGCCCCAACAGCACAGGCGCAAGAGGCGCCAGGAGAAGGACGAGGCCATGCAAGTCGAACAGCCACACGGGATAGCGGCGCAGGTTGGGCCCGATGTGCCGCAGAGCGAAGAGGCTTTCGACGGGGCCGTACCCCGTTTCAGTGAGGCCGCCGTACAGCTGGCGTTGCCAGGCGGAGAACGCCAGGGCCACCAGGGCCGGCGGCAAGACGAAGGCGACGGTCCTGGCGAGGCTTCGATGGCGAGTCGGCTCCCACCACCAGGTGGCCAGGACCAGCAGCGGCACCACGGCGAACAGGTTGGGCCGAATCAGGCTGGCCGCGGCAGCCGCGACGCCAGCGCCGAGCGCGGCGCCCACCGAAGGCCGGATCAGCAGAACCAGGGCCAGCGTCAGCGCACACGTCGCGGGCACGTCGCTCATCGGCTGCAGCGACTGGAACAACACCGTGGGCGAGGTCGCGGTCATCGCCGAGGCGAGCAGCCCCGCCAGCGGCCCGCCCAACTCCCGGCCCAGGAGGAAGGCAAGCCACGTCAGCACGCACGCCGCAAGCGGCACCACGAAGAACTGGGCGCCTTCGCCGGCTACGCGGGTGAACGCAGCCATCGCCACAGGAAGCCCCGGCGGGTAGGTTGGCACCAGCGTGTCGCCCGAGGCCGACGCTCGGAAGCCGAGCGGCGCGAGCGGCTGCACGCCGTACTCGAAGGCCACGGGCGCACGCATTCTCGGCTCGAGGTGAAGGTTCCCTCGCGCCCACAGCCTCGCCTCGTTCAGGTACCCGGACGCATCAGCGCTCCCGGCGACGAACGAGCCCAGTGCGACGCTCGCCCACAGCACCGACACGGCAATTGCCAGCGCGAGGGCCCAGGCATGACGCCGCAGCACGACATCGAGACGCGCGGCCGGCGCCAGGAAGGTTCGCGGGCCCACGAGCCACACGCCGAGCGCGGCGACGATCGTGACGCCAATCAGGGGATTGGTCGGGTTGCGAACCGACACCTGAAGGGGGCCAGCGTCGAAGGTCCCGCTCCCGCCCGCCATCGTGAAGACCGCGGCGGCAGCCGCGAGCAGGGCCACCCAGAACAGGCCGGCGACGGCCCGGCGTTCGAGTGCGGATACCGCGCCGCCCGGCGTGCCCATCGCGCCTCAGCTGATCATCGTCAGCAACCGGGCGTTGTCCCTGGCGCGTTTGGGTGGCAGCGTCCACTCGGCGCGGGCGCCCTTCTCGAGCTCGGACCGGAAGAACGCCGCCTTCATGCCGCCGTCGATGATGTCCCACGGCAGCACGGTGTCGTTGATCCGGTCGCGGTGGATGTAGAAGTCGCCGTCCAGCCCGGCATCGCTCACCGCGCGGCGCCATTGCCCCCCGTTCTGCTCGGCCAGCTCGATGGCGGGGGCGATGCGGCGGTCGCCCAGCGACAGCAGCGCCTGGTAATACGAGTGCCGCTCGCTCTTGATGTTGAAGTAGACGTTGTCGAGGCCCGACACCAGCCCCCGCAGCCGCTTCATCTTCCCCTCGATGACGTCGGCCTTCTCCATCGCCATCCACTGGTAGGCGGTACCCGGCTTGGGGACCAGCGGGTTCACGCTGCCCACGATCCGGCCCACGCGCCCCCGCGCGCGGGCGTGCTTCATCATCACGTCCCGCAGCTGCAGGGTGAGGTCGCGAATCGCCACCAGGTCTTCGTCTTGCTCGGTGGGGAGCCCAATCATGTAATAGAGCTTCAGGTTCTCGATGCCGCTGGAGAAGATCAGCTCGGCCGCGGCGAGGATCTCCTCGTTGGTCACCGTCTTGTTGATGACGCGCCGCAGGCGGTCCGAGCCGGTTTCCGGGGCAATGGTGAGCGTGCGCTCGCCGCTCTCCTGCAGCAGCGATACGATGGTCGGCGTCAGGTCGTCCAGCCGCAGCGACGCGGGGCTGATGGAATAGCCCATCTCCTTCAGGCTGCGCAGGATGTGCTCGATGTCCGGGTGGTCGCACAAGGCGATGGACACCAGCCCCGCGCGCGAAGCGTAGGGGCGCGCCTGCCGGGCCAGCTCGAGGATGCGCTCGGTCGGGAACGGGCGTACCGGCAGGTAGTTGTAGCCGGCCCAGCAGAAGCGGCACAGGTTGGCGCAGCCGCGGACCACTTCCACCAGGAAGCGCGAGCCGAACTCGGTATCGGGTGTGAAGATGCTGGTGGCGGGTGGATCGCACGCCTCGGTCGTCTTGAGCGCGGCCTTCTTGACGGTCGGCGGGGCACCGGTGCCCTCCTGCGGCACGTAGCGCGCAATGGTCCCGTCAGGCCCGTACTCGACGTCGTAGAACGACGGCACATAGAAGCCGCGCTCGCCGGCGAGCCGCCGCAGCGTCTCGCGCCTCGACGGCGTGGCGCACGCCTCCACCAGCCGGGGCACCAGCACCTCGCCCTCGCCCGCGGCAATCACGTCCGCGAACAGCGCCAGCGGCTCGGGGTTCACGAAGGTCACCGCACCGCCAATCACCACCAGCGGATTTCGGTAGTCGCGGTCCGCCGCGCGAAGGGGCAAGCCGGCCAGGCGCAGCATCGTGAGGACGTTGGTGTAGTCCCATTCGAACGACACCGAGAAGGCCAGCACATCGAAATCGCGGACCGGTGTCTGCGACTCGAGCGTCACCAGCCGGGTGCCCGATGCGAGCAGCGCCGCCAGTTCCTGCTTCGGGGGCAGCAGCACCCGCTCGCACACGGTGTCGGGGCGCTGGTTGAAGAGCCGGTACAGGGTCTGGAAGCCGAGGTTCGACATCCCCACGAAATACGTGTTGGGGAACGCCAGTGCCACACGCAGCCGGTCGGCGTGCGGCTTGACGATGTAGCCGACCTCGCGTGAGAGGGTGAGCTGTGCGATTTCGCGCTGTTGCCGGAAGTTCATCAACAGGACAGGGGACCGTCGAGCTGGCGCTCCACCGGCGCCGCAGCTCGCAGATCCCCTGGCTGTTCCTACTGTATCACCGGCCTACCCCTCGCCCCGGCGCAGGAACGCCGGCACGTCGAGCGGGTTGTTCAGATCCAGATCGTCGTGGCCGGCGGCGGCGCCCGTTCCCGCCGACTGCCCCACCGCCGGGGCCAGGGGACGCGTGGACGGCAGGTCCAGCCCCGGCCTTCGCGCGATGGTCAGCCTCGACCCCAGCGCCGGATCCGGAGCCGGGGGCATGGTAACGCCGCGCGACGGCGGCGGCGCGTAGGCGCTCATGTCCACCGGCGTCTGCAGCGACGAGGCGGGCATCGACCGGTCGGCCTTGAAGTGGTCGAAGCCCGTGGCAATCACGGTGATCTTCACGCGGCCCTGCAGCTGCGGATCCACCACGGCGCCGAAGATGATGTTGGCGTCCTCGTGCGCGGCCTCCTGGATGATGGTCAGCGCCTCGTTCACCTCCATCAGCGACATGTCGGGGCCGCCGGTCACGTTGATGATGACGCCGCGGGCGCCGTCCACCGACGCGTCCTCGAGCAGCGGGCTCGAGATGGCGCGGTTGGCCGCGTCGGTCGCGCGCATTGAGCCTTCGGCGCTGGCCGTGCCCATCATCGCCACGCCCATGCCCGACATGATGGTCTTCACGTCGGCGAAGTCGAGGTTGATGAGCCCGGGCACCAGGATCAGGTCCGAGATCCCCTGAATGGCCTGCCGCAGCACGTCGTCGGCGGTGACGAAGGCGTCGAGCATGCTGGTGCTGCGGTCGATCACCGACAGCAGCCGTTCGTTGGGGATGGAGATGACGGTGTCCACGGCGTCGCTCAGCGCCTCGAGGCCGGCTTCGGCCTGCTTCTGCCGCTTCTTGCCCTCGAACTTGAAGGGCCTGGTCACCACGGCGATGGTGAGGGCGCCCAGCTCGGTGGCCAGCGAGGCGATGACCGGCGCGGCGCCGGTCCCGGTGCCGCCGCCGAGGCCGGTGGTCACGAACACCATGTCGGCGCCCGAGAGCGCCTGGATCAGGTTGTCGGTGTCCTCCAGCGCCGCCTGACGGCCCACGTTCGGATCCGCGCCGGCGCCCAGCCCCTTGGTGAGCTTCGCGCCGATCTGGATCTTGATGGGCGCGGGGTTCGAGCGCAGCGCCTGGGCATCGGTGTTGGCGACGATGAACTCGACGCCCGACAGCCCGGCCTGCACCATGCGTGTCACCGCGTTACTCCCGCCGCCGCCGACACCCACGACCTTGATACGCGCGCCCGCGCGGGTGGCCTCGTCCAGCGTCAGCCGCAGTGCATCGTTGTCATACTGGTCCGCCATCGCGCCTCCTCAGAAGAACTCCTTGAACACCGTCCGCAACCGCCCCATCACCCGCGTAAACGCGCCGCCGCTGACACCCGAGGCCACCGGCGTGCGGTGCCGCTCGGCGTAACGCACCAGGCCCACGGCCGTCGAATATCCTGGATGGGCCACGTGGTCGGCCAGGCCCCCGACGCCCCCGGGCACGCCCCGGCGGATCGGCAGGTCGAAGATCTGCTCCGCGATCTCGGACATGCCTTCGAGCACCGCGCCGCCGCCGGTGAGCACCAGGCCCGAGTTGAGCGACTTCTCGTAGCCGGCCTTGCTCACCTCGTCCCAGATCAGGTGGAACAGCTCCTCGGCCCTGGGCTGGAGGATGTCGGACAGGATGCGCCGCGCCATCACGCGCGGCCGCCGGCCGCCCACGCTGGCCACCTCGATGGTCTCGTCCTCGTCCACCATGCCCGACAGCGCGCAGCCGACGCGCCGCTTGACCTTCTCGGCCTCGGGGATGGGCGTGCGCAGGCCCACCGCGATGTCGTTGGTGAAGTGATCGCCGCCCACCGCCACGACGGCGGTGTGCCAGAGGCTGCCGCGCTCGAAGATGGCCACGTCCGCGGTCCCGCCGCCGATGTCCACCAGGGCGACGCCGAGCTCCTTTTCGTCTGGCGTGAGCACCGCCTCGGCCGCGGCCAGCTGGCTGATCACCGTGTCGGTGACCTCGACGCCGGCGCGGTTCACGCACGCCACCAGGTTCTGGGTCGCGGTCTGGCTGCCCGTGACGATGTGCACGTTCACTTCGAGCCGCGCGCCGGTCAGGCCGACGGGCGCGCCGATGCCTTCCTGCTCGTCCACCACGAAGTCCTGCGGCAGCACGTGGATGATCTCGCGTCCCGCGGGCAGCGACACCGCGCGCGCTGCGTCGATGGCCCTCCGCACATCGTCGCGCGACACCTCGCGGTTCTTGCCGGCCACCGCGACCACGCCCCGGCTGTTGAAGCCCTTGATGTGCGGCCCGCTGATGCCCAGGTGCACCGAGCCGATCTCGACGCCGGCCATCAGCTCGGCCTCCTCGATCGACTTCTTGATCGATTCCACCGCCGCCTCCAGATTGACGACGACGCCGCGCTTCAGGCCCTTCGACTCGGCCGATCCGATCCCGATGATGTCGAGCCCGCCCTCATCGGCGATCTCCCCGACAACCGTGCACACCTTCGACGTGCCGATGTCCAACCCCACCACGTAGCGCTCACGCTGTGCCACGTTGCCTCCGTTCCACCCCTACCGACGCGCCGACGCCGGCGCGGTCGCCGCGCCCTTCGCCGGCCGGACGTACAACCGTTCCGCGAACCGCAAGTCGACGTAATCGATCTCGGCGACGCGCTCGCGGAGCGCGTCCCCCAGTTCCAGGTACTGCTCCAGGCGCTCGACGAAGTCCTCTTCGCCCACGCGCAGCAGCGCGCGATCGCCCTCGAGCATCACGACCGCATCGTGCGGGTCGCTGACGTCGATCTGGGACACCCGCTTCGAGAGCTCGGGGTGCGCGGCCAGCGCGGCGATGACGCGAGCGGCCAGTGCGGCACGCGCCTCGTCCACCAGGCCGTCCCTCCCCTTCGGGGCCGCCAGCCCGTCCACGATGGGCAGGTCGAAGTCGGCGTAGGCCGGGCCGTACTCGTCCACCACGACGCCGTGCGCGTCGATCAGGTAGAGGGCGCTCCCCATGCGGCCGACGGCGATGGGCCGCCGCTCGCGCACCGTGACCTCGACGGTCGAGGGCAGGACGCGACGGAGCATGGCTTGCTCGACCCACGGCGACGACAGCAGCCGCTGCTGCCACTCGTCCAGGTCGAGGCCGATGATGTTGCGGCCGCGCAGGCCCTCGACGAGCGCCAGCACTTCTCCGG
>DAIRFN010000361.1:0-4941 GCA_036795065.1 Vicinamibacterales bacterium
TGGTGCACGCCTCCGCGGTGCGCGAGCGCCGCGCCACCTTCTCGCTGGCCCCCGGCCAGCCCACGCGTCCGGGAACGGAAACCGGCGTCACGGGACTGCTGCTGGCCGGCGATTGGGTGAATACTGGACTTCCGGCCACCATCGAGGGGGCCGTGGTCTCCGGTCACCGGGCCGCCTCCGCTGCTCGACCGTGACCTGCCCAATTGCCCAATCACTCCATCATTCAATCGCTCGATTCAATCACTCAATCTCCCAATCACCAATCACCAATCAATCGCCAATCTACAATCGTCAATCATCAATGGCCACCTCCCTCCTCCTCCGCTACCAGGAGCTGGCGCTCAAGGGCAAGAACCGCCCGTGGTTCCAGCGGCACCTCATCCGGCACCTCCACCGCGCGCTGGCGGGGCTCGGGGTGCGCGAGATCCGCGTGCCGATGGGGCGCATCGAGGTGGTGCTCGGCCGCGAGTCCACGGCCGCCGAGGTGCGCGAGCGGCTGAAGTATGTGTTCGGCCTCGCCAACTACTCGGTGGCGACGCGCGTGGCGCCCGACGTCGACGCCCTGGTGTCCGGCATCCTGCGCGACCTGCCCACCGAGCATCCGAAGAGCTTTCGCGTGCGCGTCCGGCGCGCCGACAAGCAGTTCCCGATGCGCACGCCGGAGCTCGAACGTGCGATCGGTGGCCGCATCGCGGACGCGCGGGGCTGGGCCGTGGACCTCAGTCATGCCGAGCTGACCATCGGCATCGAGATCGTGCCGGGCGAAGCCTTCTATCACTTCGGCAAGGAGCCCGGTGCGGGGGGCCTGCCGACGGGCACGGGCGGACGCGTGGTCGTGCTGCTGTCGGGCGGCATCGACTCGCCGGTGGCCGCGTGGCGCATGATGCGGCGGGGCTGCAAGGCCACGTTCGTGCACTTCCACAGCGCCCCGTTCCTCTCGCGGGCCTCGCAGGACAAGGCGCGGGAGCTGGCCCGCGTGCTCGCCCGCTATCAGCTGAGCGCGAAGCTGCAGCTGGTGCCCATCGGCGAGATCCAGCGGCAGATCACGCTGACGGTGCCCGGCGCGCTTCGCGTCATCCTCTATCGGCGCCTGATGCTGAGGATTGCCGAGCGCATCGCCCTGCGCGTGAACGCGCAGGGCCTGGTCACCGGCGACGTGGTGGGGCAGGTCGCGTCACAAACGCTCGAGAACATGGCGGTGACAGGGGCGGCGGTCACCATGCCGATCTTCAGGCCCCTCATCGGGATGGACAAGGACGAGATTACCGCTCAGGCCGAAGAGCTGGACACCTATTCCATCTCCATCGTGCCGGACGAGGACTGCTGCACGCTGTTCACGCCGCGGCATCCCGTCACTCGCGCGCGCCGGGGTGAAATCGAGGACGCCGAGCGCGGACTGCCCATGGCCGAGTTCGTCGAGACGGCGCTGCGGCAGTCCGTCGTGGAACGCTTCGCGTGGCCGGTCATCGCCTCAACGGTGAGCGCCTGATTCCCGGTTACTGACTCCTGACTCCTGACTCCTGGCTCCTGACTCCTGGCTCCTGACTCCTGGCTCCTGACTCCTGACTCCTGACTCCTGATTCCTGATTCCTGATCCCCACTTCCACCACCCGTGCCTGCCCCGTGAGCAGGAGCGTCCGGGTCTCGAGGCCGTCGGCCGCGAGAGCGCGTGGCAGCCACGCGGCGGAGTTGCCCACGGGGTACTCCTTGAACACATCGACCACGATGACGCGAGCGGGCGCGATGCCGTCGGAGCCGGGCTCGAACAGATCCACCGGGCGGAACACCGCCGGCGCACCGGCGTAGACACCGACCGGTGTCGCTCCGCGCATCACCACGAACCGCTCGCGCACGAAGTCGTCGAGTGCCAGCCAGGCGTCGACGCGGCCCACCAGGAGGAGGCAGGCCAGTTCGTCGGTGCAGGCGACGCGATCCGTCGGACGCAGGTACTGCCGGATGCCGTCGATGCCTGCGATCGCAATCGTGGGCCGTGCCTCCGCCAGGCGAGCAGGAATGCGACTGGCACGAGGCCACTGATCCACCACGACCAGCAGGCCGGCCGCGGTCAGGGCCGCTGGGATGATCTGGCCCAGGCGCCCCGGCCACAATGCGGCCGCGTGCTGGCCGATGGCCACCAGGTCGATGCCGATGGCCGCGAGCATGCACACCGTCGGCAGCAGCACGTAGTTGATGGTGATGCCCGACTCGATGACACCGAACCACAAGACCCATCCCACCCAGGCGAGGTGCGCCGCCCGCTCGCCCACGGTCCACTCGCCTCCCGCGCCGCAGAGTCGCGCCACGAGCAGGGCCATGGCCATCCACACCATCACGGGGTAGGCGCCGGCGAGGTGCCAGAACATGTCGAGGGGATAGGCCAGACCACCGGCGACCACGCTCCGCACCGGCGCAACCGAGACCGGCGCCGCCGTGGACGTGAGCGCCACACCGATAACCAGCACCGTGACGGCTCCGGCCGATGCGACGACCAGGCCGAAGCCGGCTCGCCTGGGGACGAGCAGCCAGGCCACGACCAGCGCCGCAAAGACGAGGCCGAGCGGGGCTCCGCGCGGGCGCTCGAAGAGGTTGAGCACCTGCCAGAGGAAGAAACGCCGAAGCATGATGCCGCCGCCCTCGCCCGCCGGTAGCGCGACGTGGAGAGCGGCCAACACCGATTGGGCCGCGATGAGGCCGACACCGATTGCTGCGGCGATGACGGCCCAGGGCCGCACATGACGCAGCCGCAGATGGCGCAGATGACGCAGCCGCAGATGGGGCAGATCACGCAGATGATCTGGGGGGGTGAATGCGTGTCTTCCGCGGTCCAGGAGCAGGCCGGCGACTGGAATCGCCATCAGCGTGAAGGCGAGTTCGTGCGTCAGGCGGGAGAGGAAGGCAAGGGAAGCAAGAGCCAGGCAGGTGCGAACGGGCGTGGGCGGGCTTGCCTCGCCGAAGCTCGGACCGAGCGATGGCAGGTGCGAACGAGCGCGGGACACGACCGCCAGGATCGCCACGCAGGTCAGCAGGAACGGCGCGTAGAAGCGGCCCGTGGTGATGGCGGCCCAGAAGGGCACCGACGCCGCGACGAGCAGAATGGCCACGAGGCCCGCCGTTGCCGACGCGCTCGCGCGGATGAGCGTGTACCCCACCACCAGCACACCCGTGCCCGACAGCAGGCTCACCGCGCGGAAGGCGGGCAGCTCGAGACCGGTGAGCGCGGCTGCGATCCAGGAGAGGTACGAGTAGGCGAGTCCGCGATCGTAGAGGAGTCCCGAGGGCAGCAGGGGAACGCCGTGCGCGTGAATCCCGCGCACGGCAAACAGGGTGAACTCCTCGTCCGGCGAGTAGCCCGGCCGGAACAGGGAGAAGGCGCCGGCCCCGACGACCACCGCCGCGAGGGCGACGATGACGCGGAGGTCGGCGCGCGAGCTCACGCGACCGTGATGGACTTGTCCAGGTAGACGTCCTGAATGGCGTTCAGCAGGCCGACGCCTTCGTTCATCGGCCGCTGGAACGCCTTGCGCCCCGAGATCAGGCCCATGCCGCCGGCGCGCTTGTTGATCACCGACGTCTTCACGGCTTCCTTCAGGTCGCTCTCGCCCGCGGAGGCCCCACCCGAGTTGATCAGCCCCGCGCGGCCCATGTAGCAGTTGGCCACCTGGTAGCGTGTGAGGTCGATGGGGTGGTCGCTGCTCAGCTCCGAGTAGACCTTCTTGTGCGTCTTCCCGAAGTTGAGCGCCGTGAAGCCGCCGTTGGTCTCCGGCAGCTTCTGCTTGATGATGTCGGCCTCGATGGTCACGCCCAGGTGGTTGGCCTGTCCGGTGAGGTCCGCCGCCAGGTGATAGTCGGCCTCCTTGGTCTTGAAGGCGGAGTTACGCATGTAGCACCAGAGCACGGTGAACATCCCCAGCTCGTGCGCGTGCTGGAACATCTCCGTCACTTCCTGGAGCTGCCGCTTCGACTCCTCGGACCCGAAGTAGATGGTGGCCCCGACCCCCATGGCCCCCATGTCGAAGGCCTGCTTCACGCTGGCGAAGCGGATCTGGTCGTACGAGTTCGGGTAGGACAGGAACTCGTTGTGGTTCACCTTCAGCATGAAGGGGATGCGGTGCGCGTACTTGCGCGCCACCATGCCCAGCACGCCCAGCGTGGAGGCCACGCAGTTGCACCCGCCCTCGATGGCGAGCTTCACGATGTTCTCCGGGTCGAAGTACATCGGGTTGGGCGCGAACGAGGCGCCGGCCGAGTGCTCGATGCCCTGATCCACGGGCAGGATGGAGACATACCCGGTGCCGCCGAGGCGGCCGTGATCGAACAGCGACTGCAGGCTGGACAACACCCGAATCGGGCGGTCGGAGGACAGGTGCAGGCGTTCCACGAAGTCGGGCCCGGGCAGGTGCAGGCTCTCCTTCGGGATGGTCTGGCAACGGTGCTCGAGCAGCGCGCGAGCGTCTGCCCCGAGGATTTCTTCTATGTTGGCCACGCTGCCGATCTTACTCCCATCTCCTCGTCGTGGAGTCCCAGACCGGGAGACCCCATGACCTCGAGGACCCTGATCGCGCTGCTGCTCCTCGTCGCGTCGCCCGCCTGGGCCGAGCTCGTGCGCGTGGAGGTGAAGGCGCGGACCGACGGACTCGCCGGAAGGGCCTTCGGCGCCGCCGGGCCCTACCAGAAGCTCGCCGGCGCCCTGCACGTCGCCGTCGATCCGCGGCGCCCCGCATCAGACCCAAGGACCCGGCGTGGGGTCGCTTCGCACCACGCCCTGCAACTTCATCCCTCGGCGGATGCCCGATCCCCGCGATGCGGAGGACATCCTGCAGGAGGTCTTCTACGAGCTGGTGGAGGCCAATCGCCGCGCCGAGCGTGCTGCTGGCCATTCAACTGCGGTCGCAGGACGGCGGCTGCCGTGCACGCCGGGCATCGCGTGAGCCTCGACGGCGA
>DAIRFN010000091.1:0-16795 GCA_036795065.1 Vicinamibacterales bacterium
AGTACGGCGTCGAGGAAGCCGTCGCCTCCGGCATCGACAACATCATCATCGTCACGGGGCGGGGCAAGAACGCCATCGAGGACCACTTCGACGTGTCGGCCGAGCTCGAGACGTTCCTGGAAAGCCGCGGCAAGATCGAGCAGCTCGAGGAGATTCGCGCCATCTCGAGCATGATCAACCTCTCGTACGTCCGCCAGGGCGAGCCACTCGGCCTGGGTCACGCGGTTCTGGTCACCGAAGCCATGGTGGCCGGCGAGCCCTTCGCCGTCATCCTGGGCGACGATGTGATCGACGCGGACCCGCCGGCGTTGAAGCAGATGATCGATGTGTTCAACCGTGCGGGAGGCCCGGTCATCGCCGTGGAGCGCGTGCCAGAAGACCAGGTCTCCAGCTACGGCATCGTCGATGTCGAGCCGGCGCCGGAGCTGGGCCGGGGCGTGTTCCGGATCAAGGATCTCGTGGAGAAGCCGCCCCGGGACGAGGCGCCGTCGAACCTGGCCATCATCGGGCGCTACATCCTCACGCCCGACATCTTCGACGCGCTGCGCGAAACCGCCCGCGATCGGTCGGGGGAAATCCAGCTGACCAACGGGATGAAGCGCCTGCTCAAGTCGCGGCCGCTCTACGCCTACGAGATCGATGGCGTCCGGCACGACACGGGCAACAAGTTGGGTTTCCTGAAGGCCGTGGTCTACTTCGCGTTGAAGCGCCCGGACCTCGCGGGCCCGTTCCGCGAGTACCTGGAGACGCTCAACTTGACGCGGGTGTCGAAGAGCTAGGCGTCGAGTCCTTCTTCGTCTCGGATGTCGTCTCGGACTTGGTCTCGGTCTTGTTCTCGGTCGTCGATCCGCCCGATTCGTTCTTGCCGGACGTCACGTTCCCGCCGTCAGACTTGCCTGCGCGGGCGTAATCGGTGATGTACCATCCCGATCCCTTGAACTGGATGGCCGGTGACGACAGCAGCTTCTTCACCGCGCCGCCGCATTTCGGGCACGTCTCGATTGGCGCATCCGAGTACTTCTGGATGACCTCGAAGCGGTGATCGCACGCATCGCACTGATACTCGTACAAAGGCATAACGGGATCACTCCAGGACGTCGCCGGTCGCGTGGTCCAGCATGAGGCGCCGGAGCGCCGGAAACGAGGCCGCGCCCTGCGCGAGAAACGCGTCGTGGAACGCGCGCAGGGAGGGCTTGCCGCGCTGTTCTTCCTGCCAGTCGCGCCGCAGCTTGAGCAGCATCAGCTTGCCGGCCGAGTACACCATGTAGGTGGGATCGAAGGTCCCGCGCTCGGCCTCGCGCCGCGCGCTGGCGTCCTCGAGGAACGCCTCCTCCTTGAAGAAGCGCACGCCCTGCTCCACCGACCAGTCGTCCGTGTGCAGGCGGATGCCGACCACGAAGCGGGCCAGGCGCACGAGGGCCTCGCCGAGCTGACCCAGCTTGAGCGCGTGATCGCCACGCCCGAAGCCGGCCTCGAGCATCATCTGCTCACAGTAGTGCGCCCACCCTTCCACGTACGACGCGGGTGCGAAGAGCGTGGAGCGGCGCACCTTCGAGGCGACCCGGCGCAGGTGCTGATAGTGGAGGTAGTGGCCCGGATACACCTCGTGGATCGAAATGGTCCAGAGGGTCGGCAGGTTGAAGTCGCGCAGGTGCTCGCGCTTGCGCTCGTCGGGCCACGACGCGTCGGCGTCGGTCAGGTAGTACATCGCGCGCGAGGCGCGGGTCTCGAACGGCCCCGGCGTCCACATGCTGGCGAACGACCAGCGGAAGAACTCCGGTGTGGCCGCCACGTCGACGTCGTCCCCCGGCGGAAGGTCCACGACCGGGTTGCGCGCGAGGAACGTCCGCAGCTCGTCGAGCTGGCCCTTCGCGGTGGCGATCAGGGTGCCCGGCGCCGGGTGCGACTCGCGGGCCTTCCGCCACGCCGCCATCGGGTCGCCACCGTTCATGCGGCCAGCCGCGACGCGGAACTCCTCCTGGGTGTTCGCCAGCTCGCGCATGGCGATGGCAAGCAGCCGATCCACGGGGATGCCGATGCCCTCCTCGAGCCGCAGCTTCTGCTCGAAACGGTCCCGCCCCAGGCGGAAGGTGCCCTTGGCCCGGGGACGGAGATCGTTCTCGAGATACGCGATGTAGGCGCCGACCGATTGCACGGCCTCGGCCGAGGCGTCGGCGAGGTCGGACAGCAGGTGCAGGTCGTCCACGCCCGAGAAGGCCCGGGGCAGGTCGGCGTCGATGAAGGTCTTGATACCGCGCCAGGTGTCCAGGCCCACCTTGATGAAGATGGCCGGGGGCTCCTTGATGTTCTCGCGGGCGGCCTGGATGAGGCGCGGGACCTGGTGCAGCTTCGACAGAATCCGGCGCGCGCGCTCGGCCTCGGGCGCGTAGGTGAAGATGGCCTGGGCCGCCAGGCTCGACGCCAACACTTCACCGTAGAGGTGGGGGCTTCGCTCCCACGTCCGGACCTCCTCCAGTTCGAACATCCGGGCGCGGATGTTCGATCCGATGATTCCGTGGTCCACCTTCTCGTGGAGGGGCAGGGAGTCCCCGGGGATGGCATCCAGCCGACGGGCAAATCCGGCCAGTGCCCCGAGGTGGGTGTCGATGGCCGATCGCCGGAAGTCCTCGAGCAGGTCGTCGTGCAGGTGGACCCCGTCGAGCGTGGCGTTGGTCGGACGAGCCTCGTACAGGTAGGCCAGGAAGTCGTCGACGAAGTGGGTGAGCGGTTCCGCGGCGTGCATGTAGGGCGTCACGGCCGCACCCTCCGATGTGCGGCCATCTCCCAATGGTACAATAAAATATGGCCGGTACGCTGTTCGTCGTCGCCACCCCGATCGGCCACCTCGAGGACATCTCCGCGCGCGCGATTCGCATCCTCCGCGAGGTGGCCCTGGTGGCCGCCGAAGACACCCGGCGGACGGGCAACCTGCTGCGGCACTTCAGCATTCCCACGCGTATCCTCAGCCTCCATGCCCATAACGAGCGGTCGCGCGCCCCGGAGCTGCTGATACGCCTCCGCCGGGGCGAGTCGGTGGCCCTGGTATCGGACGCCGGTACCCCCGGTGTGTCCGATCCGGGAGCGGAACTCGTGCGGCTCGCCCGCGAGGCCGGTGTCCGGGTGGAAGCCATCCCTGGCCCGAGTGCGGTCGCGGCCGCCATCTCGTTGGCCGGTCTGGAAGAACCAGGCTTTGCGTTTCTGGGGTTTCCGCCAATTAGGCCAAAAGACAGAAACGCGTGGTTCGAGCGTCTGGGCCGCTACCAGAAAGACCTGGCAGTGGTCTGCTTCGAGGCCCCGCATCGCATCAGGAAAACGCTCGAAGAACTCGCGAATTATGTCGAACGCCCAATTTTGGTCTTTCGTGAGCTGACCAAGCTCCACGAAGAGAGTCTCGAGGGTCTGCCAGGCGCTCTCGCCACGCGACTGGAGCACCCTCAGGGCGAGTTCACTCTGGTCATCCCCAAGGCTGATCCGACCGCGGACGTACAGATTGCGGTACCGACAGAGACCCTGAAGCACGAAATTGGTTTATTGACCGAAAACGATGCCCGCTCAAAGCGCGAGGCTGCGCGGCTGGTAGCTCGCAAATTCGGTCTGTCGACCAAATTTGTGTACGACGCCGTCAGTACCCACGACGCGCGGCCGGATCCGTCCGATAAGATCCAAGTCACGTGAACCCCATCCATATCGTCATTCTGGCCGCGGGGAAGGGCACCCGAATGCGGTCCGCGATTCCCAAGGTCCTTCACCGGGTGTCGGGCGTCGCCCTCATCGACCGTGTCCTGCAGACGGCCTCCCGCCTCCAGCCCGAGACGACGACCGTGGTGGTCGGGCACGAGGCCGACACCGTCCGCCGGCACCTGGGCGAGAAACCGCAGCTCTACACCGTAATCCAGGAGCCGCAGCTGGGAACCGGCCACGCGCTGCTGCAGGCCGAATCGGTCCTGAGGGACAAGACCGGGACCGTCGTGCTGCTCTCGGGCGATGTCCCCCTGCTGACGCCGGCCACCCTCGAGGCCCTGGTCGAGACCCATGGCAAGGCGGGGGCAGCGGCGACCGTCGTGACCGCGACCGTGCCTCGCCCTTTCGGCTACGGCCGCGTGGTTCGGTCGTCCGGCCAAATCGCCCGGATCGTCGAGGAGCGCGACGCATCGCCGGCGGATCGCGAGATCAGGGAAATCAACTCGGGCATCTACGCATTCGACCTGGCGCCGCTCTTCGACGCTCTGCGGGGCATCGGCGCCGCCAACGCCCAGGGCGAGTACTATTTGCCGGACCTCGTGAGCATCTACCGCCGGCACGGCCGGGCCGTCACCACGTGGTCGGTCGCGAACGCGGACGAGATTCGGGGCATCAACAGCCGATCGGAACTGGCGGAGGTCAGCGCAATGGTCCGACAGCGGAAGAACGAGGAGCTGATGGCGGCGGGGGTGACGCTGGTCGATCCCGCGACCACCTACATCGACAGCGACGTGGAAGTGGGCGCGGACACCGTGATTCACCCGTGCGTCCACCTGGAGGGGTCGACTCGGGTGGGCACCGCCTGCGAGATTCACTCGGGCACCCGCATCGTCAACTCGACGGTCGGCGATCGCGTCACCCTGCTGAACCACTCCGTCGTCGTGGACTCGACGATCGGAACGGGCTGCAGCGTGGGCCCTTTCGCGCACCTCAGGCCCGGGTCGGTGCTCGGTGGCGACGCCCGCGTGGGCAATTTCGTCGAGCTCAAGAACACCTCGCTCGGCGCGGGTGCCAAGGCCAACCATCTGGCGTACCTCGGCGACGCCACCATTGGCGAGCAATCGAACATCGGCGCCGGCACCATCACCTGCAATTACGATGGCATGCGCAAGCACCCGACCGTGATCGGCAAGGGCGCGTTCGTCGGCAGCAACTCCACGCTGGTCGCCCCGGTCACGATTGGCGATCACGCCTACGTGGCGGCTGGCTCCGCGGTCACCGAGGATGTTCCGCCCGACGCGCTGGGCATCGGCCGCGCGCGGCAGGAGAACAAGCCTGGCTGGGTCAGCCGCAGGAACGTGAGAAGTGAGAAGTGAGAAGTGAGAAGTGAAAAGTGAGAAGTGAAGAGTAATGTGCGGGATCATTGGATACATCGGCTCGAAACCCGTCGTCCCCGTCATCCTCGACGGGCTCAGGCGCCTCGAGTATCGCGGCTACGACTCGGCGGGCATTGCCGTGGTCAACAACGGCCACCTCGACATCCGCCGCAGCGCCGGCAAGCTCTCGAACCTGGAGCAATCGCTCGCGAAGGCGCCGCTCGACGGGCAGTACGGCCTGGGCCACACCCGCTGGGCCACGCACGGACGGCCGACCGAAGAGAACGCCCATCCACACCGTGACGGCACCGGGCGGCTGGTCGTGGTGCACAACGGCATCATCGAGAACTACCTGGAGCTGAAGCGGGACCTCGTTGCCAGGGGCCACCGGTTCGAGTCGGAGACCGACACCGAGGTCGTGGCCCACCTGGTCCAGGACGAGTGGCGATCGGACGGCCTCGAGGGGGCCGTGCAACGGGCCATGGCTCGGGTGCGCGGCCTCTTCGCCCTGGTGCTGCTCTCGGCGGACGATCCGAACAAGCTGGTTGCCGTGCGCAATGGCCCGCCGATCGTGGTCGGGCTGGGCGAGGGCGAGTACTTCGTGGCCAGCGACGTGCCCGCCATCCTCGCGCACACCAGGAATGTGGTGTTCATGGACGACCGCGAGATGGCAGTGGTCACGCCGGAGGGCGCCACCTTCCGGTCCCTCGACGGCACGGCGATCACGCATACCCCCACCCGTGTGACGTGGGACCCGGTGATGGCCGAGAAGGCCGGCTACAAGCACTTCATGCTGAAAGAGATCGTCGAGCAGCCGCACGCGCTGCGCGAGACGATCCTCGGCCGCGTGTCCGTGGACTCCGCCCAGACGTTCCTGGACGAGCTCGCCATCAGCCCGGAGGACCTTGCCGCCGTGGACAAGGTGGTGATGGTGGCGTGCGGCACCTCGTGGCACGCGGCGCTCGTGGGCAAGTTCATGATCGAGGAACTGGCCCGCATCTCGGTGGAAGTGGATTACGGATCCGAGTTCCGGTACCGCAACCCCATCGTCGACAATCGCTCCCTGACCGTCGCCATCACCCAGTCTGGCGAGACCGCCGACACCCTGGCGGCGTTGCGCGAGGCGAAAGCCAAGGGCGCCCGCAGCGTCGCCATCTGCAACGTCGTCGGCAGCATGGCGACACGCGAGGCCGAGGGCACCATCTACACCCACGCCGGACCGGAGATTGGCGTCGCGTCCACGAAGGCCTTCACCACCCAGCTCGTCGCGCTCTATCTGCTCGCGCTGCGGCTCTCCGAAATCCGACTGACGCTCTCCGCGGAAGCGCGTCGATCCGCCATCGACGCGCTGATGCAGCTGCCGCAAGTCGTGGAAGGCGCGCTGCAGGCGTCGAAGGTCATGGAAGAGATCGCGGGGCGGTTCTACAACCGGTCCGATTTCCTCTATCTCGGCCGCGGCGTGAACTACCCCATCGCCCTCGAAGGCGCGTTGAAGCTGAAGGAGATCTCCTACATTCACGCCGAGGGCTATCCGGCCGGTGAGATGAAGCACGGGCCCATCGCCCTCATCGACGAGGCCATGCCCGTCGTGGCGCTGGCGCCCCGCGATGCCGTCTTCGAGAAGATGCTCGGCAACATCCAGGAGGCGAAGGCACGTGGGGGCTCGGTCATCGCCATCACCTCCGAGGGTGATAGTCCGCTCGTCGATCTCCTGGATCGCCATTCCGACGCACTCGTGGCAATTCCTGCCACCACACCGCTGCTCACGCCCGTGGCGCTCACCATCCCGCTGCAGTTGCTCGCGTACCACATTGCCGTTCGACGCGGCTGTGATGTCGATCAACCGAGGAATCTCGCGAAGAGCGTCACAGTAGAATAGGAGAGTTGGATCTTCTCTCCTCGCTCAATCCAGAGCAGCAAGCCGCGGTCCGCCACACGGAAGGCCCGCTGCTCATTCTTGCAGGCGCGGGCTCGGGCAAGACGCGCGTCATCGCGCACCGCATCGCCTATCTCGTTTCAGAGCGCGTGGCGCATCCCGACGAGATTGTCGCCGTCACGTTCACCAACAAGGCCGCGGCAGAGATGCGCGAGCGGGTGGAGGCGCTGCTCAGCGTCGATTGCCGCGCGATGTGGATCTCCACCTTCCACGCGCTCTGTGCCCGCCTGCTCAGGCGGGAGGCCGGCCACATCGGGCTGAGCCGCGACTTCACCATCTACGACTCGGCCGATCAGCAGGCCGTCATCAAGCAGCTGGTCAAGGAATACGGCCTGGACGAGGGGACCTACCAGGCCCGGATGGTCCTCGGGCGCATCAGCCACGCCAAGAACCGGATGGAAGGGCCCGAGTCGTTCGAGAACACGTGGAACCCGCGGGACCGCGAGATTGGACGGCTGTTCCACGGATACACGAAGGCGCTGACCGAGGCCAGCGCGCTCGACTTCGACGACCTGCTGCTGAAGACGGTGGACCTGTTCGAGAAGAATCCTTCACTCCGCGATCGGTACGCCCGTCGCTTCCGGTTCGTGATGGTGGACGAGTACCAGGACACCAATCGTCCGCAGTACCTGCTGGTGAAGCAGCTCGCCGGCGGCCATCGCAACCTGGCCGTCGTCGGTGACCCCGATCAATCCATCTACAAATGGCGCGGGGCCGATCTCCGCAACATCATGGACTTCGAGGCCGACTTCCCCGAGGCCGTGGTCGTGCGCCTCGAGCGGAACTACCGGTCCACCCAGGTCATTCTCGACGCGGCTTCAGCCGTCATCGGCAACAACCGCAATCGCAAGGAGAAAGCGCTCTGGACCGACCGGAAGGGCGGCGCCAAGATCGTCTATTTCCGTGCCTCCGACGAGCTCGAGGAAGCCGAGTTCATCACCCGCGTCGCGAGGAGCACCATGCAGGACGACATCGACGCGACGATGGCGGTGCTCTATCGCACCAACGCCCAGTCGCGGTCGGTGGAAGACGCGCTCAGGGCGGCCGGCATCGCGTATGTCATCCTCGGTGGTGTTGGCTTCTACGAGCGCCGGGAAATCAAGGACGCGCTCAGCTACCTGAAGCTGATCCTCAATCCCCACGACGATGTGGCGCTGAGGCGTGTCATCAACACGCCCGCCCGCGGCATCGGCAAGGGCGTGATGGACGCACTCGAGCAGGTGGACGCGGGCCAGGTGGACGAGACCCTGCCGCCCCTGCTTGCCGGCCTGCAGCCCACGGTGGCCTCGAACTCGCTGTGGTCGAAGCTGGTCACCGCCGTGGACCAGCGCCTCCTGAACCCTCGCCAGGTGGCATCGCTCGCGGCCTTCCGCGACATGATGACCGCGCTCGCGGACACGGCGAGGCGCGAGACGGTGGCGATCACGCTGGGCAAGGCCCTGGACCAGTCCGGCTATCTGCGCGACCTGCGTGAGGACCGGTCCGAGGAATCGGAGGCCCGCATCGAGAACCTGATGGAGCTCGTGTCGGCGGCCCGGGAGTACGAAGCGCGCGAGCCGGAAACCTCGCTTGGGGGGTTCGTGGACCGCCTCTCCCTGCTCTCGGACGTGGACAAGGAACAGGGCGGCCGCGACGCCCGCGTGCTGATGATGACCCTTCACTCGGCCAAGGGCCTGGAGTTCCCGGTGGTCGTCATGGCCGGGCTCGAAGAGGGGCTCTTCCCCCACTCGCGCGCCCGCGAAGACGATGCCGAGCTCGAGGAAGAACGGCGCCTGTGCTATGTGGGCATCACCCGCGCGCGCAAGCGCCTGGTGCTGACGAGCGCGGCGAGGCGCCGGGTGTTTGGCGAGTACCAGGCCACCGAGCCGTCACGCTTCCTCGACGAGATTCCCGCCGACCTCGTCGAGCAGGAACTCTCGACCACCTCGTCGCCCTACCGGGGCACCCGGGGAGGCTGGGAGTACCGCGCCAACCCCTACGCGCGGCCTCCAAGGCGCGGGCCCGACCGCGCGCGGGAGCAGCCGCCGCCGTTCATGTACGAGGACGAGGACCAGACCGGGGGCCTCCGTCCCGGCGCGCGCGTGAAGCACGGGCAGTTCGGCGTGGGCACGGTGATGAGCGTGGAAGACCTGGAGGACGACCAGAAGCTGGTCGTCCGGTTCATCTCGGTGGGGCAGAAGACGCTGCGCGCGAAGTACGCGAAGCTCGAGCGGGCGTGACGTCGGTCCTTCTGCCTTCTGCCTTTCGCCTGACCCTCAGAGTCCTGCGATCTTCGTGATGATCCACTTACCCTCGCGAGGGGCGCCTGCCTGGGTGCCCACCGCCTTCGACATGGTGATCACGAGATCCTTCTCGGACGTCTGCCCTTCGGGGCTCGTGAACTGGGTCTTGATGGCCACGTCCTTGTTCACCCACTCCCCATCGAACGTATTCACGTCGAATTTCGGCTGCCCGGGCTGCGTCAGCGAGGCTTCGACGGGGCCGGTGGCCGCGGTCACGGCGGCCCGCGCGGCGGTGAGATTCTTGACGAACGTGGCGGTGTCGGCGCGCCACTTGTCCCATACCGGCTTCACCGCCGCCTGTTGCGGCGTGAGCTTGGCATTGGGGTTGCTCTCGAGCTTGAGCACTTCTTCGATCGTCTTCAGGTTGGCGTTCGAATAGGCCCTCTTCTGCTTCTGAAACTCGGCTTCGGCCGTTCGGGCCTGCTCGGCGGCGTCGAGCAGCGCCTTCAGGTTCAGGGGCGATCGCTGTTCGGCGCCGACGGACGTGATGTCGAAGCTCTCCACCGAGCCCTGCTGCCGGGGGTCCAGCGTGACCGCCGACATCATGGCCGCCGTGGTGTTGTCCCGGTTCCGCGCCGCCCGGAAGTACTGGGTCAGCATCTGCTGCTCGGGCGGACGCGAGCACGCCACCTCGAGAGCCACGATCGGCAGCAACAGCAGCACAGCCTTCAGAGTGGATTGCACGCGGGACCGTATCATCCTTGCCTCCTCGGGGTTCTCAGCGAGGCCGAGCCTACTACTCTTCGTCCGGCTGGACAAGGTCATCGGGAGGTGTCGCTCCCTCCACCGGCTCGTCTTCGGTCTTCGGAATCAATGCGATGGACACCACGCGGTCGCCCGCTTCGAGGTCCATCAGGCGGACGCCCTGCGTGGCACGTCCCGCCGTGCGGATGTCGCCCGCCAGCGTGCGCAGGATCTTGCCCTGCTCGGTGATGACCAGCAGATCGTCTTCTTCGTGCACCTGGGCGATGTTCACGACCGGGCCGTTCCGCTCGGTGATCTCGACGTTCTTCACGCCCAGGCCGCCGCGGCTGGTGACGCGGTACTCGTCGATCGCCGTCTGCTTCGCGTAGCCGCGCTCGGTGACGGTGAGCAGCGTGCCGCCGGGCTTGGCGACCTGCATGGCCACCACTTCGTCACCCTCGCGAAGCTGGATGCCCCGCACGCCGTACGCCGTCCGACCCATGGGCCGCACGTCGTCTTCGGGGAACCTGATGGCCTTGCCTTCGCGCGTGCCGATGAACACCTCGCTGGCGCCATCCGACATCTGCACGGCCATCACGGCATCGCCCTCGTCGATGCCCATCGCGATGATGCCCCCGGCCCGCGGGTTGCTGAACGCCGAGAGCTCGGTCTTCTTCACCGTGCCCTTGCGCGTGCCCATGACGATGAAGTGCTGGTCGTCGAAGTCGCGCACGGGCAGCATGTCGGCGATGCGCTCGCCGCTCTCCATCTGGACCAGGTTCGCGATGGACTTGCCTCGCCCATCCGCACCGACGTCGGGAATCTCGTGCACCTTCAGCCAGTAGGCGCGCCCGCGGTCCGAGAACACCATCAGCACCGAGTGGGTGGAGGCCACGAACAGGTGGTTCACCACATCTTCTTCGCGCGTCCGCATGCCGATGCGGCCCCGGCCACCGCGGCGCTGCGCGCGATAGGTGGTGATGGGTGTGCGCTTGATGTATCCGGTGTCGGTGACCGTGATCGCCACGTCCTCCTCGGCGATCAGGTCCTCGATGCTCAGCTCGCCTTCTTCCTCGAGGATCCGGGTCCGCCGCTCCTCGCCAAAGCGCGCCTGCACCGCCTTCAACTCGTCGACGACGATCTGCAGCAACAGTTGCTGGTTGGCCAGGATGGCGCGCAGCCGCTCGATGAGCTTCATGAGCTCAGCGAGCTCGTCCAGGATCTTCTGGCGTTCCAGTCCCGTGAGGCGCTGGAGTTGCATGTCGAGGATGGCCTGCGACTGGACCTCGCTCAGCCCGAATTGGGTGACGAGGCCGATCTTCGCCTCGGCGGGGTTGCGCGATCCGCGGATCAGGCTGATCACCGCGTCGAGGTGGTCGAGCGCGATCCGCAGGCCCTCGAGAATGTGCGCGCGGGCCTCGGCCTTCCGCAGCTCGAACTCGGTCCGCCGCCGCACCACCTCCCGGCGGAAGTCGACGAAGTGGTCGATGATCTCGAGCAGGTTCAACACCCGCGGCCGGCCGGCCACGATTGCCAGCATGATGATGCCGAACGTCTGCTGCAGCTGGGTGTGCTTGTAGAGGTTGTTCAGCACCACCTCGCCGACGGCGTCGCGCTTGAGCTCGATGACGACGCGCATGCCGTCGCGGTCCGACTCGTCGCGGATGTCCGAGATGCCCTCGATGGTCTTCTCGCGCACCAGGTCGGCCATGCGCTCGAGCAGGTTCTTCTTGTTGACCTGGAAGGGGATCTCGTGGACGACGATCTGGGTGCGGTCGCCCTTCTTCGTCTGCTCGATCTCCGCGCGCGCGCGCACCTGGATGCCGCCGCGGCCCGTCAGGTAGGCCTCGTGGATGCCGCGCCGCCCGATGATGAGCCCGCCAGTCGGGAAGTCGGGTCCGGGCACCAGCCTGATCAACTCGCGGAGCTTCTGCTCGCGCGTCAGCCTCGGCGCGTCCGGCGGGGCCATCAGGGTCTTCTCGACGACCCAGACGACGGCGTCGATGACCTCGCGCATGTTGTGCGGCGGGATGTTGGTGGCCATCCCCACGGCGATGCCCGTGGACCCGTTCACCAGCATGTTCGGGAAGGCCGCCGGCAGCACCGTCGGCTCCTCGGTGGTCTCGTCGAAGTTCGGGACGAAGTCGACGGTGTCCTTGTCGAGGTCGTCCATCATCGCCTCGGCAAGCGCTTCGAGGCGGGCCTCGGTGTACCGGTAGGCGGCCGGCGGGTCCCCGTCCACGGACCCGAAGTTGCCCTGGCCGTCGACCAGGGGGTTGCGCATGTTGAAGTCCTGCGCCAGGCGTACCAGCGTGTCGTACGCGGACGCGTCGCCGTGCGGGTGGTAGTTGCCGATGACCTCACCGACGATCTTCGCGCATTTCCGGTAGGCGCGGTTGCTGGCCAGCCCCATCTGCCGCATCGCGTAGAGGACGCGCCGGTGCGCGGGCTTCAGCCCGTCGCGCACGTCGGGCAGCGCGCGCCCGATGATCACGCTCATCGCGTAATCCAGGTACGAGCGCTTCATCTCGTCTTCGATGTTGACGGGGATTCTGGATTCGGTCGTGGACATTCAGGAATCAGGAATCAGGAATCAGGAGTCAGGAATCAGGAATCAGGAGTCAGGAGTCAGGGATCTGGTCAGATATCGAGGTTGCGCACGTCGAGCGCGTTGTCCTCGATGAACTTGCGCCGCGGCTCCACCTGGTCGCCCATCAGCGTGGTGAACATCTGGTCCGCTTCGGTGTGGTCCTCGGCCCGCACCTGAAGCAGGGTGCGGGTCTCCGGGTTCATCGTGGTCGCCCAGAGCGTGTCCGGATTCATCTCGCCGAGGCCCTTGTAGCGGTTGACCGCCACGCCCTTGCGGCCGAGCGCGATGAAGTGCTCCACCAGCTCGTCGAGGGTGGCGATGAACACCGGGCCCTGATCCCTGCGGGCCGCCGCGGGTGTCGGGGCCGCAGCCTCCTCGGCTTCCGGTTCCGACGCTTCCGTCTCGGGTTCGAGCGGCTCTTCCTCCGCCTTCGAAGCCGCGACGACGCGGACTTCGATGGGACCCTTGCGAAGCGTGCGCAGCACGTCCTTGATCTCGGCGTAGCTGGCGCCGAGCGTCCGGTATTCGCCGGACAGCACGAAGTCGAGGCCGACCACGCTGACGCGGGAGTAGCCAGTCGAGCGATCGTCCACCCGGAGTGCGAACGTGTTGTGCTCCTCGTCCTTCACCGCCAGCACGTCGCGGAGCGGCGTGGTCAACTGATCGGCCAGCCCCTGCACGTGCGCCTCGTCGTCGAAGAAACTGCGGTCCCGCACCTCGCGGTCGAGCAATCCCTCGACAACGTCGCGGGCATGGCCGCGCCGCTGGACCACCTGCAGCACCTTCTGGTAACCCATGATGCCGTGCAGCGCCTTCTCGAGCGACGGGCCGAAGAGCTCGCTGCCGTCCGCGAGCGTGACGATCCTCGATTCCACCGCCCGGTGCACCAGGAAGTTCTCGAGCGCGCGCTCGTCCTTGATGAAGGTCTCGACGCGCCCACGCTTGGCGCGGAACAGCGGCGGCTGCGCGATGAAGATGTGGCCGCGCTCGACCAGCGGCGCCATCTGCCGGTAGAAGAACGTCAGCAGCAGCGTGCGGATGTGCGAGCCGTCCACGTCCGCGTCGGTCATGATGATGATGCGGTGGTAGCGGAGCTTCTCGATGTCGAAGTCCTCGGTGCCGATTCCGCAGCCGAGCGCCGCGATCATCGTCTTGATCTCGTCGGAGCTGAGCATCCGATCGAGGCGCGCGCGCTCGACGTTCAGGATCTTGCCCTTGATGGGCAGGATGGCCTGGAACCGCCGATCGCGTCCCTGCTTCGCCGATCCGCCGGCCGACTCGCCCTCGACGATGTAGATTTCCGACTGCGCCGGATCCCGCTCCTGGCAGTCCGCCAGCTTGCCGGGGAGCGATCCGCCGTCGAGCGCGCCCTTGCGGCGCACCAGATCCCGGGCCTTGCGGGCCGCTTCGCGTGCCCGTGCGGCATCCGCCGACTTCGAGACGACCTTCTTCGCGACAACCGGGTTCTCTTCGAGGTAGGCGCCGAGCTTGTCGTTGACGATGGCTTCGACGATGCCCTTCACCTCGGTGTTGCCGAGCTTCGTCTTCGTCTGCCCTTCGAACTGCGGCTGCGGAATCTTCACGCTGATGACGGCCGTCATCCCCTCGCGGATGTCGTCGCCGCTGATCGTCGCGTCCTTGAGGTCCTTCGTCAGGTTGTTCCGCGCGGCATACGCGTTGATGGTGCGCGTGAGCGCGGACCGGAACCCGGACAGGTGCGTCCCGCCCTCGTGGGTGTTGATGTTGTTGGCGAACGAGAATTCCTGCGGGTTGTAGCCGTCGTTCCACTGCAGCGCGATCTCGGCGTCGATGCCTTCGCGCACGCCCCGCATGTAGATGGCCTTCTCGTTGACGAGGCCCTTGTTCTTGTTCAGGTGCTCGACGAACGAGACGATGCCGCCCTCGTAGTGGAAGCGGTGGCTCTTGCCGTCGCGCTCGTCGTCGAGCGTGATGACGAGGCCGGCGTTCAGGAACGCGAGCTCGCGCAGGCGCTGCGCCAGCGTGTCGAAGCTGAAGTCGCCCGTCTCGAAGATCCGGTCGTCAGGCTTGAAGGTGATCTTCGTCCCGCGGCGCCTGGTCGTGCCGGTGACGAGCAGATCGCCCATCGGGACGCCGCGCTCGTAGGTCTGCTGGTAGACCTGGTCGTTCCTCCAGATCTCCAGTTCCAACCGCTCGGACAGGGCGTTGACGACCGACGAGCCCACGCCGTGCAGCCCGCCCGAGACCTTGTAGCTCTTGTTGTCGAACTTCCCGCCGGCGTGCAGCACGGTGAGCACGACCTCGGCCGCCGGCCGGCCGCTCTCGTGCATGTCCACCGGGATGCCGCGGCCGTTGTCGACCACGGTGACCGACTGGTCGAGGTGCAGCGTGACGTTGATCTCGGTGCAATACCCGGCCAGCGCTTCGTCGATGGAGTTGTCGACGATCTCGTACACCAGATGGTGCAGGCCTGCCGGCCCGGTGGACCCGATGTACATGGCCGGCCGCTTGCGGACGGCCTCGAGGCCTTCGAGGACCTTGATGCTCTCGGCGCCGTAATCCTGGGTGCCCGCGCCCTGCGGAACCGTCTGTTCAATCTCTGACACGCTGGTCTCTGTCTCCGGCAATCACACCCGCATGGGCATGATCACGTAGGTATAGTCGTACCCTTCCACGCCCACCGGCTTCATCACGGCCTGGCTCACGTCGTCTTTCAATTCGAGCGCGACGATGTCGCAGTCGACGGCGTTCAGGAAGTCGATGACATACTGGGCGTTGAAGCAGATGGTGATCTCCGGCCCGGTGTAGTCCACGGCAATCGGCTCGCGCGCCTCACCGAACTCAGGGCTGCTCGAGGTGACTTCGACCTTGCCGGTCTCCACCTGGAACTTGACCGCGCGCGAACGCTCGTTCGACAGCAGCGCCACGCGGCGCACCGCGTTCATGAGTCGATCCCGCTCGAACTCGATGTGCTTGTCGTTGTTCTTCGGGACCACCTTCTCGTAGGCCGGGAACTGCCCGTCGATCATGCGCGACATCAGCAGCCGCGGGCCGATCTCGAAGAACAGGTGGTTCTCTCCACGTTCGTACAGCACTTCGCCGTCCGATTCCGCCAGCAGCCGGCCGAGCTCGGCCAGGGCCTTGCGCGGCAGGATGGCCTTCACGTCCTCGCCCTTGTGCTGGCCTTCGCGATCGGCGTGCACCAGCGCAAGACGATGCCCATCGGTGGCGACCATGGTCATCTGGTCGGGCCCGAGCACGAACTGCGCGCCGTTCAGGTAATAGCGCGTGTCTTCGCCGGTGATGGCAAACTGCGTCTTCGCAATCATCTGCGCGAGCGTGGAACCCTTGATGGACGCCTTCGCGGCGCCGGGCGGCTCGGTGATGGTCGGGAAGTCCTCGCGCGGCAGCGTGGGCATGCGCGAGCTGAACTGCCCGCCAGACACCTTCACGCCGTTGCCGCCCTTTTCCGTCTCGATGTTCACGTCGCCGTCGGGCAACGCGCGCACCACCTCGTAGAGCTTCTTGGCAGGCAGGGTGACGGCGCCATGGCGCGAGACCGCCGCTTCGGCCCGGCTGCGCAGGGTCACCTCGAGGTCCGTGGCCAGGAGGGTGATCTCGTTACCGGTCGCCTCGATGAGCACGTTGGCCAGGATGGGAATGGTGTTCTTGCGCTCGACGATCTGCTGGAAGAACTGCAGTTCACGCACAAGATCGGCTTTTCGGGCGACCAGTTCCATGTGCTGCTTAACCTCTGGGGAAAAGAGAAAAGGCGAAGACAAATAATTATACAGGAACTAGGTCCCGTTCAGGAAATTAACTTCGACGGTAAGTCCCATTTTATCAGTAACTTACCCTGTGAGTTTTTCTGTGGCCGGCGTGTGGATGATCCGGCCGCGCGACAGGGGGCTTTCGCCCCATGCACAGACGTCCACAGGCCGCCAACACCTGAGCCTGTGGATCCCCGCTGCACGCCCCGGGATCTACTTGAACGACTCGAGGAAGTTGCCCACCTGGCTGTTGAAATCCGGGCTGGTCTTGCGAAGTTCCTCCACCTTCTTGATGGAGTGAATAACGGTGGAATGGTGCTTCCCGCCGAAGCTGCGCCCGATCTCCGGCAGCGAGGCGTGCGTCAGCATCTTGCACAAGTACATGGCCACCTGACGAGGCATGGCCACCGACTTCGAGTTGTTGCGCGACTTCAACTCGTTCAATTTCAACTGGTAGTAGTCCGCCACGAACTTCTGGATCTGCTCGATGGTCACCG
>DAIRFN010000362.1:0-4913 GCA_036795065.1 Vicinamibacterales bacterium
CGGCTCCGGTCGCCCCGGCCGTGGCCGAGGGCCCGGCATCGCGGCGCATGGACGTGTGGCGCGACGAGTTCGTCGCGTGGGTGAAGACCCTGGCGTCGGCGGCCGTCTACGCCACGCTCATCGTGACCTTCGGGTTCCAGGTGGCACGCGTCGAGGGCCAGAGCATGGCGCCCACGCTGGCCGACCAGGATCGCCTCATCGTGAACAAGCTGGCCTATCGCCTCGCGGATCCGCAGCGCGGCGACATCGTCATGCTGTACTACCCGCTGAACCCGGAGAAATCGTTCGTCAAGCGCGTCATCGCCGAGGAAGGCGACACGGTGCGCGTGGTGGATGGCCGCGTCTACGTCAACGACGTGCCGGTGCCCGACAACCAGGTGCCGCCCGAATACCGCAGCCACGACGACTGGGGCCCGCAGGTCATCCCCGAGGGCTACTACTTCGTGATGGGCGACCACCGGAACAACAGCTCCGACAGCCGCCACTGGGGTTTCGTGCCCAAGAAGTACATCATCGGCAAGGTGCAGCTGCGCTGGTGGCCGGTCCCGAACGCCACGATCTTCTAGGCGCGTGGATCGCTACGCCGCGGTCTCACGCGTCCTCGGGCGCGTTCTCGTCCTCAACCTGATCGTCGCCGTCGCGAAGATCCTCCTGGGCTATGCGTCCGGGGCGGTGAGCATCCTCTCCGACGGCTTCCACTCCCTCACGGACACGGCTTCGAACGTCGTCGCCATCGTCGGGGTGCGCGTCGCCAGCCGGCCCCCGGACGAGGACCATCCCTACGGCCATCGCAAGTTCGAGACGATGGCGTCGCTCGGCATCCTGATCTTCCTGGTGCTGGTGCTCGTCCAGGTGCTGGGAGCCGCCATAGAGCGGCTGCGGAGCGGTGCCACACCTGAGGTCCACGCGCTGGCGTTCTGGGTGATGGGCAGCACGTTCCTCGTGAACATCGCCGTGGTGTGGTACGAGCGGAGTGCCGGCCGCCGCCTGACCAGCGAGATCCTCCTCGCCGACGCCCATCACACCAGCAGCGACCTGCTGACCTCGGGCGCGGTGATCCTGGCCCTGGTGGGCGTGCGGCTGGGCTACCCGTGGCTCGATCCCGTCGCCGCCCTCCTGGTCGCCGGGTTCATCGCCCATGCGTGCTGGGAGATCTTCCACGACACCGCGCGCATCCTCGGCGATCGCATCGTCATCGACGAGAGCAACATCCGCGAGGTGGTGCAGTCGGTGCCCGAGGTAATGGGGTGCCACCAGATCCGCACGCGCGGCCCCGTCGACTTCGTGTTCCTCGATCTGCACGTGTGGATGGACGGCGACCTGCCGCTGCACGAGGCCCACCGGATCTCGCACGTGGTGAAGGACCGGCTGATGGCGCGCTTCCCGGAGATAAAGGATGCGGTGATTCACATCGAGCCACCGCCGGCAGCGGAGCGCTGAACTGTTCCCGTGGACTACCTTCGCCGGAACTCGCCGCTCTTGCCGCCGCGCTTCTCGATGAGCCGCACCTCGCCGATCACCATGTCGCGGTCGACGGCCTTCAGCATGTCGTAGATGGTGAGGCCGGCCACGGCCACCGCGGTGAGGGCTTCCATTTCCACGCCGGTCTGCCCGGTGGTGCGGACGCGCGCCTCGAGGTCGTAACCGGTGCGGGTGGCGGTGAGCTCCACCGATACGTGGGAGAGCATCAGCGGGTGGCACAGGGGGATGAGCTCGCTGGTGCGCTTGGCGGCGAGGATGCCGGCCAGGCGGGCGGCCTGCAGGGGATCCCCCTTCTTCACGGCGCCCGTGCGAATCAGCTTGCGGGCCAGCGCGGACATGGTGACGCTGCCGCGAGCCACCGCCTCGCGCGCGGTGACGGCCTTCCCGCCCACGTCCACCATGCGCGCCCTCCCGTCGGCGCCCACGTGCGACAGCCGTGGCGCGGCCGCGGGTTCCCGTCGTCCGCCTTCGCCAGGGCTTCGGCGGACACGCCCGGTTCCCGACCCAGTCTTGTCCCCTCCCGACGCCGTCGTTCGTGCTCCCGGCGCCGTTCTTCCGACTCCCGACTCCCGTCTTCCGCCTTCGCCCAGGCTTCGGCGGACAGGCCCGACTCCCGCAACTCGCTTAGCCATCCTCCCCTCCCTGCGCGAGGTAAAACGACAGGCTCTCGAGCGATACCGTGAGGTCCACGCTCTTCAGCTTCACCCCGGGCGGCACCCGCAGCGTGCCGGGCGAGAAGTTGAGGATGGCCTTCACGCCGGCAGCGACCACCATGTCGAGCACGGGCTGGGCCGATTCGGCCGGCACGGCGATGACCCCGATGTCCAGGTGCTCGCGCCTTGCCACCTTGCGCAGCTCGCGGATGTCGTAGATGGGCACGCCGCTGCGTGAGGCGTCGCCGATCTTCGCGTCCGACACGTCGAACATCGCGACGATCTCGAAGCCCTCGCGGCGAAAACCGGGATAGTCGGCCAGCGCGAGGCCCAGATTGCCGGCGCCGACCACCGCCACCTTCAGCTTCCGATCGAGGCCGAGGATCTGGCGCAGGTGGCGTTTCAGGTCCTTGACGTAGTAGCCCACGCCGCGGACGCCGAACTCGCCGAAGTAGGCCAGGTCCTTCCGGATCTGAGCGGCGTTCAGGTGGAACTGCTCGGCGAGCGACTGGGACGAAATGGTCTCCACGCCCGCGGCCTCGAGCTGGTTGAGGCATCGCAGATAGACGGACAGCCGATTCGTGGTGAGCTCGGACACCTGCTCGGAGGCGGCCCTGCGCTTGTTCGGAGAATTCACAAGGACCCACAGGATAGCAAAGTCCGATGCTGGTATCATCCCCGCCCATGGCCGATACCCCGAAAGGTTTCCAGCCCTACGTCCCCGCGTCGCAATCGATGGCCGAGTTCACGGCCAAGGCCATCTTCATCGGCGTGCTCTTCGGGCTCCTCTTCGGCGCCTCCACGGTCTACCTGGGATTGCGCGCGGGCCTCACGGTCAGCGCCTCGATTCCCATCGCGGTGCTCGCCATCTCGGTGCTGAAGCACCTCGGCGGATCGACGATCCTCGAGAACAACATCGTCCAGACCATCGGGTCGGCTGGCGAATCGGTGGCGGGCGGCGTCGTCTTCACCATCCCGGCGCTGATCTTCCTCACACCGGACGGCCCGGGCTATTTCAACTACACGCAGATCACGATGCTCGCCTTCGCGGGCGGCATCCTCGGCGTGCTGATGATGGTGCCCCTGCGGCGCGCCCTCATCGTGAAGGAGCACGGCGTGCTCCCCTACCCCGAGGGCACGGCCTGCGCGGAGGTGCTGGTCGCCGGCGAGCGCGGAGGCCAGCTGGCGGGCCTGGTGTTCGCCGGACTGAGCTTCGGCGCGGTCTGGAAGTCGCTGTCGTGGATCTTCAACCTGTTCCTCACCGAGATCGGCTATTCCACGCCGCGAACCAGCCAGTTCCCGAACGCCACGTTGAACGTGGACATCTCGCCCGAGTACATGGGTGTGGGCTACGTGATCGGCCCGCGCATCGCCGGCACGATGTTCGCGGGCGGCGTGCTGTCGTGGCTGGTGCTGCTGCCGTTGCTCACCCTGCTCGGCGCGGCCATCCCGACGCCGTTCCCGCCCATCCACCCCAACTTCGCCAACAACCCGGCCACGGGTCAGCCATTCCTGCTCTCCGAGATGGGCCCCGGGCAAATCTGGAGCGCCTACATCCGCTACATCGGCGCGGGCGCCGTGCTGGCGGCCGGCCTCATCACGCTGGGCCGCACCCTGCCCACGATCGTGGCCTCGGCGAAGGAGGGCCTCAAGGGACTGGGCGCCACCTCGAACGGCGTGCAGCTGCGGACCGAGCGCGACCTGCCCCTCACCATCGTGCTGGCCGGCTCGCTGGCGCTGGCCATCTTCCTCGCGGTGATGCCGGGCCTGCCCACCCAGGGCAACATCCTGGTCTCCGTCCTGATCGTCCTGTTCGGTTTCTTCTTCGCGACCGTGTCGTCGCGCATCACCGGGCTCATCGGGTCCTCGTCCAACCCCATCTCAGGCATGACGATCGCGACGCTGATCATCACCTGCATCATCTTCGTGGCCCTGGGCTGGACGGGCGACGCCTACGGCCCGGTGGCCCTCTCGGTGGGCGCCATCGTCTGCATCGCGGCCGCCAACGCCGGCAACACCTCGCAGGACCTGAAGACGGGCTACATCGTCGGGGCGACGCCCATCGCCCAGCAGATGAGCCTCGCGATCGGGGTCGTCACCTCGTCGTTCGTCATCGGGATGACGGTGCTCTACATGCACCGCGTGTTCGGCATCGGCTCCGCCGATGTGGCCGCGCCGCAGGCGACGCTGATGGCCACGCTCATCAAGGGCCTGCTTTCGCAGAACCTTCCGTGGGGCCTGGTGCTCGTCGGGGTCTTCGTCGCCGTTACGCTGGAGTTGTGCGGCATCCATTCGCTGTCGTTTGCCGTGGGCGCGTACCTGCCGATTGCCACGACCGCGCCCATCTTCGCGGGTGGCCTGGTGCGGTGGTGGGTCGAGCGCAAGACGGGCGAGAAGAAGGAGTCGGACCTGAGCGCGGGTGTGCTCTTCAGCTCGGGCCTCATCGCGGGCGGCTCGCTCGCGGGGATTCTGTACGCGGTCCTGGTCGGCGCCGACTGGCTCGGCCCGTTCCAGGCCGTGGGCAACGCGCTGGCGTTCCTGCACGAGGAGGGCCTCACCGGGCAGCTGGCCGGGGCGGCACTCTTCCTCGCCCTGGCCGTCATCCTCGTGCGGTACGGACAGCGGAAGATGGAATAGCCCCCCTTGGCGATCGGCGCGTCGTGTCCTTCACCCGATTTCCGAGCCGCGCCATCCTGCTGGCGGTCGTTCTGCCCTTGGCCACATGCGCCGCGCGACGCCCCTCGCCGCAGACGAGGGCCGCGCTCGACAGGGCCGAGG
>DAIRFN010000363.1:0-4906 GCA_036795065.1 Vicinamibacterales bacterium
CAAGCTCCCAGCCGCTGGCAAGGAAGTTCTCGCGCGCGTACTCGACGAACACGTCTACGTTCCTTGGCGCGCGGTGCTTGCCTTCGGCCGCGGGCGGCACCACGGTCAGGACCTGGCTCGAGTTGAACATGGCGATGGCGCTCGGCTCCATCCCGTGAGCCAGCGGGTTCTCGGGCTTCGTGTTGATGCGGATCAGCGTGCCCGGGATGAAGAACTCCGTCGGGCGCGTGTCGGCAACCGCGTTGCGGAGCGGCAGCCCCAGCGTGCTGATGGCGAAGTCCACGGCGCTGTCCCACGCGAGCAGCGTGCCGCCGTTCTCGACGAAGACACGGATCCGCGCGGCGCCGTCCACGCCCACACCGCCGACGTACGCATCGGGCATGGTACCGGGCAGGTGCCCGTTGAGGATGCGACCAGCGTCCTCGTCCGCCAGGATCAGGACGTCGAACTGCGACAGGTCCCCGGTACGGATGTCGGCGTTCGACAGGTTCTTGTAACCGAACTCGTACTGCTCGAGCAGCCAGCGCGTCCAGCCCTCGTCCATGTTGCCCATCCAGCTCTTGTAGAGCGCGATGCGCGGGGCACGGACGGGCCTCGCCCCGGATGGCGCGGCGGCCATCGCGCGGAAGGGCACGCCAAGGGCGCGGCCCTCCCGCTCCACGACGTCGCGGCCAATGCCCGACACCACCACCGTGCCGTCAGGCGCCCACGCCACACGGGCGCCTGCCTTCAACAGCCGGTTCACGGCCTTCACGCCCATGTTCAAGGTGGGAGACAGTCCAAAGACCGCGCCCTCGCCCTCCACGCCGCCGGGCGCCGGCGGCACTTCGTCCACCATCCTCGCGGGAAGCGGGAAGGCCTCGGTGACGCGATCGGCCTTGACACCCATCTGCAACGACAGTTCGTACCCGGTCATGTCATACGGGCGATCGGGCGGCCCCCCAGGGTACAGGCGCCGCTCCGGATACACCTTGGGCTCCATTAAATCGACGACGTGCGGGCGGAACGCCTGCGGGCCCATCACGTAGGTGCCGGCCGGGTACTGCCTGCCCCCCGCCTGGAACGGTTGGTCCGCCTGCCGCACTTCGATTCCGCCGGCCCTCATCGTCCGCAGGAACTCCACGGTGCGGGTTGCATCGTGCTGCGCGGCCAGATCGATGACGTAAGCGTAGGGGCCGCCCTGCGCCTTCTCGCCGCGCGCGATCTGTCGCGTGCCCATGAACCAGATGTTGTAGAGCAGGTCTTCCTTGAGCTTGGCGGCGTAGTCCAGCGTGGCCTTCGACGCGGTGTCCATATACGTGACCGCGTCGCGGAGGTGCCAGCAGCCGCCCATCCAGGGGTTCGTGTAATCGGTGGTCGGCGTCTTCGCAGGCATGTTGCCGTTGGCCTCGCCGAAGGTGTCGGGCACCTCGTCCGGCGTGTAGCAGCGCGGCGTGGCCATGCGATAGAGCGCGGTCTCGGTGAGGTACCCGGCCATGTTGTGGAAGTCCGGGACGCCGCGCATGCTGCCGTTCCACCACATGTCGAACGTGATGCCGCTCACGTACCCCGGCTTGCCTTCGAGGTCGAAGCGCTTGCGCATGTGCTCGCCAATCTGGTTGACCGTGCTCACGAGCAGCGGATCGAGATTGGGGTTCACCGGGTTCTTCATCGGCGGCCCCCAGATGCGGCCCGGGAACGGCGAGCTCTGGTGGTGGTTGTAGACGATCTGCGGGAACCAGCGGTGATAGAGCTGCCGGCCGACGTTGGCGGTCTCGACCTGCGTGAACATGTACCAGTCGCGGTTGTTGTCGTGGCCGATGTAGTGGTGATAGAGCTCGGGCTGACTGGTCGTCTCGAACGGCGTGCCGAGCTGCTTGTTGTACCACTCGATGACGATGTCGAGACCGTCCGGGTTGAGCGTGGGCATCGCCAGGAAGATCACGTGGTCGCGGATGCGCCGGGCTTCGTCCGTCTCGCTCGTGGCCACCCACCACGCCAGCTCGGGCATGTGCTGCGAGTTGGCGATCTCGCTGGAGTGCATGCCGCCGTCGATCCAGACAATGGCCTTGCCTTCCTTCGCGAGCGCCCGGGCCTCGGCGTCACTCGTCCCGCGCGCCGTCGCCAGGCGCCGGGCGACCTCCCGGTAGCGCTCCCGGTTCTTCAGGTTCGCCTCGCTCGAGATGAGCGCCACGATCATGGTCTTGCCGAGCGTGCTCTTGCCGATCTCCTCGATGACGACACGGTCGGACGCCGCGTCGAGGGCGCGGAAGTATGCGAGGTCCCGCTCGTAGTTGAAGGTCTTGTAGTCGGCGCCCGGCACGAACCCGAAGAAGCTCTCGGGCGTCGGGACCGCGGCCGGGGTCGACGCGCGCGGCGACTGCGCGCCGGCGGCAAGGGACAGGCTCAGAAGGCAGGCGGCGGCAAGGGCGGTGATGCGGACCATGGCGGGGTTCCTTCCTGCGGGGATGGTACCACCGGGAGCGGGCAGGTGCGCGCGGGTGCGGGCACG
Source organism: Vicinamibacterales bacterium (assembly GCA_036795065.1). Taxonomy (GTDB): domain Bacteria; phylum Acidobacteriota; class Vicinamibacteria; order Vicinamibacterales; family UBA2999; genus VFZN01. The sequence goes on from DAIRFN010000363.1 coordinate 2,492, forward strand.
CGCGAGGTCGGCCGTGGCAACGTCGAGCCCTGAAACGTCCGCCGCGATGCGGACACCATGGTGATGTGGGCACACCCCCCAAGTGCTCACGACAACCTGGAGGTGACAATATGGCTTCGATGACCGACTACATGGTGCTGCACGACGGATCCTTCGATCTCGACACGAGTCCCGGTGGACCGGGCGATGTCAAGGTGCTCAGCTTCACCCTGCCGGACAACTTCACGGTCGGGACGAACGTCGGCAAGCCGTTGGTGGCCTTCATCATCAATCCGCGCTCAGACAGCGTCCGCGTCGGCATGTGGGTGAATCCGGAGGGCCCAAACCTGCAGCTGCTGCAGTCGACCCAGGAGCAGGAGCTCAGCTGGTCCAACCCACCGCACATGGATCAGGCGCTGTGGGAAGCCGTCAGCGGAACGAAGTTCGAGACGGGCAAGGAGAACACGCTCGTCTTCAAGACATGGAACGGGCGCGTCAGCGTGCGGGACGTCGTCCTGTGGTTCCAGCGCGGGGCCGGCGCCTAGGAGCAGGCGACGAGTGCCGGCTCGATAGGTGCTCGGCGCCGGAGGAGTGCCAAACTGCTACGATTCGCACACGTGCGAGGCTGCATCGGTCGCGTTCATCGCGGTGAGGCAATCGTATTGGGCGCGCACGCACGGGACCCCATCGGCTGGATCGCGATGCTGGGGCTCGCGGCGTGCCTGTCCGGGTGCGCGGCGCGGGTCCCGGTTTCCACGCCGCCGGGCAAGGCGTCCACCACCGTCCTCGACGTGCGCGAGGGTATCGCGACGTACTACGGGCCAGGCTTTCATGGCCAGACCACGGCCAGCGGTGCGCGATTCGACATGAACGCGATGGTGGCGGCCCACCCGAGCTATCCGTTCGGGACGGTGGTGCGGGTCACGAACCTGGAGAATGACCGGTCCGTCAGCGTGAGGATCCTGGACCGTGGTCCCGCCGCGCGGATTCAGGCCGAGGGCGTCATCATCGACGTATCCCGCGGCGCCGCCGAGCGGCTCGGATTCATCCGCGAGGGTCGAGTGCGGGTGAGGATCGAGGTCCTGGAGTTCGGCGACCCCTAGAGTCGCTCAGGGCCTCGCGGCCTCGGCCGTGACCAGCGCCAGCGCATCCGCGTCCGGGGACACCGCCAGGCGTGTCACGGCGCCCAATCCATGGCGCGCGACGTCCAGCACCTCGCGCCACTCCGGCGCGCCTCGCGACCAGGCGAACACCTTCGTCCCCGCGGACATCAGGATCGTCTGGCCGTCGGGCATCCACTCGTAGTCCCGGTCGAGGCTGCCTGCCACGGTCCCGGTGATGCGCTCGCTCCGCCCGGTGGACGGATCGAGCGACATGATCGAATGGGCGTCACTCCCCTGCCGCTGTACGAAGCTCACGCGCGACGAGCCCGGCACGATGCGCAGCGTCCGGCCGATGTCGCGCGCGACGATCTCGGCCTGTCCCGTGCTCACCCGTGCCATCTGCAGCGTGGCTGGTGTGCCGAGCACGTAGAGCGCAAGGCGGTCGGCGTCAATCCACGCGTGATAGCCCACCGGCGTGATATCCGTGAGCACGAGCACCGGGTTCTGCCCCTGCCGATCGAACTGCCACAGGCGCTGCGTGCCGTCGGCCTCGACGCGAATGACGGTGAAGCCGTCACGCGCCAGCGTGGGAGCCGCCGGGCGTACGGCAGGAATGGTCGGTGAGTACTCCCCTTCCGGCGTCCGCGTCAGTTGCCGCGTGGCGCCGGTGGTCCTGTCGAACTCGTAGATATCGGTCTGCCTGCCGTCGCGGATCGCGGTGAACAACACGCGCCGCCCGTCGGAATCGAAGAACGGCTGGTTCTCGTAGCCGGGCTCGGTCGCCATCGGCTGCGGCCGTGCGGTCGCCAGGCTGGCCACGCCGCCGGTCATGGGGAACAGATGGATGTCGGTCGCGGTCTGGGGCCGGAGGGCGGCGGGCTGGCCCAACACCATGGCCGTGAGGCCGAGCACGATGGCGCGCATGGGTTACCTCGATCGTCGGAAGACGAGCGTCCTGGTGATCTCCGATCCGCCGGACGCCGGCGAGGTGAAGCTGAGCTCGAAGGTATCGCCCTCCACGCGGAACCGCCGCGTGAAGTCCTTGCCCAGGTCCTCGGGGAAGAGCGAGCCCTGCACGTGGTGCGTGACGGTGCCAGCCGACTCGTCCACGGTGAAGCTGCCGAAGTAGGCGTCGTAGCCGAGGCGCACGCGCGCGCTGGCCGCGTCTCCTGGCGCAGTGCCCTCGCCAATCGCCTGCGCGCGCCCCCGTCGCATCATCTGCAGCGCCATGTGGCCGCTGGCATCGTAGAAGAGGCGCCCGATGGGCGCCTCGCCCAGCACGGAGTCGTTGACCACCTCCCCGCTCGCGCGGCGGACCGTCCGGGTCTGCAAC
>DAIRFN010000364.1:0-4904 GCA_036795065.1 Vicinamibacterales bacterium
TGACATCCGGGATCAGCGACGGCATCGGGCCGGGCAGCGTTCGGCCGTTGACGCCGACCACGCGGTCGCCGCGGAGGTGGACAATGAGCCCGCCGGCGGTGATGGGGATGCCATCGAGTACCTGTTGCAGCCGCACGTGGTCCAGGCCGAGTACGTCCCGCTGCGGCGCCCGGAGCCCCCGCGCGTTCGCGCGGCTCGCGAGCCCGAAGGCGCTTCCGTATTGATCCACGAAGGCCAGGGCCCGCTCGGTGGGCGGCGCGCTGGCCATGCCGGGCAGCAGCACCCCCCGCCCGCGGCTGGCGGCGAAGGTCACCAGGCCGGTCCGGGGTTCACGTGCCTGGATGGCCAAGCCCTCGCCCGGCTCGGTCAGGCTCGGAATGGTCGGCGTTGCTGCCGGCTGGGGTTCCTGCCCCAGCAGGGCAGGCACGCCGGCGGCGAATCCGGCGGCCGCCAGCGCGGCGGCTGCGATGCCTCGAAAGGGGAGTCGGGCCATCGGTTTCCTCCTGGTTGTGACAGAGTGCCGGGCCGGGGGACTGGGAGTCTGGCCGCGAACGACCTGGCGCATCATATCCCCAACTCAGCTGGATAGCGCGGGCGACTTTGCTTGACCGCATGCCCTTCAGAGTTCTACCTTTCCCTTGTTCATCCCGTCGTCATACTGGAGCGTCATGGCCTGGTTCGTCCTTGCCCGCCTGCTGTTTGCAGGCGCGGTCGTGTACTCGGCCCTCCTGCTGCGGCCCCTGGGCCCCGAGTTGGCGGGCAACCTGCTGTTCGGGTTCGGGCTCGCGGCGCTGGCCGTGGTGTTCGAGTGGCAGCTCCGCGAGACCCCGGTCACCCACATGCTCGGCGCCCTGGTCGGGGGGGCCATCGGCCTGGCCCTGGCCAAGGGCATCGGCGCGGCGCTCTTCTGGGCCGACCCGGGTGACCAGCGGGTCGCCTTCCTCCACAGCTTCGTCCTGCTCCTGATGCCCTACCTGGGGCTGGTCATCGGCGGGCGCAAGAGCGAGTGGCTCGAGCCCGTCCGGCTGATGAGCCTGTTCCGGGCCGTCGGCCCTGAGCGCCGCTACAAGATTCTCGACACGTCGGTCATCATCGACGGCCGCATTGCCGACCTCTGCGACACCGGCTTCATCGACGGCACCATCGTCATCCCGCAGTTCGTGTTGAAGGAGCTGCAGCTGGTGGCCGATTCGGCCGACTCGATGAAGCGCAATCGCGGACGCCGCGGGCTGGACATCCTCCAGAAGATCCAGAAGATGTCGGGCGCCGAAGTGATCGTCTCGGACGCCGACTTCCCGGAGGTTCGGGAAGTGGACCTGAAGCTCATCGAGCTGGCACGCACGCTCTCCGGGAAGATCGTCACCAACGACTTCAACCTGAACAAGGTGGCGCAGCTGCGGGGCGTGGACGTCCTGAACATCAACGAGCTGGCCAACGCGCTCAAGCCGGTCGTACTGCCCGGCGAGATCATGAAGGTCTTCATCCTGAAGGAAGGAAAGGAATACAACCAGGGCGTCGCCTATCTCGACGACGGGACGATGGTGGTGGTCGACAACGCCCGCAAGATGATCAGCAAGACCATCGACATCGTGGTGACGAGCGTGTTGCAGACGACGGCCGGCAAGATGATCTTCGGCCGCTACCTGGATCCGAACCTGGTGTCGCAGCCCCACGCGGACGAGCGGCCGCGTTCGCGCTCGCAGGTGACGTCCGCCGCGCCGCAGCCGGTGTCCTCGCCCGCGTCTTCGCCGAGCGTCCCGTCGGCGCCCACCGGTTCCTCGGTCACACCGCCCACCGAATCGGGGTCCCGCCCTGCCGTCGTCCCCGCGAGCGGCAAGTAAGGCGTGTTCCACCTTCTCCGCACGGTCTTCTTCCTGATCCCGGCGATCGGGGTCTACACCATCGTCCTCGGCGTGCTGTCGATCGGCTCCAGCCTGTTCGACCGGAGCGGCTATTTCGCGCACGGCTGTGCCCGGCTGTGGGCCTGGCTCATCCTGGCCACGACCGGCGTGGAGGTGGAGGTCCACGGCCTGGAGCGCCTCGAGCGGGGGAAGACGTACGTGTTCGTGTCGAACCACCAGAGCATCTACGACATCCCCGTGCTGTTCTGGTGGATTCCGTTCCAGCTGCGGATCATCGCCAAGGAGTCGCTGGGCCGGTTCCCGATGCTGGGGCCGCACCTGAAGCGCACGGGGCACATGCTGGTGGACCGCACTCGCCCGGACAGGAGTGGCATCTTCGGATGGGCGAACGCGCTTACCTCGAAGGGGCTCTCGCTGATTGTCTTCCCGGAAGGCACGCGCAGCCCGGACGGGCGCGTGGGGGTCTTCAAGGGCGGCTCGTTCTATCTCGCAGTGCAGGCGGGGTTACCCATCGTGCCCCTGTCGATCGTGGGCAGCCGGCACGTGATGCGGAAGGGGCAACTCACGACGCGGCCTGGCCACGTCACGCTCACCGTGCACGAGCCCATCGAGACCACGGCGAACCCGGAGCCGCCGACCCGCGAGGTGCGGGCGCTCGCCACCCGCGTACGCGAGGTGGTGCGGCCATTGCCAGACGCGGAGGCCTCGGGAAATTGAGCGATTGGCGATTGCAGATTGAGCGAGTGATTGGTGATTGGGGGGATTGAGCGATTGAGCGATTAATCGGGGGATTGGGGAACTGAGCGATTGGGTGATTCGCTACGCTGCGGTCGCTGTGCGCCGCGCGGCTCGACAGCCGCGAATCGCCAATGCCTCAATCTCCCAATCGCCCGATTAATCGCCCAATCGCTCAATCCCCCCAATCACCAATCACTCGCTCAATCTGCAATCGCCAATCGCCCAATGGACTCAGCCGGCCGGCGGCACGTCGGCCGGCTTCCACGCCCCTTCACTGCGGGCGACCCATGTGGCGGCGGTCATGTCGCTGAAGACGTTCACGGTCGTGCGTGACATGTCCAGGATGCGATCCACGCCGAGGACGATGGCGATGCCCTCGCCGGGGACACCGAACATCGTCATGATGCCGACCAGGAGCGGAATGGAGCCGCCGGGCACGCCCGCCGCGCCGATGGCGGTGATCACCGACATCACCATGACGATGGCCATCTGGGTGAGCGAAAGATCGACGTTGAAGATCTCGGCGACGAAGATGACCGTGATGCCCTCGAAGATGGCCGTGCCGTTCATGCACATCGTGCTGCCGATGGGTAGAACGAACCCGGCGATGCGCCGCGGCACGCCCAGCTGCGTCTCGACCACGTCCAGGGCCGTCGGCAGGGTCGCGCTGCTGGAACTGGTGGAGAAGGCCGTGATGAGCGCGGCCCGAACCCGCGACCCGAAGAGAACGGGCGACAGCCCGATGAGGAACCGGAGGATGGCCGCCAGCGTGATGCCCACGTGCAGCAGCAGGGCCAGCAGCACCGTGATGACGAACGCCGCGATGGCCACCAGCAAATCGAAGCCGAAGCGCGACGCCACGCCGAAGATGAGTGCCGCCACGCCGAAGGGGGCAATCCGCATGGCGAAATGAATGATCTGGATCACCACGTCGTTCAGGGCCTCGAGCACGTCGGTCATCGCCTTCGCGCGCTCCGGCGGAATGAGGGTGAGGGCGGCGCCGAACACCAGCCCGAAGAAGATCACGCCCAGCATGTCGGTGTTGGCCGCCGCCTGGATGGGGTTTCGCGGCACGATGTTCACCAGCGTCTGCACGCCGAACTCTGACGTCGCAGCGGCCTCGACCCGGCCCGAGGCATCGCCGGAAAAGCGGGTCATCAGCTCTTCCCGTGTCTCCGGGCTGACGCGCTCCCACGGCCTCATCGTGTTGACGACGATCAGGCCGAGCGTGGCCGCCAGGACGGTCGTCACCATGAAGTAGCCGACGGCCTTGCCGCCGACGCGGCCCACCTTGCGGATGTCGCCCAGGCCCGCCACGCCAAGGGAAATGGACGCGAACACCAGCGGCATGACCACCATGAACAGCATCCGCAGGAAGATCTGGCCCACGGGGTAGGCGATGTAGTCGTTGATCGCGGTGATGACGGGATGCGCCGGGCCAACGGTGAGATTGGTGACCACGCCGGCGAGCGCACCGAGGGCCAGGCCCAGCAGAATCTTCGTATGGAGCTTCATGCCGGGACCGGACGACCCGATCGACTCGCTCATGCAGAGGCCTCGCGATTCCTGAAGGAACGGACGACTTCGTAGACCAGCGGCAGCACCGACACCCCGATGATGCCCAGCACCACCAGCTCGAAGTTCTCTTTCACCACCGGGATATTACCGAACAGGTACCCCGCGCCCACGCAGATGACCACCCACAGGATGGCGCCTGTGATGTTGTAGAACGCGAACGTGCGATACGGCATGTCCGCGCCGCCGGCCACGAACGGCAGGAAGGTGCGCACGATGGGCACGAAGCGGGCCAGCACCACCGCCTTGCCTCCGTGCTTGACGAAGAACTCGTGAGCGCGCGCCACGTGCTCGCGCTTCACCCAGCGGTGCAGCCCGGTCCGGCTGGCGGGATTGTCCTCGAGGAATCGGTGGGCCAGGCGCCGGCCCACCGCGTAGTTCACGGCGTCGCCGAGAACCGCCGCCGCGATGAGGACGGGGACCATCACCTCGATGCGGAGCGCCGAGGCGGCCGACAGGGCTCCGGCGGCGAAGAGCAGCGAGTCGCCCGGCAGGAACGGGGTCACCACCAGGCCCGTCTCCGCGAAGATGATGGCGAACAGGATGCCGTAGACGATGGGGCCGTACTGGGTGGCCCAGAGCGCGAGTTGTTCGTCGGCGTGGAGCAGCAGGTCAATCATCCAACGTTCAGTCTATCCGCAGATCGGGGCGCAGAGGAACGCAGACATGGCCGCAGATGCCGCAGATGCCGCAGATGGGGCAGATAGAACAGGGGGGCACGGTACAATA
>DAIRFN010000365.1:0-4900 GCA_036795065.1 Vicinamibacterales bacterium
GCTGCTCATGGCGGAGATCCTGCTCGAGGCGGGCCTGCCGTCCGGCGCTTTCAACGTGCTCCCGGGCGGCGGCAGCACCACCGGCTCGATGCTGGTCAAGCACCCGGGCGTGGACAAGATCACGTTCACGGGCTCGACCGCGGTGGGCAAGCAGGTGATGCGGGACGCCGCCGAGACGGTGAAGCGCGTGACGCTGGAGCTGGGCGGCAAGAGCCCCAACGTCATCTTCGCCGACGCCGACCTCAAGGCCGCCATCCGCGGCGCCCAGACCGGCATCTTCTACGGCAAGGGCGAGGTGTGCGCGGCGGGGTCCCGCCTGCTGGTCGAGCGATCCGTACACGACCAGGTGGTGGAGGAGCTGGCGGCGCGGGCGAAGAAGCTCGTACCGGGCGATCCATTCGACAAGAACACGCGGCTGGGTGCGCTCGTCTCGAAGAAGCAGCAGGAGACCGTGCTCTCGTACGTCGAGGCCGGCAAGAAGGATGGGGCGAAGCTCGTGGCGGGCGGCAACCCCGCGACGGTGAACGGCAAGGGCTACTTCGTCGAGGCCACCGTGTTCGACGAGGCCCGGCCGGGCATGCGCATCGTGGACGAGGAGATCTTCGGCCCTGTGCTCGCCGTGATGACGTTCGACAGCGTCGAGGAAGGCATCAAGCTCGCCAATCAGACCATCTACGGGCTCGCGGCGGGCATCTGGACGAAAGACGTCACCAAGGCCATCAAGGTGGCCCGCGCCATCCGCGCCGGCACCGTCTGGGTCAACACCTACAATCTCTACGACTCGGGCGCCCCATTCGGCGGCTTCAAGCAGAGCGGCTACGGGCGGGACCTGGGCCGGGAGGCGCTGGACGGGTACACCGAGAGCAAGACTGTCTGGGTAGGGCTGAGGTGAGAGAGGCGGACCTGCAGAGAAGAGGGGCAGAGGGGGAGAGATGCAGATCGGCCTTGTCTCTGCCCCACTGCCCCTCTCATCTGAGGAACGACCATGCATGACGTCGCCATCTACTCAGCCGTCCGAACGCCAGTGGGCCGCGCCGGGGGCGCCCTCGCGGATGTCCGGCCCGACGACCTCGCCGCGATCGCGGTGAAGGCCGCCGTGGAGCGTGCGGGGGTGGATCCCGCGACGCTCGACGACGTGATCCTGGGCTGCGCCAACGGCGCCGGCGAGGACAACCGCAACGTGGCCCGCATGGCCGCGCTGCTCGCGGGGCTTCCGGTCACCGTGCCCGGCCAGACCGTGAACCGGCTCTGCGGCTCCGGGCTCCAGGCCGTGGTGTCGGCCTACCACGCGACCCGCGCGGGCGAAGGCAGCCTGTTCGTGGCGGGCGGGGTCGAGAGCATGACCCGCGCGCCGTACGTTCAGCTCAAGAAGGGCTCGCCGTGGGACCGAAAGGCGCCCGAGATGGCGGATACCACGGTCGGCTGGCGGTTCGTGAACCCCAGGATGTCCGCGGAATGGACCATCGCGCTGGGGCAGACGGCCGAGAAGGTGGCGCGGGAGTATGGCATCACGCGCGAGGAGCAGGACGCGTTTGCGTACGAGAGCCAGCAACGGGCGAAGCGGGCGATGGCCGAAGGCGTATTCAGGGAAGAGATCGTGCCCGTGCGGCTGGAGCAGAGGGGGAGAGGGGCAGAGGGGCAGTCGGTGGAGGCGGACGAGCATCCTCGGCCGGACGTCACCCTGGCCGAGCTGGCCAAGCTCAAGCCGGCGTTCGCGAAGGACGGGACGGTGACGGCTGGGTCGTCCTCCGGGATCAACGATGGTGCCGCGGCGCTCGTGGTGGGGCGGGCCGGCGGGCCGGCGGGCCGGCGGGCCCAGCCGCTCGCGCGCATCGTGTCGTCCGCCGTCGCCGGGGTTGATCCTTCGGTCATGGGGCTCGGCCCCGTGCCCGCCACCCGGAAGGCAGTGGAGCGAGCGGGGCTCAGGGTGGCCGACCTCGATCTCATCGAGCTGAACGAGGCGTTCGCGGCACAGTCCATTGCCTGCATGCGGGATCTCGAGCTGGATCCGGCCAGGACCAACATCTACGGCGGCGCCATCGCGCTCGGTCACCCGTTGGGCTGCACGGGCGCACGGCTGCTCACGACACTCGTCCATGCGCTCAAGCGCACGGGCGGGCGCTACGGCCTCGTCACGATGTGCATCGGCGTCGGTCAGGGAATCGCGCTGATCGTGGAGCGCGCGTGACCCCGTATCAGAACGTGCTGGTCGAGGTAAGCGACCGGATTGGGACGCTCACGCTCAACCGGCCCGAGAAGCTCAACGCGTTCGCGGGCACCATGCGCCAGGAGATCGCGCACGCCATCCGGGCGCTGGCGGCGGACGACGGCGTACGGGTGATCGTGGTGACTGGGGCCGGCCGGGCGTTCTGCGCCGGGGCCGACATCGGCTACATGAAGGCGCTCACCGCGTCCGGCGACGTCGCGGCGTTCCGGGCGCTGGTCGAAGCGGGTCGTGAAGTGGTGACGGTCGTCCGGGAGGCGCCCAAGCCCGTGATCGCGAGCGTGAACGGCCCGGCGGCGGGCGGCGGGGCGAATTTTGCGCTGTCCTGCGATCTCCGCATCGCGTCCGACAGGGCTTCCATCGGACAGACGTTCAACCGGATCGGCCTGCACCCGGACTGGGGCGGCACGTTCTTCCTGCCCCGGCTCGTGGGCGCCGCCAAGGCGCTCGAGCTGATCTACTCGGCCGAGGTGATCGCCGCGGACGAGGCATTGCGGCTGGGGCTCTTCAGTCGCGTGGTGCCGCACGACCAACTGGGCGCCGTCACACGCGAGGTCGCCTTGGGGTTGGCGGCGAAGCCTCCCAAGGCCCTGGCACTCGCGAAACGGGCGGTCTACGAAAGCGACCGCAACACCCTGGGTGCGCAGCTCGACATGGAGCTGGCGCACCAGCTTGCGTGCTTCCAGAGCGAGGACGCGAAGGAAGGGCTCGCGGCGTTCCTCGCCAAACGACCCCCGCAGTTTCGCGGGCACTGAGGACAGCCATGGCGCTCGTGATTGCTCATCGCGGCGCCTCCGCCGACGAGCACGAGAACTCCCTCGCCGCCTTCCGGCTGGCCCTGGATCAGGGCGCCGACGGCATTGAGCTGGACGTTCACACGACGGCCGACGGTGAGCTCGTCGTCTTCCACGACGCGGACCTGCACGGCCACCCAATCTGCAATCTGCAATCTGCAATCGTGACGTCTCACCGGCTCGCGAACGGCGAGACCATTGCGACGCTTCGTCAGGCCCTCGACGTGATCACCCCCCGCGCCATCGCCTTCGTGGAACTGAAAGGCCTGCCTCCCGAGGCCGACGCTACCCTGCTCTCCCGCTTCGCGTCGGCGCCGAGGCCGGATCGTTGTCACATCCACTCGTTTGACCATCGAATCGTCCTGCGGCTTACGGCCAACGGCCAACGGCTGACGGCGAACGCGGGCGTTCTGAGCGGCTCCTACACCCTCGACCCGGCCGAGCAGGTCCGCGCCGCCGGCGCCTCGGCGCTCTGGCAGCACGTGGACCTCGTGGATGCCCCGCTCGTGGCGCAGATTCACGAGGCGGGGTTCCGGTTGTACGCCTGGACCGAGGACCGGCCGGACCGGATGCGGCGGCTCATCGAGTACGGGGTGGACGGCATCTGCACCAACCGCCCCGCGGTGGCACGGGAGGTGGTCGGGTGAGTGGGATCGAACGGGTCGCGGTGATCGGGGCGGGCACCATGGGCCACGGCATCGCGCAGGTCGCCGCCCTCGCGGGATGGGCCGTGGCGCTCACCGACGCGCGCCCCGAAGCCCTCGAGCCGGGCCGGGAACGCATCCGCGCCAATCTCGGGGGAGCTGTTCAACGGGGGAAACTGGCCGCGGAGTCCGCGGACGCGGCCCTCGCGCGGGTTTCCCTGCACCGCTCGGTCGCCGATGCCGCGAAAGGCGCGGACCTCGTGATCGAGGCCGTGGTCGAAGACCTCGCCGTCAAGCGCGCACTCTTCGCCGAGTTGGACCGCGCGGCGCCCGACCCGGCCACCCTCGCCACCAACACGTCGTCCCTCTCCATCGCCGCCATTGCCGGAGCGGTGCGAAACCCGGGGCGCGTGGTCGGGATGCACTTCTTCAATCCCGTCCACATCATGAAGCTGGTCGAGGTCGTCCGCCACGACGCGAGCGACCAGGCGCACGTGGACCGCGTGGTGACGACCGCTCGCGCCATGGGCAAGGAGCCCATCCTGGTCCGTGACGCGCCCGGGTTTGCCTCGTCCCGCCTGGGCGTGGTCCTGGGCCTCGAGGCCATGCGCATGGTCGAGCAGGGCGTCGCGTCGCCCGAGGACATCGACAAGGCCATGGAGCTGGGCTACGGACACCCGATGGGGCCGCTCAAGGTGACCGACCTTGTGGGCCTCGACGTGCGGCTCGCGATCGCCGAGTACCTTCATCGGGAGTTGGGAGGGGCGCACTACGCGCCCCCGGACATCCTGCGCGCCAAGGTGCGCGCGGGTGAACTGGGGAAGAAGACCGGGAAGGGATTCTACCAATGGCCGACGACACCATCCTGATTACGACCACGGGCCGCGTGGCGACCATCACGATCAACCGGCCCGACAAGCTCAACGCCCTGAACGAGCCCACCCGCGCCGCCATCGTCTCGGCGCTCGAGCGGTTCGAGAGCGACCCCGACGTCCGCGTGGTGATCCTCACGGGTGCGGGCGAGAAGGCGTTCATCGCCGGCGCGGACATCGCCGACTTCGCGGGCCGGACGCCGGTGGCTCAGTTCCGCGTGATGAACGATCCGCGGGCCAACGCCTTCGAGGCGGCCGATCGGTTCCCCAAGCCCATCATCGCGGCCGTCAACGGGTTCTGCCTGGGCGGCGGCTGCGAGCTGGCCATGGCCTGCGACATCCGCATTGCGAGCGACAAGGCGAAGT
>DAIRFN010000092.1:0-16764 GCA_036795065.1 Vicinamibacterales bacterium
TCAGGAACGACCTACTTCCCATACGATCAGGCGGTCGACATCCTTTACGACAATCGTGCGGCCGGCAATGGCCGGGTGCGCCCACGTGGCCGAGCCGGCCACCTCGTAGCGCTTCAGCTCCTCGAACCGCGTCGGTGAGGCACGCCCGACGATGAGCTCGCTGTTCGTGGTCGAGATCAGCAGCACGTCGCCCGCCCGGACCACCGAGGCATTGTCGCCTTCGCGCCCGCGCGTGGTCCACAGCGTGGCCCCGGTGGCCGCATCGAGCGCGACGAACTGGCCACGGTTCCGGTGCGAAAGGCCGAAGATGGCCCGGGACGTGGCCACGGGCGAGCTCATGTACATCGAGACCCGCTCGTTGCGCCACGCCTCGTCGGCGCGCCAGCCCGCGCGGCCGCGCGTCACGCGCCACGCGATGGTCGGGTTCTCGAGGCCGGACGAGACGACGAGGCCGTTCACGACGAGTGGCGTCACGGAGTTCTGGTCGAAGTTCGTGCGAAGCGGCACCTGCCAGAGCAGCGCGCCGTCGGCCGCCGAAATTCCGACGAGGCGGTTCTGGGACTGGGTGATGAGCTGGCGCGCGCCGCCAAGCTCGGCGATGACGGGCGAGGCGTATCCCGGACCGTCACCCATCCAGCGCCAGCGCACGGCGCCGGTCGCGGCGTCGAAAGCGGTGAGGGCGCCGTTGTCATGCCCTCCCATGAAGGCGATGACGCGATCGCCGTCCACCAGGGGCGAGGTCGCCGTGCCGTAGAGCGGCAGCGCGGAGGAGGCGGGCGTGCGCCACCGCACCGTGCCCGTCGCCAGGTCGAGCGCTGAGAGCACCCCGCTGATCCCCAGTGCGAACACGCGCCCACCGGCGATGGCCGGCGTGGCCTTGGGGCCGGGCCCATGCGCCTGCGCCGCCGGGTTCACCTGGTACGGCGCATCGTACCCGTTCTGCCACAGGCGCGTGCCCGACTGCAGATCGAACGCGCTGACCACCTCGCGCGCGCCTTCGCGGGTGTGCACGACCACCCGCGTCCCGGAAATCACCGGTGAGGCGTGTCCCGCGCCGACCACGGCCTCCCATCGCTTCGAGAGCGCCGCAGGCCACGTGGCGGGCACCTCGAAGGCCGCCACCCCATCGCGCTCCGGGCCGCGCCACTGCGGCCAGGATGGCACCTGCGCAGATACGAGCGTCGTACAGCCGAGGGCGAGTCCGGTGAGCGCGAAGGGAACGGAGACACGCACGCTCCAATGGTAGCGCCGGTGCCGCGAGCGCGTGGAACATCGGCCCGCACCCCCGGAACGGGAGTAGACTTTCTCTGCTTCCACACCTTTCGGTGATCGCCACGGACGCTGGGATGACTCGGGCTCGCTTGTTGAGATGGTTGACGACGGTGGCGGTCGTTGTCGGGACGCTGGCGGCGCCAGCCGGACAGGCCGTCCCGCCAGTGCCGCCGCTCGTGTTCGTCTCGCGCGCCATTCCGGCCGAGGGCACCGTGTACCTGGCCGCGGGCCGGAGCCTCCCGGGGGCAGGACCTTTTGCGCGGTTTACCATTGCCTCGCCCGGTCGCCTGCTGGTGCGTGAGTCGAGCGGCCACATTCGCGCGCTGGTGGACGGCGCGCAACCGGAGGGCAATCCCTTCCGCCTCGTGGACGTGAATGCGCCGGACGTGTCGTACGACGGGCAGCGCATCGTGTTCGCGGGCGTGCCCGAAGCCCAGTACGACGCCGACGACCGGGGGCGGCTGGCGAACCCCGGCGCGTGGCGGCTCTACGTCATCAACGTCGATGGCACGGGGCTGCGCCAGCTGACGCATTCCGATCGCGACGTGGACCTGTCACGGCTCGGCCCCCGTGCGGCGGCCGACTTCGCGGTGTACGACGACACCGATCCCGCCTGGCTTCCCGATGGCCGTGTGGTGTTCTCGTCCACACGCTGGCCCGCCTATGGGCAGTACAGCTCGGCGCACGCCACGCAACTGTTCGTCGTGCGCGCCGACGGGACCGGCATGCACCGCATCACCAGCGAGCGCAGCGGGGCGGATCGCCCACTCGTCGATCCGCTCACCGGGCGCATCGTCTACTCGCGCTGGTGGCGGAACCACCGGCTCGCCGCGCAGGCCCTCGACACCATCCCGTCGCCGGACGGGGTCGGGTATCGACGGCACCTCGGACTGGTGCCTGCCGTGGACGCGGCACTGAGCGGCGTGGGTCCCATCGAGAACGTGGTTCGTAACAGCTGGCATCTCGCGACGATTCGCCCCGATGGGGGAGACCTCGCCCTGTTCGCTGGCGTGTCGGGCCTCTTCGACGATGGCGAGGATGACAATCACGCCTACGGCGGATCGTTCGCCCCGGACGGTTCGCTGTTCACCAGTTTCTTCCCGATGCGGAACCTGACGGAAGCGGCGGGCTTCGGCGGCGTGCGCTGGTACAGGCGGGGCCCCGGCCGGCCAGTGCCGGTGATGGGCGTGACGTCCAACGACGTCGCGCAGCCGTTCGTCAGCAACAGCCCGACCTCGTACGCGGTGTACCGGAGCGCCTACTATGCGGCCGAGCCCGAGGCCCTGCCCGACGGGCGCGTCGTCCTCTCGCGAGCCGCCAGCGTGGCGCAGGACTACGGGCTGTATGTCAGCGAGGCGGACGGATCCGGGGCCACGTTGCTGTACGACGAGCGAGACCGTTCCGAGCTTCGGGCGCGGGTGGTCGCGCCGCGCAGCGTGCCGCCGACGATTCCCGATGCCACCACGCGGGTTGCCAGTGCCGTGCCCCCACCAGCCGGTGGGCCGTACGACATTGACGGCACGTATGTCTTCGACGCCTTGAACGTCTACTTCAACGCCCCGGTTGATTGGCCCATCATCAACGCCCCCGCGCTGGGAAGCGCCGCCACGATTCGCTTCTACCTGGATCATCAGCGCACGGCCGTTGGCAGCCTGGATCGCGACGACTGGCCCATTCTGCTCGGGACCACCCCGGTCCTGCCCGATGGATCGATTCCGCCGACGCAGCTTCCCGCGCACCTCCCCCTGTTCGAACAGATTCGGGACGCCGCCCAGCGGGTGCCGCTCACCGGCAGGGGCGCGCGAAGGGCTACGAGCGGCGCAACGCACGTGGCGGGACTGAACTACGGGATTACGGGGGCACGGCTGCGCTGCGTGGGTTGCCATGCGGGCCACTCGCTGATCCCCGTGCCGCCGACCGACGGAGAGGCCCGGTGGACGAACCTGGCGCCCGGTGCCGCCATCACCCAGTCGTCCCTCGACCCCGCTCTCGAGGGCAACACCGACGGGCTCATCGACAGGCGCGTGCAGACCGGGCGGCCCGAGTGGTACTGGCGCTCCGCGCCCGGACAGAGCCCAAACCGGCAATGGGTCGCCCTCACGTTTCCCCAGCCCGTGCGGGTGCGCACGGTGCGGCTCCATGGCGTGCCGCTCGGTGAATCGGCCACGACCGAGGTCCAGCAGGTGCGCGTGAGCGTGTTTGCCACGGCCTCGAGCCCGCAGGCCGTTTTCTCAACCATCGCTGGGCCCGTTCCCGATGCGGGGATCGACGTCGCGGTGGGGGACGTGACGGCGCAGCATATCCGCCTCGAGTTCCTGGCCGTCACCGGCATCACCCGATATCAGTACATCGCGAGCCTGGCCGAGGTGGAGGTGATTGCAGCGGGAGCGGGCGGACGGTGATCAGCGCATTCCGCCGGCCCGGGCTCACTCGCTCTTGATCGCACTCACCACCGGCACCCGCGTCGCGACGCCCAGCGCCAGCAGGGACGACAGCAGCCCTGCCACCACGACAGCCGCGAGCACACCGCCAAGTTCAGTCAGCGGCAGCGCCTGCCCGCGCTCGACAATGGCCGGCGCGATGGCCAGCGCCGCGGCAACGGCGCCGAGCAGGACACCGCCGACGACGAGCGCGGCGCTCTCGGCGACGACCATCACCGACAGGTGCGAGGCCTGGAAGCCGACCGCGCGCAGCAAGCCCCACTCGCGCTGACGTTCGAGGACGTTGCGAGCCAGCACCGCGCCCACGCCCAGCGTGCCCAGCAGCAGGCCCAACGCTCCGAGTGCCTGGAACGTCGCGAGGTAGGTGTTCTCCACGCGGTGATACGCGGCCAGCCGTTCGCGCGTGTCGACCACATCGACCCCCGAGTCGGCCAGGCGATCCTCGAGCATGGCCGCCACCGCCGCCCCGCGCGGCTCTGACGTCTCGACGAGCCACACCCGGTAGCCCTCCTGGCGGGGGAACAGGCGGATGAAGTCCTGCTCGCCAATGACGAGCTCCGACTGCAGCACGCTATCCGCGAGTGCCGCGACGATGCGGAAGGTGACGGGCGAGCGTCCGTCGGGCGCGAACTGGAAGGTGTCGCCCACGCCCAGGTGAAACACGTAGGCCAGCGTCGTCTGGTCGGCAATGGCCGGGATGGTTCCGTCCTCGAGCTCCTGGTTCAGCAGCGTCCACGGTGAGGCGCCGGCCGCGGTTGCTCCAGCATCAGCGAACGAGAACCGGCCGGCCATCCGCGCGGGATCGACCCCCACGATGCGCGGGTTGCGCGGCTGGTAGAGCGTGAGGCAGCTGGCTTCGTCGCCGGGCCGCAGGCGCAGGCGCGTGACCACCATGTCCTCGAGCTCGGCAATCGACGGGTCGAGACCGAGCGCGTCACGTCCCGCCGGCGTGCCCGGGTCGTGCATCAGGGGGACGGCCGACTCGGCCATCAGCGCGAAGCCGCCGGTGCCGCCCGCACGGTCGAGCGACATGCCCGATGCCTCGCGGCGGAACGCGACCACGCTGACGAGCACGAACGTGGCAAAGGCGATGAGCGAGAGCGTGAGCACGGTGCGCGCGGGGCGCCAGCGCGTGTGGCTCTGCCCGAGCGTCCAGACGTGAGTCAGGCTGCGCCCGGCGGCGCCGCGGGCCGGGCTCCGGCGCATGAGGAACGCGCGCGCCAGCAGCAGGCCGCCGACCAGCACGGCGCCGCCGGCGCCGAAGAACCCGGGCGTGGTGCCCAGGATGCCGCGTGTCGCGGCTGCCAGCAGGCCGGCGGCGACGAGCAGGCTGGCCAGCCCGCCCCCCAGCGACGTCCGCGCGCTGCGCGGCGACGGCTCGGGCGCCGCGCCGAGCAGCAGCGATCGTGGCGAGCGGCGAGACAGCGCGCGCGTGCCCATCCACAACGCCCCCAGCGCCGCGGCTGCCGCGCCCACGACGCCCGAGGCGAGGGCCATCGGCTCGACGTGCAGCGCGAGCGTCGTGGTGCCCACCGCATCCACCCACCACGTGCGGAGGCCGTACATGATGGCGGCGGCGTATCCCATGGCGCCGGCCACGCCGATGGCGCCGCCCGCGGCGGCCACCACGGCGCCCTCGCGCAGGAACAACCCGCGCACCTGGCGGGGGGTGTATCCCACGGCCGCCAGAAGCCCGACTTCCCGCGCGCGTTGCTCCACACCAAGCGCGAAGAACAGGTACGCGATCAGCAGGGCCGAGACCACGAGGAAGAAGCTGAAGTAGAGGAAGTACTCGCCGAAGTCGGTCGTGCCTTCCGCGGCCGCGAGGGCCTCGGCACGAACGGGCCGAGCCACCACCTGGCTGCTCATGCCGGCGCGCACGGCGGCCGTGACGGCGTCCACGTCGCGAAGGGCAAAGCGGATGGAGGATACGTTGCCGAACCGCGAGCCCCAGAGACGCTGACCCACCTCGAGGGGCACGAAGGCCTTCGGCGCGGCGCGCCACTGATCCCAGTAGGCTTCGTCCTTCGGCCGAACCGTCGACAGATCCACCGGGAACGGCGGATCCCACGCCGTCAGGTCTGGCGCGTCGGTGATGCCGGGATAATCGGGCGTGAGCGTTCGATCCCCGCCGATGCGCATCATGGGCAGGATGCCCTGCAGGGCGAACGACGCGCTTCGTGTCTCGAGCCCGCCCTCGTCCGTCCACACGAAGTAGTCGAGGTGCACCGTGTCGCCGATGCGCGCGTCGAGATCGTCGGCGGCCCACTCGTTCAGCCAGATGCTGCCATCGCGAGGCGCTTCGGCAGAGCTCGGCGCGCGCTGCGGCTCGCGCCCGCGACGCGCGGAGGCGCCGGGCTGTGCGGGCGCCTCGGTCACCTGGACGCGGCCGACGCGCGTGCCGCCGCGGCCCACGCGCACTTCCAGCGCCCCCCGAACCAGGGGATCGCCGTCGCTCATCGTGTCGGTCCCCGGCGCCGGCGGACCGGTTGGCACCGATAGGCGGTTGTAGCCATCCACGTCCACCGCGGTGACGGTGGAGTAGGGCGTCACGCGATCGTCGATGCGGATGGCATTGGCCACGTAGGTGAGGGCGGGCACGCCCGGCCGGTTCACGCGGGCCAGCGCCTGCTGCACGCGTTCCACCACGTCGGGGCTGATGTAGCCGCCGAGACCCTCGATCGCCATCACGCGATCGCCCGGCACGCGGCGGACGCGCAGGCCGTGATCGGGTAGCGATGCGCTGGCCAGCCACGCTCGGGTTACCGCGTCCATGGGCACACGTGCGGGATCGTCGGCGCCGTCGCGCGGCATGAGCTGCAGCAGCGTGGTGTTCACACGCGCGGGCATCCTCAGCTCGCGCTGGAGCAGCGCCAGCGGGACGAACACGGCATTCACCGGTCCCTGGCCGGGCACCAGCGAGAACTCGCCCATCCGCCCGGACCCAAGCGTCCGCGACACCGTCACCCGGAGGCGCGCGCCCCCATCGTCACGACGGCCCTGGAGGGTGCCTAGTGGAATCTCGGAAGGGCCGCTGACGCGAAGCACGATGGCATCGCCGTCGGCGGCGCCGAGCTCGCCGGCCAGGCGCTCGCTGATGGCCGCCTCACGCGCCGACAGCGGCACGGCCTGCACGCCGTGAAATGCCCAGAAGGTGTCGTCCACGCCGTAGACCTGCACCTGCGAGGCCGCGCGGCCGGAGTCCGCGTGCGACGCGGTGCCCACGGTGGCGACGAGGGATGCGGTCTGGCGAATCGTATCGGGCGCGGCCACCACCATGGCGGCGCCAAGGCGGGCGGAGAACGTGGTGGCGGTGGAGACCGCCACATCGGTCGCGCCCAGACGCTGCAGCGCGAGGTCGCGCAGGCTGGCGCGTACCGAGGCCCCCACCAGCAGCGCGCCGGCGAGCACGGCCACGGCGACGGCCACGCCAAGGGCCACCAGCACGTGAATGGCGCGGTAGTGCCACAGCGAGGCGCGGGTCATCCACACATTACACGTCCTCGAGCCGTCCCCTGGCCATGGCCAGTCGCCGCTCGAAGCGCGCGGCCAGGGCGGTACTGTGCGTCACGACCAGGAGCGTGGTGTGCTGCTGGACCTGCAGCCGAAGCAGCACGTCGGCCACGGTCTCGGCGGTCTGGCTGTCCAGGTTTCCGGTCGGCTCGTCGCACAGGAGCAGGCGCGGGCTGCGCACGAGCGCGCGCGCAATGGCCACGCGTTGTTTCTCGCCCCCGGACAGCTCCGCGGGACGATGGTGGGCGCGGGGCTCGAGGCCTACTGCGGTCAGCAGCACGCGGGCGCGGTCGCGGGCATCGGGGTCGGCCTCACCCACCAGCGTGGGCACCAGCGTGTTCTCGATCACCGTCAGCTGCGGCAGCAGGCAGTGATCCTGGAAGACGAAGCCCACCTCGCGGTTGCGGAAGCGGGCCAGCGCGTCGGCGGATAGCGCGTAGGGATTGGTGCCGTCGAGGTCGACCGTGCCCGCCGTGGGGGCCTCGAGGCCGCCGGCGATGTAGAGCAGGCTGCTCTTGCCCGAACCGGATGGCCCGGTGATGACCGCCGCTTCACCGCTGGAGAGGATCAGGCTGACGCCGTCCAGCACGCGCAGCGCGCCCGCGGCGGTGGGGTACTCCTTGGTGATGGCGGAGAGGGTCAGCACGCGCGCGTCCCCCGGAGGAGGGTGTTCACGGGAACGCGAAGGGCACGAAAGGCACGAGGGAACACACGAAGAGCAATCATCGGGGCACGAGCCTGAAGACTGTTCATCGCCCTGCCGGGGCTGCGGTCACCGCCTCTTTGTACACCGATTCCACGCGCTCGGCCATGTGGTCCAGGGTGAACCGCTCGCGTACGCGGTGGTACCCGGCGCGGCCAAGGTCCCTCGCTCCTTCGTCATCTTTCCACAGCGCCAGCAGTGCGTCGGCCATGTCCTCGGGCGCGCTGGACTTCGCGAGCGTGCCGCCGCCGGTGGCGCTCACCAGCTCCGGAAACGCGCCATAGGCGGGCGAGACGAACGGCACGCCCGCCGCCATGGCTTCCAGCAGGTAGAGGGCCTTGGGTTCATGGTACGGGCTGGGCACGCAGAAGACATCCAGCTCGTGGAGGAACGCGAACTTGCCGGCGCGATCCGGCGACCCGCGGTACTCGAACTCGCCGGCCAGGCCTGCGGTCTCGAGCTGGCGCGTGATGGTCTCGAAGTAGGCCTGCTGATCCGGACCACGGTAGCCCGCAGCCAGGAGCCGGGCGGGCGGCAGGCCCTGCTCGCGGCGCAGCAGCCGATAGGCCTCGACGAGGATGTGCAGGCCCTTCTCGGGAGCGATGCGTGCGAAGTAGCCGATGGTGAACGGGTTGCGATCGAGCGGAGCGGGCGCCAAGCCGTCTGGCGGGGCCACGCCGAGGGGGGCGACTCGCATCTTCGAGGCCGGGATACCCAGGAAGTCGCGCATGTACTCCGCGTAGTACTGGCTGATGGCCACGAAGAGGTCCACATCGGCCGCCTGCGCGCGAATCAGGTCCAGCGCCTGCCGGCGGAATGGCTCGGGCAGCCCGTCGAGGAACAGATCCTCGCCCTGCAGCGTGACGACCACGGGGACGTTCCCGAGCGCGCGCTTGAGCGGGCGCGCCAGCGAGATGAGCAGCGTGTAGGGGATGTTCACGAGGTCGGGCCGTGGCTCGTCGCGGAGCCAGTGCAGGAGCTTCTCGATCTCCTTGCGCTGGCGTCCCTGCTCACCCTGGAGCGTCGAGACGGTGAGCGCGCCCAGCACCCTCGGGTCCACGGCAATCGAGCCGCTCGAGAACGCCTTGATCACCCACGGCGCGTCCCAGAGGCGGTCCAGCAGCTCGGGCGTGTGCCGGAAGAGCGACACGTGCTGCTCGAGGAACACACTGATGCCGCCGAAGAACACTCGTTCCTTCCGGCTGACGTTCTTCTCGTCGGTCAGCGTCGGCGTGTAGAAGGGGAGGAGCGTGACGTCGTGGCCGCGGCGGATGAGCGCCCCTGCCAGCGCGTTATCGCGCAGGCAGCTGCCGCAGTACATCGATGCGGCGCCGGCGGAGAGGAGGAGAAGGCGCATTCACGCCAGCCGCTGAATCGCCCGGCGAGCGTAGAGATGCTCGAAGAGGTTGCCCTCGTGCGGCTGGTCCCAGCCGATCTGGGTGGTGGGGATGCTGCCGAAGTTCAGACGGTCCACGTGGGGCGAGGCGACGAAGCGCGCGCGGAACCGCGCGTCGTTCGAGACGCACGTGACCACCAGCGATGGGCCGAGGCAGTCGGGCAGCTGGTCGGCCGGTAACTGGACGACGCTGGCATACGGGAACAGGAACTCGCGGTTGGCCAGCGGATGGTCCGCATCGCAGCGCACGACGGTGGGCAGCAGATAGGTGCCGCCGTGGGCGCTGGCCACGCGATCGGTGCCGCGCACGGTCGCCGATACGTCTCGGGCCGTGCGGGCGTCGCCGCCCTCGGTCGGCGACAGGTCCTGGTCGATCAGCGCGGAAATGCGGAGCGCCGTGGAGGGATCCGCGAACGGCGCGAGCACGGCTTCGGGGTCGTCGGCCGGGCGGGGGGTGACCTCGGCCAGCCTGGCGGCCAGCGCCTCGGCAACGCGATCCGCGTGCCGGGTCACCCACACCCCAGAGGCGTTGACGCAGGATCGGCCACCGTTGTTCGAGATCGACTCGGCGATCATGTCGATGTGCCGTTCCCAGTCGTCGGCCGCGTCGGGACCGATGACGATCTTGCTGTAGCCGGGCCCGTGCACCTCGACGCGCGGATCCGCCTTCCACCGCCTGGTGGACGCCACGTCGCCGAACACCATGCCGCGCCCGCAGCTGCGCAGGATCTCGTTGCCGCCCGCATGGTCCGCCGGATAGTAGCCGAAGGCCTCGGCCGGCACACCCGCGCTGACGTATGCCTGGATGATGCGAAACGGTGTCCACGGCTCGGCGCTGCCCGGCTTGAGCACCAACGGCAGCTTGAGCACGGTGGCCGGGGCCCACAGCGAGTGCACGCCCGGCGAGTTGCTGGGGAGCACCACGCCCAGTGCATCGGCGCGCGCGAAGAAGCTGAGCATGTGGCCGTCGGCCGTGCCGACACCGCTGTCGAGCAGCGACAGCTCGAGGCCGCGCGTGAGCCCGGCCAGCACCTCCTCGACACGGCTCAGCACGCCGTGCACCTTCGCCATGTTGCGCCGCACGCTCGCCCATGGCATGCCGGTGGTGGCCGAGACCTGCTCGACGTAGTCCTGCGGCGTTTGCCCCTGGCCGCTCGACTCGTCCAGCGGCAGCGTGTCGTGCATGAACGACTCGGCCGCCCGATGGGCGGCCGCCACGAGCTCGGTTACCGGCATGGCCTTCAGCCGCGCGCGCCGTTCGGCCTGCTGCCGCAGGTCGCGGCGGACGAGGCCCACGTTGGCCTGGCTCATCGCCACGAACGGCTCCCGGGTGCGGAAGTGCGGCACCACCACGCGGTCCACGCTCTGATAGGGCCGGCCCCAACGGAGGATGGGCAGTTCGATCATCAGTAGACGCCTTCCACCACGGCCTTCTGGAAGCGCGAGAACGGGCGGACGTTGCGAACGCCGTCCCAGGGATACTGCGCGCAGGGGCGCTCGCGCTCGCACTCGTCGCGTTCGAGGAAGCGCGGCATGAAGAACTCCTTCGTCAGC
This sequence comes from Vicinamibacterales bacterium, assembly GCA_036795065.1. Lineage (GTDB taxonomy): Bacteria > Acidobacteriota > Vicinamibacteria > Vicinamibacterales > UBA2999 > VFZN01. The sequence goes on from DAIRFN010000092.1 coordinate 10,880, forward strand.
GTCGTCAGGCGCACGCGTCCGGTGGCGCCGTAATCCACCACGCGCGTGGGCTCGTCCGGTTCCACCACCTCGATCATCGCGCGCGGCGCGGGCGGGTAGTAGATGATGGCCCAGTTGTCCTCGGGTTCCGGCGGCTTGTGGCCGGCCAGCCCCATCAGGGTGTTGCCGTAGGTCGGGGCAAAGTAGGCACCCTCCATCAGCTCCTCCACCGCGAAGCGGTGGAACTGTGGCGTCATCTCGGTGCCGCCGCAGAAGACGCCGGTGACGCCGGCCTTCTTCAGCGAGATGCGCTCGCACAGCGCCTCGAGCAGCTTCGGCGTGGTGAACAGGCACTTGATGGTGTCGTGCGCCTTCAGCAGCGTGAGTGCCTGGTCGATGACGTGGCGCTTGTAGAGCTCCACCATCTCGATGTCGCCCGTCTTGATCAGCTTGATCACCCAGCGCGGGTCGAGGTCCACCATGTAGCAGATGCCGCCGCGGTGCTGGGCCAGGTGCTCGATGGCCAGGCGAAGCCGGCGCGGGCCGCTCGGGCCAATCTCCAGCCAGTCCGCACCCTTCGGGAAGAACGGATCCGGCAGCGTGTCGCTGAAGGTGGAGTAGTCGATGCGGAAGTCGTCGATGTTGATGCGCGACTTCGGGACGCCGGTGCTGCCTCCGGTCTCGAACACGTAGACGGGCCGGCCCGCGTAGCCTTTGGGCACCCATCGGCGCGCATCGCCCCCGCGCAGCCACTCGTCCTGGAACGCGCCGAACTTGTCGAGGTCGTCGTAGCTGTGCACGTCGCGCCGCGGATCCCATCCCGCGCGCGCCGCCCAGTCGAGCCAGAAGGGGCACCCGGTCTCGGGGCTGAAGTGCCACTGCATCAGCTCGCGGACCCACTGGTCCAGTGCCGCACGGGCATGGCTGAGCTCTGAGGCGGCGGGAGCGGGGGCGGCAGGCATGTTCAGGATTCTAGTGCAAAGAAAAACGGGAGCAGGCTGTATACCAGCCATGCTCCCGTGGGTCGAGCGCCGGGGTGAGAGAGATGCGGGAAGCCCCGGCCCCCGATCTGCGCTAGTTGGTCGCCGGCGTCTTCGGCAGGATGACCGCGTCGATCACGTGGATGACGCCGTTCGACGCCGCGATGTCGGTCTTCACCACGTGGGCGTTGTCCACCATCACCTGGCCGCCCATGGCCGACACCTTGATGGAGCCGCCCTGGACCGTCTTCGCCTCGGTCACCTTCACCACGTCGGCGGCCATCACCTTGCCCGGCACCACGTGATAGGTGAGGATGGCGGTCAGCTTCGCCTTGTTCTCGGGCTTCAGCAGGTCCTCCAGGGTGCCCTCGGGAAGCTTCGCGAACGCCTCGTCCGTCGGCGCGAACACCGTGAACGGGCCGGCGCCCTTCAGCGTCTCCACCAGACCCGCCGCCTGCAGGGCCGCCGCCAGGGTCTTGAACTGGCCCGCCGCCACCGCGGTGTCGACGATGTCCTTGCCCTGCGCGCGGGTGACCGTGCCGGCCGAAAGGGCCAGAGCCGCCACCGCCGCGCCAAACATCAGGTTCTTCAGTGCCTTCATGAGTTTCTGTCTCCTTGGTCTCGGGATGTGTCGTATGAGCGCTGGGACCGCAGGGGACCCGCATCTCCCCGAATCTGCCAGTTAGGACGCCTCGGCACCCGGAAGGGTCCCGGTTTCGGTGCCCCGCTTCCGAAAGTCGTTTGACCGTGGAGCATCGAAAAGATAACTTGTTTGACTGGTAGGAAAATGGTGTCGCCAACCCTCAAAGGCGAGCTGGGCGCCTACGGCATCGGCGGGAAGCTACGGGCGCTGCGCCTCACGCGCAAGCTGGGCCTGGTCGAGCTGGGCCGGCACACCGGGCTCTCGCCGGCCATGCTCTCGAAGCTCGAACGCGGGATCATGTTTCCGACGTTGCCGACGCTGCTCCGCATCGCGCTCGTGTTCGGCGTCGGGCTCGACCACTTCTTTGCCGCGTCTGCCCCTCGCCGCGCCCTCGGCATCGTCCGGGCGGCCGAGCGGCGGCGTTTCACGGAGAAGCTGGGAGGACGGGAGGTGGCCTGGGAGTTCGAGTGCCTCGACTTCACGGCCACCGAACGGGTGCTGAACGCCTACCGCGTCCGGTTCGCGCAGGCCGCGAAGAAGCCGCGCGCGCACGAGCACGCGGGAGCCGAGTTCCTGCACGTGCTGTCCGGCCGCCTCGGGGTGACCGTGGCGGGCGAGGAGCACCTCCTCGACGCGGGCGACTCCCTTTACTTCGATTCGTCACAACCCCACAGCTACCGCCGCCTCGGCGCGAGGCCGGCGGAGGCGATGGTGGTGACCGTGCCGGCGTGAGCAAGGAAACCACCGAGTCACGAAGGAACCACGAAGGGCGCGAAGTCAGAACCTCAAGGCCCCAAGACCCAAGACCCAAGACCCAAGACCCCTCAAGAGCTGCCACGCGGCCACGGCACGAACGCCGACGTGCGAGCGATGTAGGCCTCGTAGCCGGGCTTGCTCTGCACGAGGCTCCGCTCCAGCATCGTCACGCCCGAAACCCGCAGCAGCAGCCAGGTGATGAGCAGGGGGCCGACGAGCCCCATGACGCCGCCCGGCGTGCCCGCGCCGATGATGCCCAGGCCCCACCAGAGCACCGATTCGCCGAAGTAATTCGGGTGGCGGGAGTAGCGCCACAGCCCTCGATCCATCACGCGGCCGCGGTTCGCGGGGTCGCGCTTGAAGCCGGCCAACTGGCGGTCGGCCACGGCCTCGAACAGCCACCCTGTGACGAACACCAGGGCGCCGATCACGTCCCAGGCGGTCGGGAAATCACCGGGGTCGCGGGCCGCGAAGTAGAGCGGCCACGACACGATCCAGGCAACCACCGCCTGCAGCAGGAACACCTGCACGTAACTGCGCCACCACCACGTCGAGCCGTGCTGCTCGCGCCACGCGCGATAGCGGGGGTCCTCGCCATGCCCCACGTTGCGGCGGCCGATGTGCCAGGCGAGACGGCCTGCCCAGAGGATCGTGGCCCCGAGCACCAGCCAGGCACGCGGGTGCGCGGGCGGCGAGAACTCGAGGTAGGCGACCAGGGCCACCATGAAGGCCGGCCCCCACCACATGTCGACGATGGACGCGTTGGCGAGCCGGAGCGAGGCCAGCCAGAGGATGGTGAAGAGGAGGAGCAGCGCGAGCAGGCCGTCGATCACAGGTGTTCTCCGGACATCCTATCCCCTCGGCGCATACGTGATCATCCGAGCGGTCACCACGTCGTCGTCTACAATCGCAAGCGAAGGAGTCAACAGGCATGCGATCCGTCTTGATCGGTCTGGTCCTGCTCACGATCCCACTGCCGGCGGCGGCCGGCCAGCCAGCCGGCCCGGCGTCGGCCGCGGAGCAGGAGGTGCGGGCGTTCATCGCCACCTACAACGCTGCCTACGGGCGCAACGACTTGGACGCCTACTTCCGGTCGTTCGCCACCGACCTGACGCAGTGGTTCCCCTCGGGCCGTGTCGACCTGCCGTCGTACCAGGCGTCGTGGCGGAAGTACATCGGGGCCGGGAACCGGCTCGAGGGGGTGGAGGTCAGGGACCTTCAGGTGCAGGTCGGTCCGTCGGGAGACGCGGCGGTGGCGACCTACATCCTGCGCGTCACCGAGCGGACGGCGAAAGGGGAGGTCTCCACCGAGGACAACCACGAGACCGACGTGCTGTTCAAGCGCGGGGGGGCATGGACGATCGTGCACATCCACTACGCGCCGGCTCCGAAGAAGGCCACGCCGTAATCGGCAGCGGCCAGCGGCCCGGAACGGGACACGGCCGGACGACACGGGTCGCCCGGCCGTGCTGGTGCTGCTACAGCGCGCGCATGAACGCGACGATGTCCTGCTTCTCCGGCGCCGTGAGCTTGAGGCCGAGGACGACGTTGAAGAATTCGACCGTGTCCTCGAGCGTCATCAGCCGATCGTCGTGCAGGTAGGGCGGCGAGTCCTTGATGCCGCGCAGCGGGAACGTCTTGATCGGGCCATCCATCGACGCCTTGCGTCCGTTGATCATCACCTCGTTGAAGAACCGCTCGGTCCTGAGGTTGTGCATCAGGTTGTCGGTGTAGTACGGCGCCTGGTGGCACGCGCCGCACTGCGCCTTGCCGAAGAACAGCGCCTCGCCGCGCAGTTCGGCCTGGCTGGCCCTCGCGGGGTCGAGCCGCCCCATCACGTTCAGCTTCGGCGCCGGCGGGAAGTCGAGGATGGCCTGGAACTCGCTCATGGGGTGCACCTGGCTGCCACGCTCGAGGACATTCACCCCCTTGGCCTGGGCGCGGACCGGGTCGCCGTCGAAGTAGGCCGCGCGCTGCTCGAACTCCGTGAAGTCTTCGACCGTCTTGAGCGCGCGCTGTGACCCGAACAGCCGCTGCACGTTCACACCGCGGAGCGTCGGCGTGTCGATGCGGTGCCGGTGTTCGTTGGGGCGGATATCGCCGACCGTGTGGGTGGCGGCATTGGTGTGGCCGTTCGCATGGCAGTCGAAGCAGGCGACGCCCTGGTGGGCCTTGAGCGCACGCCGGTCCGGGGTGTTGTTGAACTGCTGCTGCGGGAACGGCGTGAGGAGCAGCCGCAGGCCTTCGATCTGCTTCGGGTTCAGCACGTCCCTGAAGAGCTCGTAGAAGTTCTCGAGGGTGACCAGCTGGCCCTTCGAGACATCGCCCAGGTCCGGACGCGTGGTCAGGTAGATGGGCGCCGGGAACTCGGGCAGCATGTGATCCGGCAGGTCGAAGTCGAGATCGAAGCGGGTGAGATCCCGCTCGGTCTGCTTCTTCGTCTCGTCGATGGTCGACTGCGGGAAGATCATGCCGCCCGACTCGTGGTGCGGATGCGGCAGCGGGAGGAAGCCCGGCGGCCAGGCGTTCTGCCCCTTGATCTCCTCGGGCGTCATGGCGGCGAGCTTGTCCCAGGTCATGCCGGCCGGCAGCTTGACGCGCACGCCATCCTGCACCGCCTTGCCGCGTGACATCGTCACGCCCTGGGCCGGCCGGTTCGCCAGGTCGTAACGCAGGGCGAGCAGGTCCTGCTGGCGTTTGGCAAAGGTGGGCTTCTCCTTCTGCGATCGTTCGACAATGGCGGCGAAGTTCTCCTGTACGGCAGGGGCCTGCGCCGAGATGGCGATGGCGCCGCACACGATGGCGGCCGCGCCGCCGAGGATGATTGATCGGACTCGTCGGATGGAGAGGTGAGTTCCCGGCATGCGACCTCCTTGTCGGCGCGCTCGGGCCAGGTGCGGACTCGAGCCCGTCTGCACGCGGTGGCGGGCTTCGATGCACCGGGGTCGCCCACAAACGGTAGCGTCCCGGCTACCTTCGACACTATGGCCGCCTGCAGTCGCGTGTCAACGGCGACGTGCGATCAGCGCACGGGAAACGTCGCCGAGAGGTAGTTCACCAGCGCGGTCTTTTCGGTGTCGGTGACCGCCGCGCCCCAGCGCACCATCTTCTCGACCTCGCGTGTCCAGCCCGTCGGGGTGAGGCGCTGTTGTTCCGAGAGGTCGGCGCCGTGGCACGCGAGGCACGCGCGCTTGAAGATAGCTTCTCCCTGCACAGCCTGTTCGTGAGACGCGACGGGCGCGGGAACGAAATGCGTCGACAGGTAGGAGGTGAGAGCCAGCCGGTCGCTCTCGGGTACCGTCGCGCCCCACCGGATCATCTTCTCGATCTCGCGGGTCCAGCCGTCGCGCGACAGGCGCTGCGACTCGATGAGATCGCTGCCGTGACACGAGATGCACCGCGCGCGCAGCACTTCGACCCCTGCGCCCTCGGGCAGCGTCCCGCGACGCAAGTCCGGCGCCTGCGCACCAAGCCCTGCGACCACGCCGAAAGCCGTGAACACGCTGACGACCACGAGTCGGGTCATT
>DAIRFN010000093.1:0-16717 GCA_036795065.1 Vicinamibacterales bacterium
CAGCCGCTCGGGCGTCGGCTGGGAGTCGGCCCCGATCCCGCCCAGTGCGCCCTGCTCGAGGTCCGCCGGGTCGTGCGCGTCCTCACGGTGGCGGCGGGACCGGATGAAATCAATCGCGCAGTTCACGGTGATCCGGTGCAGCCACGTGCGCACGTCGGCGCGCTCCTCGAACCGCGCCAGCTGCCGGTGGGCCTTCAGCCACGCCTCCTGGACAACGTCCTCGGCGTCGGCGGCGGAGCCGGTCAGGCGCGCGGCGACGCCGAAGAGGTAGCGGCTGTGCCGCTCCACGAGCGAGCGGAACGCCTCGCCGTCGCCGTTCCGGGCCCGGGAGACGGCCGTCCGGTCACTCTCGTTCATCCCTGACACTTGGACGAGGCTCCCGCGTATTGGTTGGCATGTCCGGATTGCGCCCTATGATCGGCCAATGGACCCCCGCTACCCTACCGGCACGTTCGCGTACGACCCCGAGATCACGCCCGAAAAGCGCGCGCAGTGGATTGCGGCCATCGGCAGCTTCCCGGCCGAGTTGACGGCAGCCCTGGCGTCGCTCCCGGCCGAGAAGCTCGACACGCCCTACCGCGACGGCGGCTGGACCGCCCGCCAGGTGGTGCACCACGTGGCCGACAGCCACATCAACGCGTACGTGCGCTTCCGCCTCGCCCTCACTGAGCACGAGCCGACGTTGAAGCCGTACGAAGAGAGCCGCTGGGCGGAGCTGGTGGATGCCCGCACGGAGGACCCGGCAGTGTCAGTCGGGATTCTGGAAGGCGTGCACCGCAGGTGGCATGGCCTGCTGCGCTCGCTGGGCCCGGACGACTTCGCCCGCACCGCGCGCCATCCGCAGCACGGCCCCATCACGGTGGACTGGCTGCTGCAGATGTACGCCTGGCACGGACGCCATCACATCGGGCACATCAAGCACGTCAACGATCGATAGGGAGATGGGTCAGTACTTGTAAACAAAGGACAAAAGAAACGCGACGTCGTTCTTCTGCACGGCGGCCGTCGGCGGCTTGTTCTTGAAGGTGTTCAGCAGCTCGGCCTTGATCTGCGTCGCGGAGGTGATGTTGGCGGCCAGGCCCAGGCCGAAGAGGTAGAGCCCGTCCTCGAAATCGTCCATCTTCCACAGGGCGCTCACGCGTTCGGTAACCTCGGCGGTGTCGCTCAACTTGTGCGTGAAGTTCTGGCCGGCGACCACCGCTCCGTCGGTCTTGATGTCGAACCCGGGGTTCTTCTCCCACACCATGCCCAGACCGGTGTCCACGCCCAGCTCGGTGCGATCGTTCTTCACCAGCAGGTGCGCGACGCCGGCCGTCGGCGAAATCAGGTAGTCGATCTGCTTGAACTCGTCGCGCAGGTACTGGGTCTGCCCGTAGAGCGAGGTTCGTGTGGTGAGCATGCGGTCCACACGCCCCTCGAGCCCGAGGCGATTGGTGTTGAGCGCGCCCTCCGACTCGGCTCGAATGAACAGGCCGAGGCTCTTGAACAGGACCTTCGATCCGGTATCGCGCTTCACGTCGTAGGCGAGGTTGATCGTGCTGGTGTCGCTGTTGCCCTGCGTGAGGGCGAGGCCCGCGCCGAACGAGCCGGTCCAGCCGGGTGGCGGGGGTGGAGGCTCGGCCGGGGTCTGCGCGGCGGTGATGGCCGGCACGAGCGGAGTGATGAGAGCGGCCAGGACGAGGATGCGGAGATGCGATCGAGGCATCATCCCTGCCATTCTGCCACGCCGCGCACCCGGTCGGCCGGGATCAGGCGGCCGCTTCCGACATGCGCCACGCCGCCTGGATGACAGCGGCCGCCCAGTCGTAGATGGTGTGCTCTTCCACGCGCGCCCTGAGCGCGCGCATGCGCCGTTCCTGCTCGGTGTCCGGCATCGACAGCGCCTTGTGCAGCACGCAGGCGAACTCGTCCACCGCGAACGGGTTCACGTCGAGGGCCTCGCGCAAGTCGCGCGCCGCGCCCGTGAACCGCGACAGCACGAGCACCCCCCTCATGTCGGGCCTCGACGCGATGAACTCCTTCGCCACCAGGTTCATCCCGTCGTGCAGCGACGACACCACGCACACGTCCGCCGCGCGGTAGAGCGCCGCGACGTCCTCGGGGCCGTGGTGTTGGCGCGAGTAGATCACCGGCTTCCAGGTCTCGGTGCCGTGGCGCTCGTTGATGATCCGCACCGCCACGTCCACGTCGTCGCTGATGGACTGGTAGCGCTGCAGCTGCTCGCGGCTGGGCGCGCCAACCTGGAGCATCGTGACGCGGCCGTGCCACGCGGGATGCTGCTCGAGCATCCGCTCGAAGGCCTTGATGCGCTCGGGGATGCCCTTGGTGTAGTCGAGGCGATCCACGCCGAAGATGAGCCGCTCGTTGCCGAGGCCCAGGCGCTTGCGCGTCTCGCGCACGTCGGCCTCGCGCGTGGTGTTCTTCGGCAGCCGGCCCCAGGGCTCGGGATCGATGCTGATCGGGAACGGCTTCACGTAGGTGCGATGACCGCGCCTGATGACGGCGAAGTGCTCCCGGTCGATGCGCGCCTCCATGCCCGCGTCCACCGTGTCGAAGAAGTTGTTGCAGTGGTACTGGATGTGGAACCCCAGCAGGTCGTTCCCCAGCAACCCGTCGAGGATCTCCTCGCCCCAGGGGCAGATGCGGAACGCCTCGCTGTTGGGCCACGGGATGTGCCAGAACTGGCACACGACCGCGTCGGGCCGCACCTGCTTCACCAACCGGGGCAGCAGCGCGAAGTGATAGTCCTGCACGAACACGATGGCGCGCGAGTCACCAATCTCGTCGACGACGGTGTTGGCAAAGCGCTCGTTCACGCGCTTGTACTGCTGCCAGTCGCGCTCGTCGAACTCGGGCCGCGCGTACGCAATGTGGCAGAGCGGCCACAGCGCGTTGTTCGACAGGCCGTAGTAGTAGCCCTCCTCTTCCTCCGGCGTCAGCCACACGCGGCGCAGGGTGTAGAGCGGCTTGTCCGGGGGCACGCCCACGCGTCCCCGGGCATCCACCACGTCTCGATCGCCGCTGCCACTGCCGTGGGCGATCCAGGTGCCTCCGCAGGCGCGCATCACGGGGTCGAGCGCAGTGACCAGGCCGCTGGCCGGGCGCTGCCAGGCCACGCCACTGGCCTTGTGCCGGCCGCCAAACCACGAGAGCAGCCCGCGCCGCGGCGGCTGCGGCCGCCGCACGTGGATGTACGGCTCGCGGTTCGCGACCACGATGAGCTTCGTGTTGCTGAGACGGGGCCCCAGTGCGGCCATCAGTTCGGAGGCGTTCATCGGAGTCGTGTCCTCATTTCCTGGTGCCCAACCACCTCAGTAAAGCTTCCGGGCGGTCAGCCACCTCAACAGAGTATCGACGTCAGCAATGCCGTCAAGCTGATGTTTCGCGGCCGTGGGCCGTGATCCTACCAGCACGCCGATGCCGCGCGTGATGGCCCTGAAGGCATCCTCGTCCGTCACATCGTCGCCCAGGAACACCACCCAGCCCGGACGGCCCAGGCGCTCCTCGACGTCACGGGCAATCCGCTCGACGGCATCGCCCTTGTGGCAGGCGATGTTGGGAAGGTACTCGATGACGAGCGACCCTTCGAGCCGTCGCAAGCGGCCGCCGGCCACCCATGGCTCGGCACAGGCGTCGGCCAGGGCAAGGGCCGCCGCACGTCGGTCGTAGGCCACGCCCCGCACGTGGATGGCCACCGACGCCGCCTTGTCCTCGATGATCGCGGCTGGGAACACGTCCACCACGCGCTCGAGTTCCTGGATCAGCTCCTGCACGTGCGCGCGTGCGAGGTCCAGGTCCGGGTGCTGCCACCTGCGACCACCCTCTTCGATCTCCATGCCGTGCAGACCCGCGTAGTAGCCGTGTGGAGGCAGTGGGGCGCGCCGGCGCAGGTCGGCCACACGTCGCCCGCTGACGATCCCTAACGCGGTGAGGGGCTGGGCGGCAATGTCCCTCAGCCATTCGCGGCGCACGTCGGTGAGCATGGGCGCGGCCGGGTTGGGATGAAATTCCGCAAGGGTGCCATCGAAGTCGGCGAGCACGATGAGCGGCTCGTCCGTCGGCAGAGCTTCGATGGCCTGCTGGACGTCGGCAAGCATCCTCCTAGTGTATCGGGTGGAGTTGGGGTTCTCGGGTTCTGAGGTTGCGAGGTTCTGCTTCTCAAGGGTTTGTCTTCGTGCCCTTCGTGGCCTTCCCGCCTTCGCCCACCGTGCATCTTGCGAGCTTCGGCGTGGCCTCGCCAAAGCGGCACTGCCGCGGAGGCGGGCGTGTTCCCGTGGACGCCCTAGATGCGGCCGACCACGCGCGCGGCCAGCCAGATGAGGGCGACGCCCGTCAAGGTCTCGAGCGTGCGGCGCGCACCGGGGCGGGCGAAGAACCGACGCAGCGCGTGCAGCGCGCTCGCCCACGCGGAGTGGCAGGCAAAGGCCATCCCCACGTGCGTCGCGGCGAGCACCGCGAAGTATCCGCGTGGCGGTGATGGCGGAATGAACGTGGGCACCACGGCCAGGTAGAACGCGATGATGGCCGGGTTCAGCAGGTTCACCGTCAGGCCTTCGACGAAGCTCGGATGATGACCGAGGGTCGCTCCACGCTCCGTCGCCGCCGCCATACGCACGCCGCCGTCGGCGTGCCGCCATGCTCGCAGGAGGCTGCGCGCACCCAGCCACGCCAGGTAGCCGGCGCTGCCCAGTCGCACGGCGTCGAGCACGCCAGGCCATCGACCAAGCAGCACCCAGATGCCCAGGCCTGCCGCGGTGGCATGGGTCGCATTGCCAAGGGCCGCGCCGAGCGCGGCCACGAGCCCCGCTCGATGCCCGCCGGCCAGCGCGTTCCGCACGACGACGGCGGTGGTCGAGCCCGGCGTGAGGACGAGGACCGTCGTGACGGCGAGGTAAGCGAGGTAGAGGCGCATCGAGCCGCGAAGTGGACGGTCGCCCGGGATCGCCGATCGCCGGGCGTTATCGGTTGTCGCCGAGCAGATCCGGGCCCAGCGTCACGTCGGCCCCGGCCCACGCCGCCTCGAACGCCTTCCGCGCCCCGGCGACATCGCCCTTCTTCTGCGCCTCGAGGCTGCGCCACACGCCGTAGAGCGAACGCGGATTGCCTACGTTCCGTTCGAGGTCTGCACGAAACGCTATTTCGGCCTGGTCCGCCCGACCCGCGGCGAGCAGTTCCGCGCCAAGCCGCTCGCGCTCGGGCAGGAGCCAGTCGGGTGGCTCGTTGTAGTTCAGCGTGTCCTCGGCCGCCACGGCCCTGGTGAGCGCCGCCACGGCGCCGGCCCGATCCCCCTTCGCGGACGCGATGCGCGCCGCCAGATCGGCGTCCGCCACGGCGAGCACCGCACGGCCAGTGTTCGTGGCGCTGATCATCAGGTCTTCGGGAACCTTTGCCACGGCCGCGGCGAGGGCCTCCTGTTCGCGCGCGGCCTCGACCAGGTTCCCCTGGCCGGCGGACGCCGCTCCGCGGATGTAGTGATAGAGGGCCGTCTGCACGGTGCGGGTCGGGGCCGGCGCCGTCACTGTCAGGGCATCGGCCCAGCGCCCGAAGCGCAGCACCCAGCTCTCCTGCAACGCGTACGGCTCGAGCATCGGCGACATGTCGGCCATCGGCTCAACCAGCGCCACCGTCTGGCGCGCGGCCTGGCGTGCCTGGGCGAAGTTCCCCGCGAACATCGCCGCGGCGGACTCGAACTGCAGGTTGTGGCCGTAGTACATGGCCGGGTACATCCCCTGCTGGCCAGCGACCTTGAAGTACCGCTCGTCCACGCGCGCGGCCTCGGCGTTGCTCTTCGCGGAGCGCGCGTACTGCCCGGTGCGCATGTAGATGTGGGCGGGCATGTGGACCAGGTGGCCCGCGCCGGGCACCAGCGTCTCGAGCCGCCGCGCCGACTCGGCGGCGCGCGCCGGTGTCTTCGACGCTTCGACCGCGTGGATGTAATAGTGGTTCGCCCCCGGGTGATCGGGGTGACGCGCGATGACGCTCTCGAGGGTGGCCACGATCGTATCGGTGCCCGGCGCGGGTGCGCCCGAGGCATCGTAGAGCCGCCACGGCCTCAGGTTCATGAGGCTCTCGGCGTAGAGCGTGGTCACGTCGGCATCATCGGGGAAGCGCTGCGCCGCCTGTCCCATCGCGTCGGAGTAGGCCTGCTCGCGTTCGGACTGATCGCCCGTGGGGTTGGCGACGTACCTCTTCGCGAGCGCCGCGATCAACGCCTGCTCGACGGCGCTGCCATTCGCCGACCGCGACTGCGCGTTGGCCAGGTGCGTGTAGGCCTTCGCGATGCGCCCGGCCGGGGCCGGGTCGTTGATGTTGGTGCCCAGCGCGAGCGCCATCCCCCAGTGCGGCATCGGCGCGCGATCGTCCAGGGCCGCCGCGCGCGCGAACGAGCGAAACGCCTCGTCGTGGTTGAAGCCGTAGAGCAGCGTCAGCCCCTCATTGAAGAACTGCTGGGCCTCGGCGTTAGTCGTGGCGATGGTCCGCGTGTAGCTCCCCAGGTTCCCGAGCAGCTTCGTCCGCGGCGCCGCAGGCGCGGCGTCTGGTGCGTGCCCTCCGTGTGCCACTGCCTCGGCCCCCGGCTCGGTGGGCTGCGGTGGCGGCTGCGACGAACAGGCGACCAGTGACACCAGGGCCGCACCGGTGATGAAGAACCGCCGGAGCAGGGACATGGGCCTCTCCTTCGTGCCTTGAACTTCCGTGCCTTGAACTTCCGTGCTTTGCACTTCCGTGCCTTGAACCGCCGGGCTTACTCCCACCACGAGACGAGCAACTGTACCATCTGCGCCCCCATCAACAGGCTGGCCACCGTCAGGTGGAGCACCTGCGCCGTGGGCGCCAGCGAGACGAAGGCCATGACCCCGCCCAGGACGATCTGTAGCGCCGCGAGCGCCACGACGGCGTAGGTCCACTGCGCGATGACCTTCTCGCGCGGGTGTTTCGACCACACCACCAGCAGCGAGACGAGCGCCAGGGACATGACGGCCAGCGCCGCCGTGCGGTGCGCGCCGTCGAGCATCCCGACCGTGGCGAGGGCGCCCTCACGCGCGACGCCGTGATCCAGCGCATCGTCGATGCTCCCGCGCACCTGGGTCCCGACCGCTACCTGTCCCAACGTGAGGAGAATCATGACGACGATGGTGGTGATGAGCGAGGTGCGAGGCGCCGTCTCGATGTCGTCGTCCGTGCCGGGACGGCCCGCCAGCGCAAGGGCGGGCCGGCGATAGATGGCGTAGACCGTCGCATAGACCAGCAACAGGACGATGACAATTGCCACCACCAGGTGCGCGGTCACGATCCATGGCGCCAGCTCGTGCGCGACCACGCGCCCGCCCAGCCAACCTTCGTAGCCCGTCAGCAGCAGCGCGAGAACCGTGGGCCACAGGATGTGAGGATCGCGCCGGTGATGCCGCCAGGCCGAGATGGCAGTGGCCAGGATGGTGAGCCCCACGGTGACGCCCAGCAGGCGGTTGAGGTACTCCGTCCACATCAGCGTCGGGTTGAACTGCGAAGGGTCGAACTGGGGCGGGAGCTCCGCGGCCGATGCCGGCGGAAACCAGGAACCGAAGCAGCGGGGCCAGTCTGGGCAGCCGAGGCCGGCGCCCGAGGCGCGCACGAGCCCACCCACCAGGATGAGCAGAAAAGTGATGGCCGTGGTCCAGAGCGCGAGGCGCACGAAGGGGGTGCGCGCCCGATGGGCGGTCACCTGCCCATTATCTGCCACGAGCCGTCGGGGTAGTCCTCAGGAAGGCTGACTTTCCCCCCAAATGATGAGGCGTCCTGGCTGCCCACCGATAAATGCGCGTTGCACGTCGTTGCCTCCTCTCTCACTAGACGGAAGCGACAAACGGATTTCCTTTCCCTCATCGGGTTTTTTCACCGGAATCGCGCCCCGGCCGGGAACTCTGGTAGGATGCCGCCCGTTCAGGAGGTCCCACGCATGCCGCAGACGCTCACTCGCCGCCAGTTCGTCCAGACCAGCACGGCCGCCGGGGTGGCCCTGGCCGCGCCCGTCGCCCTGTTTGGTGAGGCCCCGGCCGTCCAGACCGGGGTGAAGCCGGTCGTGATTTCGTCGGACAACGGCAACGTGTACAAGAACGGCGGCAGCAAGACCGGTGTCCAGGTGGCCTTCGAGATGATCACGAAGGGCTCGGACGTGCTCGACGCGCTGGTCGCGGGCGTGAACCTGTGCGAGCTCGACCCGGCCGACACCAGCGTCGGTTATGGCGGCCTGCCGAATGCCGACGGCGTGGTGCAGCTCGACTCGTGCTGCATGCACGGCCCGACGAAGCGGGCGGGCGGCGTGGCTGGGCTGGAGGGCGTCCGGACGCCGTCGCTGGTGGCCAAGGCCGTGCTCGAGAGCACGGACCACCACCTGCTGGTCGGCAAGGGCGCTCAGGAGTTCGCGCGCAACATGGGCTTCAAGATCGAAGACGACCTGAACACCGAGAAGTCGCGGGGGCTCTGGCTCGAGTGGAAGCGTCGGATCGATCCGGACCACTACCTCGACCCGAAGAAGCGCGGCGACGCGATGATGATGGCCGGCCTCGGCATGGTCCGCGACGGCCTGATCGACCCGAACCACTTCTGGGGCACCATCAACTGCGACGGGGTGAACAGCAACGGCGAGGTGTGCGGCGTGACCACGACGAGCGGCCTGGCGTGGAAGATCCCCGGCCGCGTGGGCGACTCGCCCATCCTGGGCGCGGGGCTCTACGTGGACGGCGACGTGGGCGCCGCCGGGTCGACCGGCCGCGGCGAGGCGAACCTCTACAACCTCTGCTCGTTCCTCATCGTCGAGCAGATGCGCATGGGCAAGTCGCCGAAGGATGCCGGGATGGAGGCGCTCAGGCGCGTGCAGAAGAACACGGTCGAGAAGCGGCTGCTGAACTCGCGCGGGCTCCCCAACTTCGGCCTGAGCTTCTACATCCTCAACAAGAAGGGCGAGTACGCGGGGGTGTCGATGTACCAGTCGCGCTTCGCGCTGTGCACGGAGAACGGGCCGCAGACGCTCGACACGGAAGCGCTCCTGCCCGGGCGGGCAGGTGAATAGCGAATTGAGCGATTGGGTGATTGCAGATTGAGCGATTGATTGGGGATTGGGGCATCGGCGATTGAGCGATTGATTGAGCGATTGGGTGATTGAGCGATTGAGCGATTGAGCGATTGAGCGATTCACTTGGCGCAGCTGAATTGCGAGGCTGCGCGCGTCGAGCGTCCGCTGGCGAGCAACCGAATCATCAATGACTCAATCGCTCAATCGCCAATCAATCCCTCAATCGCCCGATCCCCCAATCCTCAATCAATCGCTCAATCTACAATCGCCAATCGCTCAATGACCGCCCCTCACTACCGTTTCGGGATAGTCCAGTAGTAAACCTTGCGGCCCTCGACGTCCAACTCCTTCTCGGGCTTCCAGTCGCCCATGTCGAAGGCGTGCGAGACGATGCGGGTGCCCGGCTTCAGTTCCTTCATCAGCTTGGGCATCAGCTTCACGTTCAGCGAGGGCAGCAGGTAGAGCGTGACCACGGTGGCCTGGCTCAGGTCCTGCTCGAACAGGTCGCCCTGGACGATCTTCACCAGGTCGCCGACCTTGTTCTTCGCGACGTTCTCGTTGGCTTCCCTGATACGCTGAGGATCGATATCGATGCCGACGCCGCGGGCGCCGTACTTGCGGGCTGCGGTCACCGGGATGCGGCCATCACCACAGCCAAGGTCGTACACAATGTCGTTCTTGCCGACGTTGGCGACCTGCAACATGGCTTCGACGACGGCCTCGGGCGTGGGCACGTAGATGACGTCAGGACGGCGGGGCGGGGCATCCTGCGCGACCGCGACCGCGGCGCCAGGGAGGCTCGCCACGATCATCGTGGCCACCAGGGCGAAGGAACGAATCGACATGCGCGGGAACCTCCTGGATCGTGCGTGAACGACGAGTATAGATCACGGCCTTCGGGCCGACGCTTCGTATGGCTGGCGGTCGCGCTGGCGGCGTTGCTCGCGGCCGTGGCCGTGCCCGCCGTGCGCCACCTGCGCGAGACGCCACGCCCGCCGCCCGACCCCGTCCGGGCTACCTGGACCGCTCCGCCCGAGGTGCAGCCGGGCGCGGGGCCCGATTTCCCCTTCGGACTGGCGGTGGCGCCCGACGGCCGTCGCGTGGTGTTTCCCGGCACGCGCGACGGCATGGTGAAGTTGTGGCTGCAGGATCTCCGGACGGGCTCGGTGGCGGCACTTCCCGGATCGGAGGCGGCCGCCCTGCCCTTCTGGTCTCCGGATGGCTCGCGGATCGGCTTCTTCGCCGGGGGCGCCGTGCGTGCCTTCGCGGTGGAGGGGGCGACAGTGGCGGAGGTCATCTCCGCGGAGACGCCCCGTGGGGCAGCGTGGAATGCGAGGGGGGATCTCGTCTTCGCGGCGTCGGCCGAGGGCGGTCTGACGCTCCGCACGGTGGACGGCACCACGCGCGCGCTCACGGCGCCGGACACCGCGGCCGGCGAACTGGCACACCTGTTCCCCATGTTCCTGCCCGACGGTGAGCACCTCGTCTTCTTCGTGCACGCGAAGCCGGACGCCCAGGCACGCCAGGGGGTGTGGCTGACGAGCACGACGGCCCCCTCGCGACGAGACCGCCTGGTCGGCACCGCGTCGCACGCCGTGGTCGCCGGGGGTCGCCTCGTCTTCTCGAACGACGGGGCGCTGGTGGCACAGGACGTCGACCTGGCCGACCGACGCCTCACCGGACGGGCAACGGTGCTGGGGGTGAGTGTGGGGCAGAGCGCCCATGGGCAGCTGCTGGCCACGGCCGCCGACGACGTCCTCATCTACAGCCCACCGGTGTCATCGCTTCGTCAGCTGGCGTGGGTCACCCGCGCGGGCGAGCCGGCCGGCACGCTGGGCTCGCCCGGCGACACCTGGTCCGTCCGCATTGCCCCTGACGGCCGCCGGGTGGCAGCCACCGTGCTCGAGCCGCTGCTCCGCACGCTCGATGTGGTGCTGTACGACGGCACGAGCCTCATGCCGGGACGCGTCTCGCTCTCCATCGATACGGACGAGTCGCCCGCCTGGTCGCCCGACGGCCTGCGCGTGGCGTGGGTGGCGGCCGGACGGGCGCTCACGGTGCGGGGCGCGGGGGCCCAGTTGCCCCCGGAAACGGTTCGACGGTTCGACGAGCCGATTCGGGTCACCGACTGGACGCCGGACGGCTCGGCGGTCGTCGTCTCGCGCACAATGGCGGCCACGCGCGAAGACCTGTGGCTGGTGCCAGTGCGAGGTGAGGGTGAGCCCAGGGCCCTGATCGAGACGCCGTTTGCCGACGTGCAGGGAGTGGTCTCGCCGGACGGCCGCTGGACGGCGTACGCGTCGGACGAGTCGGGACAGCTGGAGGTTTACGTGGAGGCGTCACGGGACCGCTCCCCTGGGCCCGGCACGCGCGAGCGCGTGACGAGCGGAGGGGGCAGCGATCCACGATGGAGTCGCGACGGCCGCGAGGTGTTCTTCCGACGCGGATCGGCGATCCACGTTGCCACGCCGGCATTAGGAAGGGGACAGAACGCCGCGGCTGCGACGTCCATGTTGTTTGATACGAAGACAGACCTTCGAACGTTCGATGTGGCGCCCGACGGTCAGCGGTTCCTGCTGAACCTGCCCGCCGCGCCCGCCGCCGCCCCGCCGGCGACGCTGCTGGTCAACTGGCGCTAACTCCTTCAGCGCTTTTCACTTCTCACTTCTCGCTTCTCACTTCTCACTTTGCACTTCTCACTTCTTACTCCTGGTCACCAAAGGTGACCACCACCGGCCCATGGTCGCTGGTGCCCACCTCGCGCTGTACGACGGCCGAGGTGGCCTGCGCGGCCAGCGCGGCGGATGCCAGCACGTAGTCGATGCGCCAGCCGATGTTGCGCTGCTTCAGGTTGCGCCACGGGGCCCACCAAGTGAACAGGTTGTCGTTGTCGGGATCGAGCGTGCGGCCCACGTCCACCAGCCCACGCGAGAGCACCTGCTCGAGGGCCCCGCGCTCGTCCGGACGGGTGCCGATCTGGTTGGGCTTGCGCTCCCTGGGGTGGATGTCGCGATCGGTGCGCGCCACGTTCAGGTCGCCGCAGACCATCAGCCGCCGCTGGTCGCGCGCGGCATCCTCCGCCCACGTGTCCAACGCCGAGAGAAACCGCAGCTTTGCGTCGTAGTCCTTGCCGCCGTTGGGCACGTACACCGACGCCACCGTGATCGGCGAGGCGCCGATGAGCACGTCCACGGTCGCGATGCGTTGCTCGAAATCAAATGCCGGGTGCTCCACCGACGGCTGCACGACGGTGAGCTCCTTCGAGACGAGCAACGCGACACCCGAGTAGCCCTTCTGCCCGTGCCAGAAGGGCCAGTAGCCCTCCACGTCGCGCAGATCGAAGGGCAGCTGGTCGAGCGACGCCTTGATCTCCTGCAGGCACACGATATCGGGGCGCTCCGCGGCCAGCCATGCGAGCAGCTCCGCCTGGCGGGCGCGCACCCCGTTGACGTTCCACGTGGCGACCTTCACCTAGCGGACCCGGCCTTCGATCTCATCGTACGCGCGGTAAACGCCGTGGTTCAGCACGCCCGCCTCGCGGATGGTCGGATAGTTCGCGGCGTGCGAGCGCAGGTCGATGCGACGCGCGGCTTCCTCCGCGCTCAGCCCCTCGTCGTGCAGTGTCTTCGCCTGCCGCCAGAAATCCTTCAGGTAGGCCTGGAAGTGGTCGATCTTCGCCTTGCCCTGGAACGCATCGCCATGACCCGGCAGCACCATGTCGAAGTCCAGTGCGCGCAACCGGTCCAGCGTGGCCGCCCAGTCGGTGAGATAGGCGTCGCCCAGATACGAGGGGCCGGCACCCAGCAGGTCGCCCGTCACCACCACGCGTTCCTTCGGCAGGTACACCACCACGTCACCGCCGGTGTGGCCGCGGCCGAGGAACAGCAGGCGGATTTCGCGTCCCCCGCGGTGGAGCGTGAGCGAGTCGGTGAGCGTGACGGTGGGCGGCTGCGGCTTCACGCTCGCCGTCGCCATCTGGTACTGCTCCTGCACCTGCAGCTGGTCGCCCAGCTTCCGCTTCGCGTCGGCGTCGGCCATGCCGTCGATCTGCTTGCGCAACTGCGCGATCTGGGACGGGATGGCACCGACGAACATGTCGTACGACCGCCCGCCCATCGACTCGCCTGAGGCGAGCATGCGGCGCGTGAACTCGTGTCCGATGATCTCCACGCCGGGTCCGTAGACCTGGTTCCCGTGCGCGTGATCCCAGTGAAAGTGGGTGTTGACGACGTAGCGAATGGGCTTGTCGGTGACGGTCTTCACCTGCTCGGCGAGCGCCCAGGCCGCGGCGGGGGTGCTGTGCGAGTCGACGATGAGCACGTCCTCGTCGTTCACGATGATCGACGCGTTGCAGCCGACCGAGAGGGCGCCGGTGCCCACCGCGTGGTAGATGCCGTCCTGGATCCTGTTGAAGCGGAACGCCGCGCCGCTGAACTCGGCGCCGGGCGGTTTGGGCCGCTGCACGGCGCCGGTCTGTACGACGATGGCGGCAAGACCGGCTACGACGAGAGCGCAGAGCACGGGAAAGCGTCGGGGCATGGGCTCCATGATACGGGAGTCGGCAGTCCGGCTTGCGCGCCGAAGGCTTGGCGAAGGCGGGAATCGGGGACGTCTCAGGAGCGCACGAGCAGGTCGTGGTCCGCGTAGTGCACCAACAGCAAATCGCTCTCTCGAATGGCCTCTTTGAGGAGCGGCTTGTCGAGGGCGCGGCCCGCGCGTGTGCACTGGCGTGTCGCCTCCACCTGCAGCACCGCCCTCGCGACATCCACGCCGCGCATCACGTCGGCAGGCCCGCTTGCGAGGTGCAGCGCCCACGAGGCGTGCACCTTCGAGGCGAGATAGCGGCCGACGACGGAGGTCCAGCGGGGCCACTGCGGCGCCACGTGCCCGGCCCAGGCTTGCTCGACATCCGGTGGCGCGTCGGCCCACGACAGTCCTGGCGGCACCGCCGCCCGCGCATGGGCGAACCGCAGCAGATGGATCGCCGCGGGCGCGCGCCCCTCCGTGGCCACGGCGTGCACCGCCTGCTGCTCCCACCGCGTCACCTCGTCCCAGTCCATCAGGCGCGGCGGTCCAGTCGCTTCCATCCGCGTCGGCGGGAGCCCTTCACGCGCGTCCAGTCCCTCGGGAACTCGCCCGTCGTCGAAGATCGGCGGCCCGTGGACCACCTCCGGCGCTCCGGGCCGGAACAGCATCTCGGCGGCGGTCGGACAGTAATGCGACAACGTGACGTGGACGCCGCGCGCGTCGATCACACAGACGAAGGGGAAGTGCTCGCACGAACGGGGACGGCTGCTGTGGATGGCACAGCCGACAGGCCCGTGGAACAGGCAGGCCCCGCCGGGCCGGTGGGCGAGGATGCCGGCCACCTCTTCTGGGGCAGCGGGATCGGGCTTGAGCCAGGGGGTGACCATCGGCAATACGCGGCCCTCGTCTATGGCGCGCTGAACTCCAGCGGCCCGGTCCCGCTCGATCGGGATGGGCCACCGCGACGAGCAGCACGCCCCCGAGTGCCGGCACGCGTAGCCAAGATGCGTGCTCAGCCAGTAGGTGCGCATGTCGAAGAGAAACCACGACGACCCGAAGGAACACGAAGAAGCATCCTCTGCGTGCCGCCTTCGCGAGCGTCGTGCCTGCGTGGTCTCTTTACTTCCTCACGCCGGAGTACTCCAGCATCTGGGTCGTCAGGTCCATCGGGTAGGAGATCTGCACGTCGGTAATCTGCCCGTCCGGCCCCGCCACCGGGACCAGCTTCGGCATCACGAAGCCGGAGTACGACGGCAGGTTCAGCTTCTCCACGCGCGCCACCACTTCGTCTCGCAGCTTCGCGTCGAAGTGCACGCCGTGGGTCTCGAAGAGCGCTTTCGCGCCGGCGTAGTCGCCCTCCGACTTGATGCGCTGGACCTCGGCCAGGAGCTTCCCCACCCCTTCGCGGAACGCGGCCGGATCCGCCATCACGAGGTAGGTCTTGCCGTCGCGCGTGCGCTCCTCGATGGCCTTCGTATTGGCCATCAGCCACCGGATGATCATCTGCCGGTTGCGCATGTGGTCTTCCTCGATCTGGGTACCCTCGCGGATGCGCCGCAGCTGCACCAGCGCGTTGCGCGTGTAGGACTCGTACTCCGCACGCACCACGGCGTCGTGATCGGCGGCGGGGATGATGCCCAGCTCCACCAGCTTCGGGTCCGCGATGAAGTAGAGCCCGATCAGGTCCGCGCGGCCTTCCTCGAGCGCGGAGAAGTGTTCCTTGATGAGTTCCTGCGGCGTGCCCTTGCCCTCGGCCTGCCGCCCCGACGCGTGCCCGATCACCTCGTGCATGTCGGTGGTGAGCGCCGCGGCGAACTCGCCGAACTTCGCGGAGCGTTCCGACTCCTCGGGCGTCCACGAGAACTCCCCCCGCATCGATCCCGGCGTGGACTGGTTGTAGGCCTCCGTCACGTTCGACAGGGCCACGGACTTGCTGCCGTACTGCTCCCGGATGGCCTGGTCGTTCGGAAGGTTGATGCCGATGGGCGTCACGGGGCCCGAGTCACCGGTCTCCACCACGACATCGATGGCGTTGGCGACAATGCCCTGCACGTTCGGCTTGCGGTACTTCGCATCCCACGGCATGCGATCCTCGAACCACTGCGCGTTGGTGGCCAGGGTCTTGATGCGCGCGGTCTTCTCCTGGTTCACGTAGTAAACCAGGCCCTCCCAGCTGCCCTTGATGCCGCGCGGGTCCATGTAGACCTCGATGAACCCGTTGATCGTGTCCACCGGCGAATCCTTGTCCTGCACCCAGGCGATGTCGTACCGCTCGCGGTCGGCGACCTCACCCGTCTGGTAGAACCGCACCAGGGTGGCCAGGGCCTTGACCATCGGCTCGGGCGCATAGGGCTGCGCGGCCTCGAGATGCTTGACGATCTCGGTAATCTGCTTCCCGTACATCCCGTCGGCCTTGTAGACCTCTTCGACGAGCGTGCCGTCGCGCTTCACGAGGCGTGAGTTGAGCCCGTACTTCTCGGTGAAGCCCTCGAGGTCCGCCATCGACACGCCCGAGTACAGGTTGTTGGCGCTGGCCTGCAGGATGTCCCTCCCCGCGCCCGGGTTCTTGTTGGTGACGATGGGGTCCACGTTCGGGTCGAAGAACATGGGCTGCAGCCGCGCCAGCATGGCGTCCAGCGACTCGCCGGCGGGCGTGGTGAACCTGGCGCCAGCCGCGGCCGAGGCCCTCGCCGCCGCTAGAAACGCGTCGGGCG
This sequence comes from Vicinamibacterales bacterium, assembly GCA_036795065.1. Taxonomy (GTDB): domain Bacteria; phylum Acidobacteriota; class Vicinamibacteria; order Vicinamibacterales; family UBA2999; genus VFZN01. The sequence continues at coordinate 16,291 of DAIRFN010000093.1, forward strand.
TGCACTTGAGCACGAACTTGCGCGCGGTCAGGTTGTTGTAGGGCCCGTTGTTCAGCCAGAAGAGTTTCGTGTAGCGCTGGATCTCGGCGAGCGTCGCCGGGTCCACCCCCGCGGGATGGGCGACGATCTGTTCCAGCACGCCGCGCATCTCGAGCGCGTTGCGGTGCTTCTGATCGATGAAGATGTCGCGCCCGGCCAGGGCGGCCTGGTAGAGGTGCCAGGTGAGAATCTTCTGCTGCGTCGGCAGGGAAGCGAACCCGTCCGCGTACAACTGGACGACCGCCGCATCGTCGATGCGCTCGAGCAGGTACTTGCGGTCCGGCGATGGTGCGGAGGGTGTCGAGGCCGTGGCGGCCGGCGCCTCGGTGGGGGCCGGGGTCGAACAGGCGGACGCCAGGGTGGCGGCCGCCAGGATGAGGGCTGTGAC
>DAIRFN010000094.1:0-16649 GCA_036795065.1 Vicinamibacterales bacterium
GCACGACAGTGGCTGCCAAAGGCGCTGGATCATGGTCGCCGGGCCGTCCCGATCCCTCAGCTATTCCCACCTTGCCCATCTGACGCCCCTTCCGGTCCCGGGCCTCGCGCCGCGTGGCTGAATCCATCACGGTGACCTCGGCCAGCGCCCGCTCGAGTGCGGTGTCGAGCAAGGTGGCCGCAAGGTCGTGATTGGTGTGCGATCCGCCCCGTGGCTCCCCCACGATCTCGTCGATGAGGCCCAGCCTCAGCAGGTCCGGTGCGGTGAGCTTCAGCGCGTCGGCGGCCTCCACCTTCCGTCCCGAGTCGCGCCAGAGAATCGCCGCGCATCCCTCAGGCGGGATCACGCTGTAGATGGCGAACTCGTGCATCAGGATGCGATCGCCCACGGCGATACCGAGCGCGCCGCCGCTGCCGCCCTCGCCGTGCACCACCACGACGACGGGCACCTCGAGCATCGCCATCTCGCGGAGGTTGAGGGCGATGGCCTCGGCCACGCCGCGTTCCTCCGACTCGATGCCGGGATAGGCCGCCGGCGTGTCGACGAAGCAGATGATGGGCCGCCCGAACTTCTCGGCCAGCGTCATCAGCCGGAGGGCCTTGCGATAGCCCTCGGGACGCGCGTAGCCGAAGTTCCGGAAGATCTTCTGCTTGGTGTCGCTCCCCTTCTGGTGTCCGACCACCAGCACGGGCTTCCCCTTGTAGTCGGCCATTCCGGCCACGATGGCGTGGTCGTCGGCGAAGCGCCGGTCGCCGTGCAGCTCGACGAAGTCGGTGAACAGGCGCTCGACGTAGTCGAGCGTGGTCGGCCGGGCCGGGTGGCGGGCCACCAGGACGCGCTGCCAGGCCGTGAGGTTCCGATACAGCTCGCCGCGGATGGCGTTGATGCGCGTCTCGAGGCGCGCGATCTCTCGATTGCGCTCCTCGGTGGTCGGCAGCATCGAGAGTGCCTCGATCTCCTTCAACAGGATGCCGATGGGTTCTTCGAATTCCAGCAGATCAGCCATGGTGAAACGTGATCAAGTGAACTGTGAGAAATCCGAAGTGGGAAGTGGGAAGTGACAAGCGGAGAGCACGCGTCTGAGCCTCGTGTGGGTTTCTTCGCTGTGACTCCTCACCTTTTGACTTCTCACTTCTCACTTCTAGTGAACCTCCACCGTGCCCTGCCCGCAGAGCCGTTCCACCGCCGTCACGAATTGCTCCGAGGGACGGACGCGGATCGACGGGTTGATGTCCATCCGCACCACCGTGTGCTCGGCACCGCCGTTCACCACCACCTCGATGGCCAGCGGCCGGTCGCCGCGGAACTCGGCGATGACGTCCCAGAGCTGGCCTATGGTCTCACGCGGGATGCCGGCCTTCAAACGAATCCGTACGCCGCGCGACAGCCGTTCCCGGAGCTGTGACAGCGGCAGCACCTCGGTGGCCTGCAGGCGGGCCGACTCCTCGTCGCGCTCGAACTTGCCGCGCACCAGCAGCACGGCGCCGTTCTCGCACGCGGCCCGGTACCGCGCGTAGGTTTCGGGGAACACCACCACTTCGACCGTGCCCTGGTGGTCTTCCAGCGAGAAGACGCACATCGGGTCGCCCTTCTTCGTCTTCAGCGGTCGGAGACCCGAGACGATGCCGCCCACGTGGACGTCCTCCATCAGCAGCCGGCCGGGAGAGCCGTCGGTGGACGGCGGCAGGTCGCCCAGGGTGAGATCGCCCACCGTGCGCGCGCCGAACGCACGCAGGTCGCCGGCGTGCCGATCGATCGGGTGGCCGCTCAGGAACAGCCCGAGCGCCTCCTTCTCGTAGCCGAGCAGTTCCATCTCGGTCCAGGGTGGCGTGTCGGGCAGGCGAATGATGGTGAGGCCACCCTCCTCGCCCCCGCCGAACAGGTCGGCCTGCCCGCGGTCGCGGTCACGCTGGGTGCGGTTCCCGTGCTCGATGGCGCCGTCCACCGCCCCGAACAGCGTGGCGCGTCCGGCGGTGAGCGGGACGCCCTGCGGGATCAGCGTGTCGCACGCGCCCGACTTCACCAGCGCCTCGAGCACGCGCTTGTTCACGAGGCGCAGGTCCAACGACTCGCACAACTGGTGGAGCGAGGTGATGCGCCCCGAGGCGGCGCGGACGTCGAGGACGGAGTGGATGGCACCCTCGCCCAGCCCCTTGATGGCCGTGAGTCCGAACCGCACACCCTCGGGGACCACCGTGAAGTGCAGCTGGCTCTCGTTGATGTCGGGCGGCAGCACCTGGATGCCGCGATCGCGGCACTCGCCGATGTAGAGCGCCAGCTTGTCGGTGTTGGCAGCCTCGATGGTGAGCAGCGCCGCCGCGAAGTGCCGGGAGTAGTTCGCCTTCAGGTAGGCCGTCTGGTAGGCGAGGTACGCGTAGGCGGTCGAGTGCGATTTGTTGAAGCCGTACCCGGCGAAGTACTCCATCAAGTCGAAAATCTTGGCGGCCTTCTTCTCGTTGACGCCCTTGGCGCTCGCGCCTGCCATGAAGGCCTCGCGCTGCTTGGCCATGACCTTGGGGTCCTTCTTCCCCATGGCCTTGCGGAGCACGTCGGACTGGCCCAGCGAGAAGCCGGCCAGCACCGATGCGATGCGCATCACCTGTTCCTGGTAGGCAATGACGCCGTAGGTGTCCGAGAGGATGGGCTCGAGCTGCGGGAGCTCGTACTTCACTTCGCTCCGGCCGGCCTTGCGAGAGATGAAGTCGTCCACCATGCCGCTCTTGAGCGGGCCGGGGCGATAGAGCGCGTTCATCGCGATCAGGTCGTCGAGCCGCTGCGGCTTGGCCTTCCGGAGAATCTCGCGCATGCCCGAGCTCTCGAACTGGAAGATGCCGTAGGTCTGACCATCGACGAAGAGCTGGTAGGTCTTCGGGTCGTCGAGCGGGATGCCGTCGATGTCGAGGACGAATCCCTCGGTGCGCTTGATTTCGGCCAGCGCGTCCTGGATGAGCGTCAGCGTGCTCAGGCCCAGGAAGTCCATCTTCAGGAGGCCGACGCGCTCGACCTCCTTCATGGCCCACTGGGTCGTGATTTCGTCGCGGTTGCTCTTGTAGAGCGGGGCGAAGTCGCTGATGGGGCCGGGCGCGATGACCACGCCCGCGGCGTGAACGCCCGCATTGCGCGACATGCCCTCGAGCCGCCGCCCCATGTCGAGCACGTCCTTGACCCTCGAGTCCTGGTCCTGCATCTGCTTGAGGACCGGATTCTCGGCCAGCGCCTTCTCGAGCGTCATGTCGAGCGCCGCCGGGATCTGCTTGGCGATGCGATCCACCTCGGCGTACGGCATGTCCATGGCGCGGCCCACGTCGCGCACCACGGCCTTGGCCTTCATCGTGCCGAAGGTGATGATCTGCGAGACGTTCTCGCGGCCGTACTTGCGCGTGACGTAGTCGATGACCTCGCCGCGCCGGCGCTCGCAGAAGTCCACGTCGATGTCGGGCAGCGATACGCGCTCGGGGTTCAGGAAGCGCTCGAACAGCAGGTCGTAGTGCAGGGGGTCCACGTCGGTAATCCGCAGGCACCACGCGACCAGGCTGCCGGCCGCCGAGCCGCGGCCCGGGCCCACCGGGATGCCCTGCTCGCGCGCGTAGCGGATGAAGTCCCACACGATCATGAAGTACCCGGGGTACCCCATCTTCTTGATCATCGCGATCTCGTACGTGAGGCGCTCCTCGTACTCCGCGATGGTGTGGCGCAGCTTGCCCTCGGCCTCGAGCTGGCGCAGGCGCTCGAGGCGCTGCGCGAAGCCCAGACGCGTCTCGTGCTCGAAGTAGCCCTCGAGCGTGAAGCCCTCTGGGACCTCGAACTTCGGCAGGTGGTTCTCGCCGCTCGGAATGGTGACGTTGCAGCGCTCGGCGATCAGCAGCGTATTGGCCATCGCCTCGGGGTAGTCGCCGAACACCTGCGCCATCTGCTCGGCCGACTTCAGGAAGAACTGGTCGCCGTGGTAGCGCAGCCGGTGCTCGTCGTTCACGCCCTTGCCCGTGCCGATGCACAGCAGGATGTCGTGAGGCTTGTGATCGCCGTGCTTCAGGTAGTGCACGTCGTTGGTGCACACCAGCGGCATGCCCAGGTCGCGCGCGATGGGCAGCAGCCCGTTGTTGACGATGCGCTGTTCCTCGATGCCCTGGTACTGCATCTCGAGGAAGAAGTTGCCCTTGCCGAGGATGTCCTGGAAGGTCGACGCCGCGGCGATGGCCTTGTGCGGGTGTGGGCCGCGCACCTCGGTGGCGACCTCGCCCTTCAGGCAGCTGCTGAGGCCGATGAGGCCGCTGGCGTGCTGCGCCAGCAGCGCCTTGTCGATGCGCGGCTTGTAGTAGAAGCCCTCGGTGTAGCCTGCCGAGACCAGCTTGATCAGGTTCTTGTAGCCGACCGCGTTCTCGGCCAGCAGGACCAGGTGGTTGGCCGTCTCCCCCGCCGTGCCGTTCTTGTCGAACCGGCTGCCGGGCGCGACATACACCTCGCACCCGAGAATCGGGTTGAGACCCCGCTTTCGCGCCGCGTCGTGGAAGACCACCGACGAGAACATGTTGCCGTGCTCGGTGACCGCCACCGACTTCTGGCCGAGCTTCTGGACCTGATCGAGCAGCTCGTCGATGCGGCAGGCGCCGTCGAGCAGCGAGAACTCGGTGTGCAGGTGCAGGTGGACGAAGTCGGGCATGGAGAACCTGAAGAGGGTGCTTAGTGCGGAGTGCGGGGTGCTGAGTGCGAGTGCCGGGTGCTCAGTGCAAGGCGTGAGTGCCGGGTGCTGCCCGCGAGAAGCGGGATGCCGCGTGCCCAGTCGCACTCCGCACTCGCACACCGCACCATGCCCGCCGCACTCGCACTCAGCACCCCGCACCCCGCACTCAGCACTCCCCTACTCCCACTCAATCGTGCTTGGGGGCTTCGAGCTGATGTCGTACACCACCCGGTTGATGCCCTTCACCTCGTTGACGATGCGCGAGGAGATGCTGGCGAGCAGGTCGTGAGGCAGCCGCGCCCAGTCGGCGGTCATGCCGTCGAGGCTCTCGACCGCGCGAATGGCGACCGTGAACTCGTAGGTGCGGGCGTCGCCCATCACACCGACGCTCTGCACTGGAAGCAGCACGGCGAAGCTCTGCCAGAGCCGCTCGTACCAGCCGGCGCCGCGCACCTCGTTCGCCACGATGGCGTCGGCGCGCTGCAGCAGCGCCAGCCGCTCGCGGGTCAACTCGCCGAGTACGCGGACCGCGAGGCCCGGCCCGGGGAACGGCTGGCGGACCAGGAACTCCTTGTCGATGCCCAGATCGCGCCCGACGGCGCGGACCTCGTCCTTGAAGAGCTCGCGCAGGGGCTCGACGAGCTTGAAGCGCATCCGCTCGGGGAGCCCGCCCACGTTGTGATGGCTCTTGATGGTGGCCGACGGCCCGCGCACCGAGACCGACTCGATGACGTCCGGATAGAGCGTGCCCTGCGCCAGGAAGTCGAAGTGGCCGAGCTTCTTCGCCTCTTCCTCGAAGACGTCGATGAACGTGGCGCCGATGATCTTCCGCTTCTGCTCGGGATCCGTGATGCCGGCGAGCCGCCCGAGGAACACGTCGGACGCATCCACGAAGTTCACCGGCAGCTGCAGCTTCTTGTAGCGCTCGATCACCTGCTCGGCCTCGTTCAGCCGCAGCAGGCCGTTGTCGACGAAGATGCACTCGAGCTTGTCGCCGACGGCGGTGTGGATGAGCGTGGCGGCCACGGTGGAGTCCACGCCGCCCGACAGGGCGCAGACGACGCGCCCCTCCCCCACCTGGGCGCGGATGCGCGCCGTGGATTCGTCGATGAACGACCTGATGGTCCAGTCGCCCGTGCACCCGCAGACGCCGAACGCGAAATTGCGGAGGATCTCGGTGCCCTGCTCGGTGTGCGCCACCTCGGGGTGGAACAGCAGCGCGTAGTAGCCGCGGTCGGGCGCCTCCATGGCGGCGACGGGCGCGTTGGCGCTGGTCGCGGTGACCTGGAATCCCGGCGGGGCGGCGGCCACGAAGTCGCCGTGGCTGGCCCACACCCGCAGCTCGTCCGGCACCGCGTGGAACATGCGCGCGTCATCGCGCTCGCGGCGGATGACGGCGTGGCCGAACTCGCGGTGTGGCGCGCTGCCCACCGTGCCGCCCAGCATGTCGGTCATCAGCTGCATGCCGTAGCAGATGCCCAGCGTGGGCAGACCCAGGTGCAGCACCTGCGGGTCGGGCCGGGGCGCGCCCTCGTCGCGGACGCTGCTGGGCCCGCCCGAGAGGATGATGCCCCGGGGCTGCTTTGCGCGAATCGCGTCGAGCGGCGTGTTGAAGGGCAGGATCTCGGAGTACACCGAGAGCTCGCGCAGCCGTCGCGCGATGAGCTGCGTGAACTGTGAGCCGAAGTCGAGAACGAGGATGGTTTCGTGTGCCACGGGGCTTCGAGGTAAGGAGGCTATTATAACTGGCGATGCTCCTGATCCTGCTGGCGTTGGCGCAGGCCGCCGCCGCCACGCTGATCACGCTGGACCTGCGCTGGCTGGTGCCGCTCGACACGCCAGCGGCGGCGCCGGTCGCATACGATGCCGCGGCCGCGTACGTGCCGCTGCGTGGCGGCGCGCTGGTGGCCGTCGACCTGGATCGCGGCGTGGTGCGCTGGCGACGCGAACTGACCACCACCATCGCGCCCTCCTCGGGCGATGGCCTGGTGTTCGCGGCCACCGAGGGCCTGGTCGAGGCCCTCGACGTGCGAAGCGGGGTCACGAGGTGGCGCACGCCGTTCCCCGGCCGCATGGTGACGGTCACGTGGGACAACGGGTGGCTGCTGTGCTCGACCGAGGCCGGCGACCTCGCGGCCCTGCGCGCGAGTGACGGCGAGCTGGTCTGGCGCACCACCCTCGGCGCGGCTCTCGTCGTGCCCCCAGCCGCGGGGCTCGATCGCCTGTATCTCGCGCTCGAGGGGGCGCAGGTCTTGTCGGTCGATCTCGCCACGGGTCAGAAGCAATGGGCGCGGACGCTGGCGGGCCGGATCACCAGCCTTTCCGCCCTGGACGGGCAGTTGATTGTCGGCACCACCGACAACGCCGCCTTCAGCCTCGATCTCGTGAGCGGTCGGCAGCGCTGGCGCTGGCGGGTGGGCGGCGACGTGACTGGTCCGGCCACGAGCGACGATCGGCACATCTATTTCGTCGCGAAGGACAACGTGCTGCGGGCCGTCGCCCTGGGTGGGGGCAGCCTGCGCTGGACGGCCGAGCTCTCGGCGCGTCCGGTGGGGGGGCCGCAGGTGTATCGAGGGGCGATCTTCGTGCCGTTGGCCAATAGCGTGGCGGTGTTCGACCCTGGCACCGGTAAGCCCCTGGGCACGATTGCCCCCTCGGGCGAGTTGAGTGCGGCCCCCCATCTGAGGTTCCAGGCGCGGCCTACCGGCGCCCGGCTGGTGGCCGTGACACGCGATGGGCGGCTGCAGGGGTTCGGTGAGCGCATCGAGGCGCCACCGGTGGCGATGGAGGCGCTTCCGGGCGTGACGGTGCCGCCGGAACGATAGCAGGCAAGTGCACGCAGGAAGTAACAGCCGGGAGCGGGCGATCAGCTCGACACTTCGAGCGTTTCTCTTTTCACTGCGCTCTTTTCTCTCTCCTCATGCAGCCGCAAGTACGCCGCCGCCCCGGTGAGGCTGATGTATTGAAAGACCAACCCTCGCAGCAGCCACGCGATCACCTGAAGCGGCAGGGCCGCCAGGCCGACGAATGGCACGAACCCAATCAGCCCCAGCGCCGCTGTCGCCAGCACCGACCCCGCCGTCGTCAGGACCATCAGGGCGAGGATGGCGCCGAGCACGCCGAGGATGGACCGCGCCTCCCCCACCAGCAGCTGCGCGACCCGGGACAGGGCCTCGCCGACCGAGCAGTCGTCTGCCGCCACGACGAGCTGGGTCAGCAGATAGAGGAAGTTCACCAGCGTGATGAGCCCGATCACCCAGAGGGATGCCAGGGTGACCATCATCGGGCCTTCCAGCACGTCGGCCAGGGGCGGGCCGAGCACGAAGAAGGCATAGGCCGCGAACGAGAGGGCGTAGGCCGCGGCCAGCGTCGTGACCAGCGCGAGATAGCGCCGGAACAACCGCCGCATGCCGGCGGTGAACCGCTCGATGGAAAAGCGCGAGGCACGTGTCAGTGCCGACAGGTGCAGCGGCGGGTGCTCGATGGCTCCGGCCGCGCGCTCCCCTGCTACCAGCACGGTCAGCGTCCCGGCCTTCACCGCGACCATCAGCACCGAGCCGCCGACCGCGACCAGGCCGAGCGCGCCGAGGAACGCCGCCAGGGCCACGGGTTGCGCGACGAGCGCGCCGATGAGCGTCGGGACGATGTCCTGATACTCGAGGCGCAGCAGGTCCGATGGCTCGGCGCCGACGAGCAGCATGACCAGCACGACGCCGCCGGCGATGGGCACGGCCAGGAGCGCTTTGAAGAAGGTATCGGCCACGAACTGGACGACCACGACAGGCCAGTTGGCCGCGGTGACAAGGGCGCCCCGCTTGAGCAACAGCTTGAGCGCGCGTGACTGATCCATGAATCGGTGAGCTCTCCATGTTACCCCGGTACAATGGCCTCTCCCGATGCGGCGATCCTCCCATGTGAGCCGATCCGTCACTCGCCTGGCCGTCGGCGGCCTGGTCACGGTCGTGGGCCTGTGGTTGGGCGGACGCGTGCTCGAGCAGCGCCGGTTCGGCGCGGACGAGGCCGCGGCGCGCGCGCGGGTCGCAACGGCCGTCGAAGCGACGGTGCGCCAGATCGAGGATGCCTTGCAGGGGGTCGTCGATCGAACGCCGGTTGACCTGGAGCACCTGCAGCTCGCGGCGCAGGGCGAGCCGGCGTCCGAGCGGCGACTGTTCGACGCCCTGCTGGCGGCCACCGCCGCGGCGCCGCCTTCCGTGGCGGCCACGCTGTACGGGATTACCACCCTGCCGGTGGCGTGGACCGGGCGGCCCCGGGAGCTGCCCGATGCCCGCGTGACGGGTCCAGATGCGGTGTTCCTGGCGCCGGCTGCGCAGGGGCTCAGGATCGTCCGGGTGCACCCGTTGTTCGACGCGAGTGACGCCACGCGCCGCGTGGGCGCGCTGGTGCTCCAGGCCCCGCTCGCGCGCGTCGACCAGGCCGGAGAGGCCGGCGACTACATCCTGCCCACGGGCCTCGTCAGCGTCGCCGTGCGCCCTCAGTTCGAAGGGGGCGGCGAGGCGGGGCCCGACGAGTTCGTGCTCCGTTCCACCACCACGGGCGACACCCTGGCCTCGGTGAGGGTGTCGTCGTCGTCACTCGAGCGCGCGCGGTCGTCGTTCCGGCGCGGCGTGGAGGCGGCGCTGGTGACCGCGGTCGCCGTGCTCCTGTTGCTCGCGAGCGGGCCGCTGCTCGACTGGCGCCGGTGGGCCCGGTCACCAGGCGCCGTGGCCCTCGCGACGATGGGTGTCGTGGTGCTGCTCGTGGCTGCGCGCTGGCTGCTGGGCCTGGCGATCGATCTGGGCGGCCTGAGCGGCGCGCCCCTCCTCCCGCCGGCATCGCTCGATCTGTTGCGGCCGCCGGCGTTCTTCGCTTCGCCGCTTCACTTCCTCTCATCGAGCCTCCTGGTTGCCGGACTGGTGGGCCTCGGCGTGTCGACGCTGGACCGCTGGCGCCAGCGTCGGCGCGTCCCCGGCCGCTCGGGCGAGCCCGCGCCCGCGCAGGTGCTCGCGTTCCTGGCCAGCCAGATGGTGGCCGGCGTCATCGTCACCGCGTTGGTGGTTGGATACGAAGCGTTCATCCGGCACGGCGTCGCGCGCGTGCCGGTGGACATCCTGCACTACGGGTTGCGGCCCTGGGATTGGGCGCGCCTCGCCATCCTGATTGGCATCATCACGCTCAGCGCCTCCGTCGTCACCCTCGCCGTCAGCGTCCTGCGCCTGGCGCGTCCGCCATGGGCGCGCAGCGCCGCATACGCACCGCTGCTGCGGTCGCTGACCGTGGCGGCGTGGTTCGTGGCGCCCCTCGCGGTTGTGGCGCCGGGCGTGATGTCGTTCTGGACGCCGACGCTGCCGGCCCTTCTGGCGTTTGGCTTCATCGTCGCCGTCGCCTGGCGCATCGGGCGCATCCGTTCCAGGCTCCGTCACGCCTCGCAGGCGGCGCGGCTGCTGGCGGCCATCCTGGCCCTGGTGCTGCCGTCACTGGCGTTCTATCCATCGATGGTCGATGCCGCGGGTGGCGCGCGGCGGGCGGTGGTCGAGACCATCTACGCGCCCGAGGTGCTCGAGCAGCGGCGGACACTGCAGGCGCGCCTGGCCGATGCCCTGGCGAACATCGACCGCATCGAGGGGCTCGACGACCTGGTGCGCGCGGCCGATCCCATGCCGCCGGGCGCGCCGCCCGTGGACGCGGCGTTCCGCGTGTGGTCCGAGACCGCGCTCGCCCGCCAGCGGCTCACGTCGAGCGTCGAGCTCTACAACGCCACCGGTGCGATGGTCAGCCGGTTCGCCCTCAAGCTGCCGGACGTCGCCGGCGCGCAGGCCGCCGCCGAGGGCAGCTGCGAGTGGGACATCTTCGAAGAGGTGTCGCCCTTCTTCGCGGAGGAACGCCGCCTGTTGCACGCGGGCCGCGCCATCTGCGTGCCCGACGCGGGGGGACAGCGCCGGCAGGTCGGTCACGTGGTGGTGCACGTGATGCTCGACTACGCCAACCTCTCGTTCGTCTCGGCGCAGAGTCCTTACGTGGCGCTGTTGCGCTCGGGCTTCACCGAGCCCGAGCCCGCGCCAAGGACCCCGGTGAACTTCGCGGTCTACGGCTGGAGCCGCAAGGTGCTCTACGCATCCGAGTCGCGGGCGTGGCCGCTCGACGAGCAGGCCTTCCAGCGGGCCTCGGCCAACCGCGTCCCGTTCTGGATCTCGCTCACGCACGACGGTCGTGCCGCCGAGGCCTACGTGCTGAACGACCGCGGCGCCATCTACGTGCTGAGCGCGTGGACCGACACCGGCTTCGGCCACCTCATCGTGATGGCCGAGCTCGTGTCGCTCGCGTTCCTTGCGTTCGTGGCTGCAGTGCTGGGCGCGATGGTGTATGGCACGGTCGCCGCGCGCACGCCCACGTCGGGACGCGCCCTGCTGCGCGAGGTGCGCGCGAGTTTCTATCGCAAGCTGTTCCTCGCCTTCGTCGCGGCGGCCGTCGTTCCGGTGGTGGCCCTTGCCTTCGTGGCGCGCGCGTACTTTGCGGCCCTGATGTTCGCCGACATCGAGATGGAGGCGACGCGCACGGCCGGTGTGGCCAGCCGCGTCGTGGAGGACTTCGGCAGCCTCCAGGTGAGGGGCCTGGCGGCCCTCCCCGTGGTCGACGACAACATCGTCGTGTGGCTGAGCCGAGTGATTGCCGAGGATGTCAACATCTTCGACGGCCCCGCCCTGCTGGCGTCCAGCGAGCGCAACCTCTTCGCCTCCGGCCTGCTCTCCACGCGCACACCCGGCGAGATGTATCGGGCCATCCTGCTGGACGGGCGGCCGTCGTTCGTCGGCCGCGAGGCCGTGGGCCCCGTCGAGTACCTGGTGGCCGCGGCGCCCGTACGCATCCAGGCGCGTGACGCCATCCTGATGGTGCCCCTGACCTCGCGCCAGCAGGAGATCGAGGGCCAGATCGAAGAGCTCGATCGCCGCGTGCTGCTGGCGGCCCTGTTGTTCATCATGCTCGGCGCCGGCATGGGCTACTCGATGGCCGAGCGCATCGCCGATCCGGTCAACCGCCTGATGCGTGCCACCCGCCGGATTGCCCGCGGCGATCTCGACGCGCACGTGGTGGCGACGTCGAACGACGAGTTGCGCCGGCTGGTCGAGGCGTTCAACACCATGGCCGACGACCTGCGGCGGCAGCGCGCCGAGCTCGAGCGCACCAACCGGCTCGCGGCCTGGGCCGACATGGCGCGGCAGGTGGCGCACGACATCAAGAACCCGCTGACGCCCATTCAGCTGAACGCCGAGCACCTGGCGCGCGTGCACGCCGATCGCGGACGACCTCTCGGGCCGGTGGTGGACGACTGCATCGCCAGCATCCTCGGGCAGGTGCGGCTGCTGCGGCAGATCTCGGCCGAGTTCTCGAGCTTCGCGTCCTCGCCAAAGCCGAGGCCGCAGCCGCAGGACCTTCCGGCCCTCGTCAACGAGATCGTCGAGCCCTACCGCGCCGGGCTCGCGGGGCGCGTCGCGTTCGAGGTGAGCCTGTCACCCGGGTTGCCCGCGGTCCGGATCGACCGGCTCCTGGTGAGTCGCGCCCTCACCAACATCATCGAGAACGCCCTGCACGCCATGCCCAACGGCGGGCGGCTCCGCTTCACCACACCCACGTCCGAGCATGCCGGCGTGGTGCGCCTGAGCGTGGCCGACTCGGGCGTGGGCATGGACGACGAGGCTCTGCAGCGGATCTTCGAGCCCTATTTCTCGACCAAGGCCACGGGAACGGGCCTGGGGCTCACCATCGCCAAGAGAAACGTCGAGGCGTCGGGCGGCCACATCACCGTCGAGTCCACGCGCGGGGTCGGGACGACCGTGACGATGGAGTTTCCGGTGGACCAGGGGCCCGCGGGCTAGGTCTGCTGCGGGGGCTCGGCCGGGTGGTGCGATCGGAACCGGCTCATCGCCATGCCGATGAAGGCCGACGCGAGGTACGCGTAGGCCATGAGCAGCAGCACCTCGTGCGGCCGACTGGCGACGGCCGCAATGACGGCGGCGAGAGCGATGAGGCCCCGGTAACTGCGCTTGGTGCCCAGGTCGATGGACTTGAAGCTGCGGAACCGGATGGTGCTCACCATCAGCAGCGCGGGCACGAGCACGACGGCCAGGGCCGGCAACGCCTGCTGGAAGGTGTGCATGCCCTCGGGGAAATAGAACACCGTGGCGGCCGGGATGGCGGCGGCGGCCGGGCTGGGCATGCCGACGAAGTAGCGCTTGTCGGAGTGCGTCTGGATGTTGAACCGCGCCAGGCGCAGCGCCGCGGCCGTGACGAACAGGAATCCCACCGCCCATCCCAACCGGCCAAGGGGCGCGAGGCCCCACTGGAACGCCAGGATGGCCGGCGCCATGCCGAACGAGATGAGATCGGCCAGTGAGTCGAGCTGCACGCCGAAGTCGCTGCTCGTACCCGTCATGCGGGCGATGCGGCCGTCGAGCATGTCGAGCACGATGGCGATGCCAATGAACGGCGCAGCCGTCGTCAGGTCGCTGCGCATGGCATAGATGACACACGCCCAGCCGCAGAACAGGTTGGCGATGGTGAACAGGCTGGGCAGTAGCGACACGCCCCGCCGCAGCCCGCGCTGCTCGGCAGGCCGCGGGACCGGGTGAATTCTCGGGTGCATGTGCTGGCTCTGGTTCACGAGGTCGCCCTTCACGTGTGTTACGACATCGTGGCGAGCACGGTTTCACCCGCGACCACTCGATCGCCGGGCTTGACCAGGATGCGGGCGTCCGGGGGCACGAACAGGTCGATCCGCGAACCGAACTTCATCACGCCGAACCGTTGTCCGCGGGTCACCGTGTCTCCCGCGTTCAGCCGGCAGACGATGCGCCGGGCCAGCACGCCGACGATTTGGCGGCACACGATGGGCCGGCCGTCGCGCTCGAACCACACCTCGGTCCACTCGTTCAACTGGCCAGCCTCCACCTTGTAGGCCGGCAGGAACTTGCCCGGGTGGTACTCGACGTGCGTCACCCTCCCTTCCACCGGCGTGCGGTTCACGTGCACGTCCATGGGTGAGAGGAAGATGCTGATCTGGCGCCAGTCTCCTTTGGGGGCGCCGGGCCCCGGCGGGTCGCCGGCAATCATCACGCGGCCGTCCGCGGGCGACATCACCAGGCCGGGATCGGTCGGGGTGGTGCGGTTGGGGTCGCGAAAGAAGAAGACGAAGAAGGCGGCCAGCACCAGGAACGGCACGGCCCAGGCGCGTCCGCCGCCCCACGCCGCCCCCACGGCCAGGGCCAGGGCGATGAGGATGAAGGGGAACCCGGCACGATCGATGAACATCGAGCCACGATCATAGGTCAAGACGGCCGCGCCCCGGCGTACAAGAGAAGGGCCACCCCGTGAGGTGGCCCCGTTCGGGCGCGACCGCCCTGCCGTGTTCACACCGAGACGGCGTGTGCGGAATGACCGGCGCGATGGTCGCGCAGGATCGCTTCCATTCGATCCTTCAAGTGCAGCTTCCGTTTCTTGAGGGTGACTTCTTCGACTTGTTCTTCGTCTGAGAGGTAGTGCTTGGATTCGAGGACGACCAGCCGTTCGTCGAGGTCGTGATGCTGGGAGGCCAACTGGCGATACTCGTCGTTGGTCTCGAGGAGCAGGGTTTTCAAGTCCTGTGCCTCAGCCATGGGGCTTGCCTCCTTCCGGGGTCCGGCGTTCGATCACCAGCCCCTATGCGGGCACTCTACCACCCTCATCGGGGCGATTCAACTGCCGCGGCAAGCACCAGGGCGTCCTCCACGGGGTTCGAGTAGTAATTCGGCCGCACCCCGACGATGGCGAAGCCCTCGGTCTCGTACAGGCGTATCGCCGGCGTGTTCGACCGGCGCACTTCGAGCGTGGCCCGGCGGATACCGCGGCCGGTGGCGGCCGCCATCACACCGCGCAGCAGCGCGCGACCAAGGCCGCGGCCGCGCCACCGGGGGTCGATGGCCAGGTTGTTGATGTGCATTTCGTCCAGCACGCGCCAGAATGCGACGAATCCGGCCACCGGCGCCTCGTCCGTGCGGATGACGTAAACGAAGCAGACCTCCGGCCGTGCCAGTTCGGCCTCGTACCACTCCCGGGTGGTCGGGTTGTAAAAAGTTGCCTCCTCAATGGCCAGCACGTCGTCGAGGTCGCGGGCGCCTGCCAGCGGTTCCACGACAGGAGGAGTGGGCGGCGTTGGCACCACGGGCGGGCAGGGCTACGGGCGCCCGATGTCGGGACGCCGAACGTACAACGGTCGCAGCTGGTGGGGCGGATGGGGGCCTCCCGCCCGGGCCGTCCAGAAGGCCAACCGGGCGATGGCGGGCGCGAGGGCGGGCGGCGGCAGCACCCGAACGTCCTCTCCGAGCGCCGCGGCGTACCGCACGGCGCCGTCGCCTGCGATGGTCATGCCCGGCACGCGCAGGGACTCCCAGTCGGCCCACACCTGGTCGGGCGGGCCGACCACTGGTCCCGCGACCTCCGTGAGGTGAGTCTGAGCGTTGGACGCCGGGTCGCCATCCGTGACAAGGTGGACGTCGTACAAGGCGGCGAATACCTCGCCGCGGGCCGCGTCCATCCAGCCGCCCACGCGTGCCGAATCGACGTGCATCCGCTCGAAGGCGGCGAACGCGAGGGCCTCGAGGGCCGAGACGCCGATGACCGGGCGGTCGGCGGCCATCGCCACGCCCTGCATGGACGCGAGGCCGATCCTCAGGCCCGTGAACGCACCCGGGCCCGACGCCACCGCCAGCAGATCGACGTCGTGCAGGGACACGCCCGCCGCCTCCAGCACGCGATCGAGCTCGCCGGGCAGTCGCTCGCCATGCGTGCGCGTGGCGTCGCCCTCGAAGACCGCCAGCACACGGCCATCGAGGACGAGGGCCGCGCTTCCAGCGCGCGTCGTGGTATCGAGCGAGAGAATGAGCACGGGCGGTGGGTTGCTCCGCCATCGTATACTCGACCTTGTCCGTTTTTCGAACACCAGCCGTGTCCCAGCCCTCCAGCTCTGCGCCCCTCGGCGTGCCGGCCGGCACGACCCTCACGCCCGCGATGCGCCAGTACTTCGAGGCGAAGCGGCAGTATCGCCACGCCCTGGTCTTCTTCCGGATGGGCGATTTCTACGAGATGTTCTATGAGGACGCGCTGGTGGCGGCGCGCGCGCTGGACTTGACGCTGACGTCGCGCTCGAAGGACGCGTCGGGCACCGCGGTGCCGATGTGTGGCGTTCCATACCACGCCGCCGACGGCTACATCGCGCGCCTGGTGAAGAAGGGCTACCGGGTGGCCATCTGCGAGCAGGTGGAAGACCCGAAGAAGGCCAAGGGCGTGGTGAAGCGCGAGGTGGTGCGCGTGGTCTCGCCGGGCACCCTGGCGGACGCGGCCTACCTGGACGCGCGCGAGCCCGCGTTCTTGATGTCCGTCTCCCCCACCTCGGTCGCCGCCAACCGCACGGCCGAGTACGGCGTGGCGCTGCTGGACCTCTCGACCGGCGAGTTCGACGTGGCCGAGTACACCGGTCCCGAAGGCCTCCAGGCGCTGCAGGACGAGATCGCCGTGCTGCGCCCGCGCGAGATCGTCGTCGCCGCCGGCTACGATGTGAAGGAGGCCATCCCCGAGATCGGCCGGCTCGAGCTGCCTGTCACCGAGGTGGACGGCTGGCACTTCGATCTCGAGAGCGCCCGGCAGACCCTGATGGAGCAGCTGCGCGTGAGCAGCCTGGACGGCTTCGGGCTCGAGCGCCGGCAGGCCGCGGTGGCGGCGGCGGGCGCGCTGGTGCGGCATCTGCGCGACACGCAGAAGGCCGAGCTCGCGCACGTGCGCAGCATCCGGCTGAGGCACGCGTCCGACTCCCTGCTGATCGATCCCACCACGCTGAAGCACCTCGAGGTGGTGGAGTCCACCGACGGCGGGCGGCAGGGCTCGCTGCTCCACGAGATCGATCGCACGGTCACGCCGATGGGCGGCCGGCTGCTGCGCGCCT